>JBBEEB010000111.1:0-15125 GCA_040880995.1 Halofilum sp. (in: g-proteobacteria)
ATGAGCGCCTCCAGACTCGCCCGGATGCCCTGCTCGTCTTCCTCGGCGACCTCGCCCTCGCCGATCAGCTCGGCGAGGAGCCCTTGCTCGATCATGCCCTGTACCTGGCCGAGTGTCGGCTCGTCTCCGCGTTCGATCGCATGCTCGAGCACGCGCGTGAGGTCGGAACCCCCGAACGGCTGCAGAAACCGTTCGGCCGCCGCCTCCTCGCCGTACACCGCAATCAGATCCTCGAGTTCGACCCCCAGGGCCTCGCGATCTTCCGGGTCCAGCCGGCGTAGCGGCGCTGAACGTGCCTGGCTCGCATGGCTCAATGCGTGACGTACGCTGGCGAGCGTCACCGGCGGTTCGACATCCTCGCCATCGACGATGAGCTGAATTGCTTCGGCGAGTGCGTCGCTGGCCGCGTCGTCGAGATCTCCCGAACTGACCATCAGATCGCCTCCCACACGTGGTTCAATGCCGGGTATAGCAGGATGCAGGCCATCGGGGGGCGCCGCCTCGGGCGGGCTCGGGGATGCCCCACACGCAATGAAGCTTGCGCCATGCCACAACCTGACGTCCAGCAACCTTCTCCCGACCCGGGGCGAGCGGTAGAATGCCATCTTTCGTCGCGCCCGGCCGCAAGAGCCGACACTCGCGCACACCCAGTAAGACCGGACCCACCGTTTGAAAGACGTCGCCGCCGAACTGCTCCGCCGTGCCCTCGATGACCTGACCGCGCGCGAGATCCTCGCCGCCGATGCGGTCCCCGACATCCAGGTCGAGCGCGCCCGCGATCGAGGTCATGGCGATCTCGCCTCGAACATTGCATTGGTCATGGCCAAGTCGGCCAAGCGCAAGCCGCGCGATCTCGCGACCGAAATCGTGGCCGCACTGCCGGACGATGCCCGGGTCGAGAAGGTGGAGATCGCCGGACCCGGCTTTATCAACTTCTTTCTCGCCGCGGGCAGTCGCAGTGAGGCCGTGCGGCGCGTGCTCGACGCCGGCGAGGCGTACGGCCGCAGCGCGGCCGGTGCGGGCGAGCGCGTCCATATCGAATTCGTCTCGGCCAATCCGACCGGTCCGCTGCATGTTGGCCACGGCCGGGGCGCCGCCTACGGAGCCAGCGTCGCCAACCTGCTCGAGACCACCGGCCACGAGGTCCATCGCGAGTACTACGTCAACGATGGCGGACGTCAGATGGACATCCTCGCGGTCAGCGTCTGGCTGCGTTACCTGGAGGCTCAGGGCGTCGAGCTGGCGTTTCCCGCCAACGGCTACCGCGGCGACTACGTCCGCCGCATCGCCGCATCGTTGGCGGACCTGCATGGCGCGGCCCTGGTCCATCCCGCCGAGGAGATCACCCGCGAGCTGCCGCCGGACGAGCCCGATGGCGGCGACCGCGAGCACTACGTCGACGCGCTCATCGAGCGCGCGCGCGCGTTGCTCGGCGCCGACTGGCCCGCCGTGTTCGAGCATGGCCTGGCCGAGCTCGTCGCCGAGATCCGCGACGACCTGGCCGGCTTCGGGGTCGAATTCGACGAGTGGTTCTCCGAGCGCGGCCTGTTCGACGCGGGCGCGGTCGATCGCGCGCTCGCCGAGCTGGCTGCGCGCGGGCACACCTACGAGGCCGACGGCGCCCGCTGGTTCCGCGCCACCGAGTTCGGCGACGAGAAGGACCGCGTGGTCGTGCGCGAGAACGGCGACAAGACCTATTTTGGCGCCGATGTCGCCTATCACTGGAACAAGGCCGAGCGCGGCTTCGGGCGCATGATCGATGTCTTCGGCGCCGATCATCACGGGTACATCGCCCGGATGCGCGGGGCCCTGGCGGCGCTTGGAGTCGATGCCGCCCACTTCGAGACGCTGCTGGTGCAGTTCGCGGCGCTGTATCGCGGTGGCGAGAAAGTGCCGATGTCCACCCGCGCCGGCCAGTTCGTCACCCTGCGCGAGCTGCGCGAGGAGGTGGGCACCGATGCCGCGCGCTTCTTCTATGTCCTGCGTCGCTGCGACCAGCACCTCGATTTCGATCTCGATCTGGCCAAGGCGCAGACACAGGACAATCCCGTCTATTACGTGCAATACGCCCACGCGCGCATCGCCAGCGTCATGCGCCAGCTCGAGGCCAAGGGGCTGGCCTGGGATCGCGAGCACGGCCTGTCCAGCCTCGACCGGCTGGGCACCGAGCACGAGAACAAGCTGCTCGAGGCCCTGGAGCGCTATCCCGAGACGGTCGCCCAGGCCGCCGGCAGCCGCGAGCCTCATCGAATCTGTTACTTCCTGCTCGAGGACGTCGCCAACGCGTTCCACACCTGGTACAACGCCGAGCAGTTCATCGTGGACGACGCCCCGCTGCGCGACGCCCGCCTCGCGCTCGTTCAGGCGACTGGTCAGGTCATCCGCAATGGCCTTGCGCTGGTCGGCGTGAGCGCCCCGGAGTCGATGTAGATGGCCCGCGCCAAGCGCAGCAAACGCCAGCGCGGTGCCGCCAAAGGCCTGCCCGGCTGGGCCATGCTCACGATTGGGCTGATCATCGGCCTGTTCGTGGCCTTTCTCGTCTACCTCGACGATCTCGATCAAACGTCCGATGCGACCGCCCGCGCACCCGCTCTCGAGGAAAGCGAGCTGCCCGCGGATGTCACCGATGAAGACGCGGCCGACGAAGACGGCCCGCGCTTCGAGTTCTACTCGATCCTGCCCGAGTTGGAGGTCGTGGTTCCCGACTTCGGCCAAGGTGGGGACGGGGCGGACGATGAGACCGCGCCGGCGCCGGACGAAGATACCCAGCCCGCCGACGGCGCCATCGACGAGGCTGACCGGCGCTATTTCCTCCAGGCCGGTTCCTTCCGCGAGGCGGAGCCGGCGGACCGGCTCAAGGCCGAGATCGCGCTGCTGGGCCTCGACGTCGCCGTCCAGGATGTGCAGGTCAATGGCGAACGCTGGCATCGCGTGCGCGTCGGCCCGTTCAGCCAGCGCGACGCCCTGCAATCCGCCCAACAACGCCTGCGCGCCCATGAGATCGACTACCTGATGATGCGCGAGAAGGCCTCCGGCTGAACCGTGAGCCCGCAGCGTCCGGCGAGCCGCCCAGGGGCTGCCCCATGAACCAGACCGGTGCCCCCGCGATCGACAGCGAGGCGATCCACGCCGCCATCGAGGCGGCGGCGGCCCCCGAACGGCCGGTCTTCCGCCGCCGGCTCAAGGGCCTGGAACGCCGCGCTCACAAGGGCCAGCCCCACGAACGCGGCATCGAGCGGCTGCGCCGCGATATAGACCGTTCCGAGCGCCGCCGCACGGCGCGCATCGAGCTGCGCCCCAGCGGGAGTGACTGGCCCGAATATCCCGCCGAACTGCCCGTCTCGGTCGCCCGCGAACGCCTGCTGGCGGCGATCGAGGCGCACCAGGTGCTGGTCGTCTGCGGCGACACCGGCTCCGGCAAGACTACCCAGCTGCCCAAGATGTGCCTGGAACTCGGTCGCGGCATCGAGGGCGTCATCGGCCACACCCAGCCGCGGCGTATCGCGGCGCGCACCGTCTCGGCGCGCATCGCGAGCGAGCTCGGTGGCGAGGTCGGCGGGCTGGTGGGCTATCGCGTGCGCTTCACCGACGAGGTCCAAGCCGGCACGGCGGTCAAGCTGATGACCGATGGCGTGCTGCTCAACGAGATCCGTACCGACCCCGAGCTGACCGCCTACGACACCATCCTCATCGACGAGGCGCATGAGCGCAGTCTCAACATCGACTTCCTGCTGGGCTACCTGAAGCGCCTGCTACCCCGGCGGCCCGATCTCAAGCTCATCATCACCTCGGCCACCATCGATCCGGAGCGCTTCAGCCGCCACTTCGACGATGCCCCGATCCTCGACGTCGAGGGCCGCACCCACCCGGTCGAGCTGCGCTACCGCCCGCTGGCCGAGAGCGACAGCGATACCCACGAGCGCGATCGCGAACAGGCCGTCATCGAGGCGGTGAGCGAATGCAGCCGCGAGGGGCCGGGCGATATTCTGGTTTTCCTGCCCAGCGAGCGCGCCATTCGCGACACCGAGCAGGCCCTGTCCAAGGCGGGATTGCGCGATCTCAAGTTGCTCCCGCTGTTCGGCCGGCTCGCCTCCGGCGACCAGCAGAAGGTATTTGCGCGCGGCGGCGGGGCCGGCCGCCGCGTGGTGTTGGCGACCAACGTGGCCGAGACCTCGCTGACCGTCCCCGGAATCCGCTACGTGATCGACTCGGGCGAGGCACGTATCTCGCGCTATTCGGTGCGTACCAAGATGCAGCGTCTGCCCATCGAGCCCATCGCCCAGGCCTCCGCCGATCAGCGCAAAGGCCGTTGCGGCCGCGAGGGGCCGGGCATCTGCATTCGCCTGTACAGCGAGGAGGACTACGAACGCCGGCCGCGCTACACCGATCCGGAAGTGCTGCGCACCAATCTGGCCTCGGTGGTGCTGCAGATGGCCTCGCTGGGGCTGGGCAAGGTGGAGGACTTCCCCTTCATCGATCCGCCCGAACGGCGGCTGATCAACGATGGCTACACCGTGCTGTTCGAGCTCGGCGCGGTCGATGGCCAGCGCCAACTGACCGAGCTCGGCCGCCGGCTCGCGCGCATCCCGGTCGATCCCCGCCTCGCGCGCATCGTGCTCGCTGGGGCCGACGAGGATGCGCTGGAGGAAGCGATCGTCCTGGCGGCCGCGCTCGCCATCCAGGACCCGCGCGAACGCCCGCAGGACGCGCGCGCAGCCGCCGACCAGGCGCACGCGGTGTTCCGCGACCCGCGCTCGGACTTCCAGTCGCTGCTGAACCTGTGGGCCTTCTGGCGCGAGCAGCGCGCCCAGCAGTCGCAGAGTCGCCTGCGCCAGATCGCGCGCGAACATTTCCTCTCATTCGTGCGCATGCGCGAATGGCTCGATCTCTACGGCCAGTTCCGCGCCCAGGCGCGTGAGCTCGGGATGAATCTGCGCACCCCGCGCGAGGTCGCCGACGCCGAGCCCGCGCCCTTTGAGAACGTCCACCGCGCCGTGCTCACCGGGTTGCTGGGCAACATCGCGCGCCACGAGGGCGAGGGCGAATTCCAGTCCACGCGCAACCGCAAGCTCCGGGTCTTCCCGGGGTCGGGCGTGGCGGCGAAAAAGCCGCCCAAATGGATCGTCGCCGCCGAGATCAGCGAGACTTCGCGCGTGTTCGCCCGCACCGTTGCGGCCATCGAGCGCGAGTGGATCGAGCGCCTCGCCTCGCACCTGCTCAACCGCAGTTACCGTAACCCGCGCTGGCAGGCCAAGGCGCAGCGGGTCGCCGCCGATGAGCAGAGCACGCTCTACGGGCTGGTCATCAACCCGCGCCGCCGGGTGAACTACGGCCCGATCGCCCCGGCCGAGGCGCGCACCCTATTCGTCCGCGACGCACTCGCCGGCGGTGAGCTGGCTACCGACGCCGGCTTCGTGCAGCACAACCGGGCATTACTGGAGGAGCTGTCGGCGCTCGAGGATCGCGCCCGGCGGCGCGACATCGTCGCCGACGAGTCGGTGCTCGTCGACTTTTATGACGCGCGCATCCCGGCGCAGGTCTACGACGGACCGACCTTCGAGGCCTGGCGCAAGCAGGCCGGCGCCGCCGAGCTGGAGGCATTACAGCTCACGCGCGAGGCCTTGATGCAGCGCGACGCCGACGAGGTCAGCGGCGAGGCCTACCCCGAGGTGCTGGAGATCGCCGGCCTGAAGCTGCCGCTGGCCTATCACTTTGCCCCCGGTGCCGAGGACGACGGCGTCACGCTCACCGTCCCGCGCGCCGCCATCCGGCAGATCCCGCCCGGACGGCCGGATTGGCTCGTGCCGGGGCTGCGCGCGGAGAAGATCGAAGGCTTGTTGCGTGCCCTGCCGAAGCACTGGCGCCGGCGCTTCGTGCCGGTGCCCGACTTCGCCCGCGCCCTGATCGAGCGGCTCGAACCCTCGGACCGTCCGCTGACCGAGGCCATGGCGGAAGAACTGCGTCGGATGACCGGCGATGCCCCGCCCGCGGGGGCCTGGGCCCCGGAAGCCCTGGAGCCCCATCTGCACCTGCGCTTGCGCGTCATCGACGACGCCGGCGAGACCGTGGACTGCGGCCGCGACCTGGAGGCCCTCGCGGAGCGCCACGGCGATGCCGCCGCGCGCGAGCTGGAGACCGGCGAGGCCGGCTTCGAACGCGACGACGTGAGCGACTGGGATTTCGGTGCGCTGCCCGAATCGGTCGAGATCGAGCGCCACGGCATCGTCATGCAGGTCCACCCGGCACTATCCCCGGTGGGCAACCGCCTGGCGCTGACCGTGTTCGCCACGACCGACGAGGCGGCGCCGGCGCACCGCGCCGGCGTGCGCGCACTGATCCGTCGCCGGCTGGGCAGCCGGGTCCGCGAACTCGAGCGCCGCCTGGCGGGCCTGGACCGCACGGCGCTGCAGTTCAGCGCCCGTATTGGCGGCAAGGCGTTCGTCGCCGACTTCATCGATGCGGTGACCGAGCGCGCCTTTCTCGCCGGTACCGAGACCCCGCGCGAGCGCGAGCCGTTCGAGGCGTGCTTCGACGCGGGCCGCGAGCGCATGTGGGACACGGCCGAGGCGCTACTGGCCGAGATCGACGCTCTCGGCGCCCGTTACCGCGCGGTGCACCGGCGCATCGAGGGCAGCCTGCCGATGACCTGGATCGAGGCGGCGCGGGACGTGGCCGAGCAACTCGACCACCTGATCTTCCCCGGTTTCATTACCGCCACGCCGGACGAATGGCTGGCCGAGTATCCGCGCTATCTCGAGGCCGTCGCGCGCCGCCTGGACGTGCTCGACCGCGAGCCCGAGCGCGACCGCCGTGGCCGGGCCGAGGTCGAGCCGCTGTGGAACCGCGCCAAGCAGGTGCTGCCGCCGCCGGAGCGCATCGCCTGGGCCGAGCCGGCGCAACAGGAGCTGCGCTGGATGATCGAGGAGCTGCGGGTCTCGTTGTTCGCGCAGCATCTGGGTACCCGGCGCTCGGTGTCGCCCGGTAAGGTGGAAAAGCAGATCGCGACCGTGGCATGAGCTCAGGTGTAACGATACGTTGAAAGTCCAATTCGTGAAACGCGGTTTTTCAACCGAGTGCGCGCATGCATGATGGGCATGAACTCGACGACGGAGGCCCTCCCATGCAAGACGATTTCCACTACGGCGTACCGGAAGAGAGCGCCGCGTGGCTCAAGCGGTTTCACCACATGGGCCGTTCACTGCTGCGCGCCACCCAGCATCTGGACTCCACCGCTCACTGCGCGGCGTTGCCGCGGATCCCGCGCCACCGCTGAGCGCGCGTCCGGATGGGCAGACCCGGAGCCGGCCTGTATCCTCGGTCGAGACGGGGACGGGCCGGCGACCGGGATAGCGCGCGAAGACACGGATGGACAGGATCGTTTTTCTCGACCGAGCGACCATGGGGGGCGACCTGGAACTCGCGGAACCCCCGTTCGAGCACGAGTTCGTCACCCATTCCCACACCTCGCCCGAGCAGGTGGTCGAGCGCCTGCGCGGCGCGGCCTACGCCATCACCAACAAGGTACCGATCACCCGCGAGACGCTGGACGCGTCACCGGATCTGCGCATGGTCGCGGTCGCCGCCACGGGCTACGATCAGGTCGATGTGTCCGCCTGTGTCGAGCGCGGCATCGCGGTGACCCACGTGCGCGGCTACGCGCTCAACAGCGTGCCCGAGCATACGCTGGCGCTCATGCTCGCCCTCGCGCGGGGCCTGATCGCCTATCGCGAACAGGTGCGCGACGGCGCCTGGGAGCGTGCGGGCCAGTTCTGTTTCTTCGACGCGCCCATTCGAGAACTGGCCGGCTCGACCCTCGCCGTCGTGGGCGGCGGGGACCTGGGCCACGCCGTCGCGCGGCGGGCGCAAGCGCTCGGCATGGAGTGCCTGTTCGCCGAACGCAAAGGCGCCAGCCGCCTACGCCCAGGCTACACGCCGTTCGAGGAGGCATTGGCGCGCGCCGACGTGTTGTCGCTGCATTGCCCGCTGACCCCGGAGACGCGCGGACTGATCGGCGCGGACGAATTCGCCCGTATGGCGCGTTGCCCGATCGTGATCAACTGCGCCCGCGGGGGCGTCGTGGACGAAAACGCGCTGTGCGAAGCGCTGGAGTCCGGCCGTATCGCGGGCGCCGGCATCGACTGCGTGGACGGTGAGCCGCCGCCGCCGGACAGCCCCATCCACCGCATCCAGCACCGGCCCGACGTCATCGTCACGCCGCATGTGGCCTGGGGCAGCCGCGAGGCCCGCCAAGCCCTGTGGCGCCAGGTGATCGGCGCCATCGAGGCCTTCCATCGCGGCCACGAGATCGACGATCTGGCGCGGCGCTGACGCACGCGCCGGGCCGAGATACGGCACTCGCGTCCGCTGCGGTCGGACGGTTACTCCGGTGTGGTCTCGCCCGAACCGCCCATCTCCGCGGGCACGTCTCGCATCTTCGTCAGCCCATCCGGGATCGAGACCACGGCTTCTTGGTAGTGGACGTGCATGCCCGGATCGAACGGAAACTCGGGGATGACTGCGGCGTAGACGTCGGTGAGGCCCATCTGCGGGTGCTCGGTCAGCACGTGCCCGCCGCAGTTGCGGCACCACTTGCGCTCGCTGCGCGGCGTAGCGCTGTAGCTGGCGAGACTCTCCGCGCCGTGGGTGATCTCGACCGCGTCCGGTGGCCAGAGGGTGAATGCGTTGACTGGCGACGCCGACCACCGCCGGCACGAGTCGCAATGGCAGTACCCCATGCCCGCCGGCTTCCCCGTGACCCGGACGCCGACCTCGCCGCAGAAACAGCGGCCCTCATAGGCGGGCGCATCTTCCATGTCGCACCTCCTGACATGTGGGCACGCGGATCACGCGCCTCTGGCAAGAGTGTACGTCAGGGGAAGCCGGGGCGTGGCGGCCGTATGGGGCTATGCCCCGGGCTTGTGGCGCCGCGCTCGGACGAGTCACGCGGCCTACTGGGCTGCGCGCCGACGCGGTCCACTAGATACGGCGGGTCCGGCGTAGTGGGCTGGCGCGACCGGTCGGGGTCTGAGCGGAGCGCTCCGATCAATCACCCAGCAGGTCCTCAAGGCCGTCGGTCGCGTCCTCGAGTGCGTCGTCGGTACCGTCCGTGAGCTCGTCGAGCGTATCGCCCGTGCCCTCGGTCAGCGAATCCACCGAGCCGTCGAGGTCGTCGTCCCCGAGCGCCTCCACGCTCCCGCCGAGCCCGCCGCTGAGTTCTCCGACCCCATCGCCGGCGCCGTCGCTGAGCGATCCGATCGCCTCGCCGCCGCTGCCGCCGACGGTGTCGCCCACGGCGCCGCCCAGCTCGCCCACCGCGTCACCGGTCGCGGTGCCCACGTCCGTCACGGTATCGCCGAGCGCCTCGGTCGTATCCCCCACCGCGCCCTCGAGGCTGTCCCCGCCCGTCAGAGCTCCGTCCGGTGGTGAGGAGAGCTCGCCGCTGCTCACGGCGCCGCCGTCGAGGATGCCTTTCGGCGGCCGGACGATCTCGCGCGGCGCCACGTCGGTGTCGGCCACGTAGAAGTACTGGTTGCGCTGGAACACGCGGCTCGCCGCGTCATTGCTCGCGGCCACCGCGCCGGCATCGACGCGGCCGTACAGGCCCGCCGGACGCTCCTCGCCGGCGCAGTCGCGCGTGCAGAAGTGCAGTGCGTACTGCGTTCCGCGAATCCCGATGGTCGCCACCGGCGTGTTCACCCGGTAGCGCTCCCGCTCCGGGTCGCCGATGGCCCCGGTGATGGTGCGCATGGCGCCGCGCAACAGGTGCATCAATACGTTACCGCCATCGGCGCCGGGCTCGTAGCGCTCGATCACGAAGCGCGTGTCCGCCTCCAGCTCGAGTAGCGCGTCGTCGCGCATGCGTACTTGCGCATGCGCGCTCGGCCCCAGCACGAGGGTTTCGCCGGCGAACACCGGGTCGCCGTGCTCGAGCGCGCGTGCGGGGCCGTCGGCCTCGGTTGCCTCGACCGAACCGGCAATGGAGATCACGCGGCCCGCCGGTTCGGCGGCCGCGGCGTGTGCCGCAATCAGCAGCAGCACCGGGATGCAGGCCCAGCGCACCGAGCGCATCCATGAGGCGGCGCCCTCTATGAACCTGCCGTTGTGTGCGTCCATCACGAATCTCCCGGGTGGCCTCGCCGGCCGAGCCGGGTGTGTTATTTGCGCATTATGACGTTGACAAGGCTGTCACCGCGAACAGCCTCGCGCCGCGCGGCCGCACATACCGTGAACCAGTTCACAACCCGTTACGCGGATTGGGTCTTCTCGCAAACGGAGGTCCCCGCGCCACCTCTCACCCGAGGACATGCCATGGATCACTAGAACCGAAAGCGCAGGCTCAACTCCGCCACGTCGCGTTCGTAGTCGTGGAAGTCGATGCTGCTGTCGTTATCGCTGCGGCGGACTTGCGCCTGTACGCGCCACGCCGGGTTCGGATACCAGCGAAGACTGAGGGACCCGGCGTGCAGCGAGTCCCGGCGCGTTTTCTCGAACAGCTCGTCGCGCTCGGGATACTCGCTGCGCCGGTAGTGGGCGCGCGTTACGAGCTCCCAATCGTGGGCGATGCGCAGTTCGAGTTCGGCCCCAATACCGGACAGGTCGCGCTCCGCGCCGGCTCGCTTCCGCTGAGCCGATGCCGTGTCCGCCGGTCCGGCATCGGCCCGCTGCGCACCGTAGAGCGCGAACAGCGAGAGGGTCGGACGCAAGGGCGTGGGCCACAGCCGGGTCGTTCCGAGTGCCACGGAGCTCAGGCTGGCGTCGCGCGCTTCCTCCGCCGCTTCGGCGTGGCGCAGCTCGGCGTACGACAGGGCCATCTGCACCACATGTTGCGCTGAAAGCGCGTACCGCAAGCGCGCGTCGAGACCGTTCGTATCGCGATACGCGTCGCCACCCAGCCACAGGCGTCCGCTGCTGGCCGCGACTTCCGTGCGCAGATCTCCGTGGTGCAGGACGAGGCCCCCGCGGGCTCGGGCACGGGCGGTCTCGTAGTCCTGCAGATCGTCGAGATCCCGACGCTGTCCCGTGATCTCGGCAAATCCGTTGAGCCCGGGGCGGAGCGGATGGCTTACGCGCAATTCACCGTTCAGACGGCCAAAGTGGTCGGCGCGTGCGCGATCGTCTTCGGGGAGGCCGATCGTCTGGTCGGGGAGTTCAATCCACGCGTTGTCGGTCGCAGAGGCGGGATTACTGTCGTAACCGCCGCCGAGTTCAACGTGGCCATGGACGGTGGTGCGATAGCGTTGGGCGCGTCCGTCGAGTGCGCGCAGGTAGGCCTCGGCGCGCGCCCGGATGGGCGCCGGCGGGTCGGCCGCGAGCACGCGCTCGAACTCACCACGCGCCTGCAGGTCCTCGCCGAGCAGGAGCCACGCGCGGCCGAGTTGCAGGCGCACGCCGGCATCGGGGCTGGCCGCCAGCACGCGCCGCAGGGCGAACACGGCCTCGCCCAGGTGGCCCGTCTCCAGGGCCGCGACGCCGTAATGGAAATCGAAGCGTGGTTCGCCCTCGCGCTCGCTCCGTAGCGCCCGCGCCAGCTCGAAAGCGGCGGGGTATTGCCCCCCCGTCACCAGCGCCCGCAGTCGGTCCGCCGATGGATCCGCCCCAAGCGCGGCCTGGGTGGAAAAAAGCAGAGCTGCCAGGCACACCGCCGTGCGCCGGAGGGCGCCCCGTACTCCCGGATCGCGCATTCAATCGCCTCATGGATGGGCCTGAGTAACCGAGGTTCCTGACCCTGGTTTCGGCCTGTGATATGGCCATGACAAGCAAGCCGAGTGCCAGCCTGCCCAACTCCGCCCTCCGCTAATCCGTGACCGGGCCGAGCATGCCGCGCGCCGGCGCATCCGGGCCCCGGCGCCTGGCGAATCGCATGATGCACCGCGGCGCCGCGCGAGTCTGGATCGCGGTCCCTTGGCAACCGACGCGCTAACCGGGAGCACGGATGGTCGAGCGTACCAACGCACCAGCGGGCGAGGATCGGCTCAACCCGGTCGTCTTCTACGGGTCCGTGATCGGCATCGTCGCGCTGGCGTTGTGGATCATCCTGTTCACGGAACCGGCCACCGCGGTCATCAACGCGACGCTGACCTACATCTCCAATGGCTTCGGCTGGTTCTACGTCCTCGCGGTCATTGCCTATCTGGTTTTCGTCATCGTCATCGCCGCGTCGCGCTTCGGCGATATCAAGCTCGGCCCGGCGCATTCGGAGCCCGAATTCAACGTCGTCACCTGGGCCGCGATGCTGTTCGCCGCGGGCATCGGGATCGACCTGCTGTTCTACGTGGTAGTCGAGCCGGTGACGCAGTATCTCTCGCCACCGGTTGGCGGAGGCGGCACGGAGGCCGCCTGGCGCGAGGCCATGCAGCTGACCTTCCTCCACTGGGGCCTCTCCGGCTGGGGGATCTATTCGCTGGTGGGCATGGCGTTGGCCTTCTTCAGCTATCGCTATGGACTGCCGCTGGCGGTGCGCTCGGCCCTGTTCCCCCTGATCGGTAATCGTATCTACGGCTGGATCGGCGATGTCGTCGATGGTGCGGCGATCATCGGCACCATCATCGGCATCGCCACCAGTCTGGGTATCGGCATCATTCAGCTGACCTACGGGCTCAACTACGTGTTCGGCTTGCCCGAGGGCGTGTGGCTGCAGGTCGGTCTGGCGGCGGTCATCGTCCTGTTCTCGGCACTGTCGGCCGTGTCCGGCGTCGAGCGCGGCATTCGGCGTCTTTCCGAGATCAACATGATCCTCGCCGCGCTTTTGGTGCTGTTCGTGTTGTTCGCCGGCGAGACGTTGTTCCTGCTCAACGCCCTGGTGATGAACGTCGGCGATTACTTCACGAACTTCGTCTCGCTGTCGACCGCCACCTACGCATTCGATCCGCCGACCGACTGGCTCAACGCCTGGACCTTGTTCTTCTGGGCCTGGTGGATTGCCTGGGGGCCGTTCGTCGGCATGTTCCTGGCGCGCATCTCGCGCGGGCGCACCATCCGGCAGTTTGTGTTCGGCTCGCTGCTGATTCCGCTCGGTTTCATGATGGTGTGGATGTCGGTGATCGGGAACAGCGCGATCGACCTGCTGGCGACCGGCGCCGCGGGCTATGGCGAACAGGTGATGAACGAGCCCGGCTCCGCCATCTATCGCTTCCTGCAGAACATGCCGTGGTCCACGGCGACGACCCTCGTCGTGACCATCCTGGCCATCATCTTCTTCGTGACCTCGGGCGACTCCGGCTCGCTCGTGCTGTCGAACCTTTCGTCGATCCTGCACGACCCCAATGCCGACGCGCCGGCCTGGATGCGCGTGCTTTGGGCCGCGGTGATCGGCCTGCTGACCATCGCCTTGCTGATTGCGGGCGGCCTCACCGCCTTGCAGAGCGCCACGGTCATCCTCGGCCTGCCATTCGCCCTCGTGCTGTTCGCGGTCATGGCGGGGCTGCTCAAGGCGCTGCGCCTGGAGACGATCAAGGGCCAGATCGTGCAGAAGAGCATGGCCGGCTACCTCGCCAGCCGCACGGGCGGCACGCGCGACCGGCGTGACTGGCGTCAGCGCGTGGCTCGGGTGATGGACTTCCCCACGCAGGAGCAGGCGCGCGCCTTCCTCGCCGAGGCCGCCCGGCCCGCGTTGGACGAGATCCGCGAGCTGTTGCGCGATGAAGGCTATGCCGCCGAGGTCGAGGGGTCGCCCGAACGTGAATACCTGTCGCTGCGGGTGGATCTGCGCGAGGTGCAGGATTTCGAGTACGCCATCCGACCGCACAAATACCCGACGCCGACCTTCGCCATCCGTGCCCATCGCAAGCAGGCCGAGTACTACCGCATGGAGGTGCATCTGATCGAAGGTGGCCAGGGGTATGACCTGATGGGCTACGCGAAGGGGCAACTGATCGAGGATGTGCTCGATCAGTTCGAGCGCCACATGAACTTCCTCCACGCCCAACGCGAAGCGGAGGGCGGCGGATACATCCCCGAGTAACGCGGTCCGAAGGCAGTGGGAGCAGAACCGCCATCCGCCGAGGAGAATCGAACATGGCCGTGAAACTCAAGCCGCTGGACCGACAGACCATCGTCATCACCGGAGCCACCAGCGGGATCGGATTGGTCACCGGTCGCCAGGTGGCGCGCGCGGGCGCACGCCTGGTGCTGGCCGCTCGCAGTCGCGAGGCGCTGCGCGACCTGACCGCCGAGCTGCGCGCCGAGGGCGCCCAGGTGGTCTATGCCGCCGCCGATGTCGGCCGTGAGGACGATGTCCAGGCCATCGCCGACGTTGCCGCGCAGCATTTTGGTGGTTTCGATACCTGGATCAACAACGCGGCCGTGTCCATCTACGGCGGAGTGGAAGAGGTCTCGATCGAAGACCAGCGCCAGCTGTTCGAGACCAACTACTGGGGCACCGTCCTCGGCTCGCGCGTCGCCTGTGCGCAGCTGCGCGAACGCGGTGGCAAGCTGATCAACGTGGGCAGCGCGCTCTCGGAACGAGCGATTCCACTACAGGGCATATACAGCGCCTCGAAGGCCGCGGTGATGGGATTTACCGACGCCTTGCGCATGGAACTCGAACAGGATGGCGCCCCGATCTCCGTGACACTGGTCAAGCCGGGCTCGGTCGACACGCCGTACCAGGATCGTGCCGCCAACTACACGGGGGCGGGGCCGCGCAATCCGCCGCCGGTATACGACCCGTCCGCGGTCGCCCGGGCCATCCTCCATGCCACCACGCACCACCGTCGCGATGTGGTGGTCGGCGCCGGAGGCAAGGCGATCATGGCCGCCGGTACGCTGGCACCGCGCCTGACCGACCGCGTGATGGAGCGCTTCATGCCGGGGCTGGAGCGCACCAGCGAACCGCGTCCGGGGACCGAGAAACGCAGCCTTTACCGGCCGGCAGAGCTGGACCTGGTCGAGCGCGGCGGCTATTCGCGAACCTTCGGCCGCAGCCTCTATACGGCCGCGGGACGGCACAAGCTCGGCACCGCGGCCGCCGCGGTGGCCGCCGTCGGTGCCGGCGCCATGGCCTATCGCTACGGCTCCGCTCGCTCGCAGCGACATTGAGGGGCGTCGCGCCGGCGGATTCGTTCCAGCGTCGGCGCCCGCATGTCACGGCCACCAGCCGATTTCGCACGAATCCGGGGTCGGCTAGT
>JBBEEB010000112.1:0-15115 GCA_040880995.1 Halofilum sp. (in: g-proteobacteria)
GAATGGACGCAGTCCAGCGCGAGCGTGTCGATCTGCGGGCAAGGCTGGCGCGGCCCCAGAACAATATGGCCGTGCAACACAGCAAGGTCGAGCGGCGGTAGGTAGAAGGGTTCGTGCCGGCTGGCGAGCTCGGTCGCGTGCCGGGTGAGGTCGTCCGCATCCAACGTGCCCGCGAGGCGAAATGGCGCCTTGAGGGTGCCGTGCAGGCCGTAGTGGGCGGCTTGCGCCACCTGCGCGCGCCAGCGGCGGGGTGCTAACCAACATGGGGGCCACGCGCGCTGGCCGGTCTCCGGATCCCGGCCCAGCCAATTGCAGCCACGCTCCCATAGATCGCTGGTGGCCGGTGGTACGTAATAGATGGCGCAGCGCTCGCCCATGTTGCGATGCTACTTGGCCGTGAGCTGAATTGGCTAGTAAGCATGGTGGGGCAGAACAGACGGCGTAGCGTGCGCTCACGCTTCACCCTATCGCGGCTCGCTCCAGCGGCGCCGGCAGATGGATTTCGCGATCGCAAACGATCCGGCGCTGCGCGGCGTCGTGCAGGATCACGACGACGCTGGAGCCGGCGGCACAGGTCGTCCGGATCAGTTCGAGCACGGTTTGCGCATTGCCTGCGTCCAAGGAGGCGGTTGGCTCGTCCATGAGCAGGATCGGCTTGCGATCGATCAGGCCCGCGGCAATGTTGACGCGCTGCTGCTCGCCACCGGAGAAGGTCGCCGGCGCTAAGCTCCACAGGTTTGACGGGAGACCCAGCCGCAGCAGCAGCTCGCGGGCGCGTTCATAGGCCGGCTCGGGCTCGATGCCGCGTTGGAGTAGTGGCTCGGCCACGAGTTCGAGTGTGGATACGCGCGGCACGACGTGGAGAAACTGACTGACGTAGCCGATCGTCTCGCGGCGGGCTTCGAGAATTTCGCGCGCGCTGGCGTTCGCCAGGTCGATCCGGCCGTCTCGATGACGCAGCAGGATCTCGCCGGCGTCGCACACATAGCGACCGAATAGACAGCGGATCAGCGTGGACTTGCCGCAGCCGGACGGTCCGTCTAGGGCGACGCACTCGCCCGCGCGCACCGCCAGGCTTACGCCGGCGAACACGGGCAGGCGTACGCCGCCTTGGGGGTGGAGTACGAAGGTCTTGTGCAGGTTTCGGACCTGGAGCGTGGGTTCGTCGAACTTCATCCGCGCAGCACCGAGGCGACCAAGGATTGCGAGTACGGGTGCTGCGGATCGTGCAGCACCTGGTCGGTGAGGCCCGCCTCGACGACCCGGCCCGCGCGCATGACCAGCATGCGGCTGGCGAGATAGCGGGCGACGGCGAGATCGTGCGTGACCACGACCATGGCGATCTGGTGATCGCGCACCAGCTTGCGTAGCAGCTCGATCAGGGTCGCCTGGACGGAGACATCGAGCCCGCCCGTGGGCTCGTCGGCGAGCAGGACGGCGGGGCGGGTGACGAGTGCCCGGGCGATCTGCACGCGCTGCTGCATACCGCCGGAGAACTGCTCGGGTGGATCGTCGGCGCGTGCGCGGTCGATCTCGACTCGCTCGAGCCACTCCAGTGCCTGCTCGCGCACGGCGCCATAATGGCGTTCCCCCGCCGCGAGCAGGGGCTCGGCCACGTTGCCGCCGGCGCTGATGCCGAAGCGGATGCCGTCGCGCGGGTTCTGATGGATGCGCGCAAGACAGCTGCGTAGCAACGCCTGGCGCTCATCGGACGAGATTGTGTAGAGATCGAGTAACTGTTCGTCTCGACGCAACAGCACGCGCCCGCCCGTCGGCGCCAGTCGGCCCGAGGCACAATCCAGCAAAGTCGATTTGCCGGCGCCGGATTCGCCCACGATGGCGATGATCTCGCCCGGATGGATCGCGAGATCCACTGCGCGGCAGCCCAGCCCGCCCGGGTATTCGTGAGTCATGCTTTCGAGTTGCAGGATGGGCTCGGTCACGACCGGGCCTCCTTGGGCGGTGCGGCCTGGCGGCGCTGACAGTAGTCCGTGTCCGAGCAGACATATTCGCGGTTGCCGTCGTCGTCGATTGCCAATGCATCGAGATAGCTCGCGGGCGAACCGCAGCGCGAGCAATGCCCCGGCGGACGTTCCGGGGCGAACGAATAATCGATGAAGTCCAGGCTGGCGACACGCGTGTACGGCGGAATCGCGTAGATGCGTTGCTCGCGGCCGGCGCCGAACACCTGCAATGCCGCGTTGTTGTCTAGCTTGTGGTTGTCGAATGCCGGAATCGGGCTCGGACTCATCAGGTAGCCGCCGTCGACCAGCGCCGGGTAGTTGTAGGGCTGGGTGATGCGTCCACTGCGCGCGATCTGCTCGTAGAGCATCAGCCGCATTCGGCCGTAGTCGCCATGGGCGTGCATCCGCGCGCGCTGCTCGGCGTCATCCTCCAACACCCGCAGCGGATCGGGCCGCGGCACCTGATAAACGAGGATCTGGCGTTCCGTCAACGGTGTCTCGGGGATGCGGTGGCGCGTCTGAATCAGCGTTGCCGCCGACGCGCGCGTGGTCGTGGCCGCGCCAGCGGTACGTTCGAAGAAGCGCCGTATGCTCACGGCATTGGTGCTGTGATCGTCGCCCTGGTCGATCACCTTGAGCACGTCGGAACGCCCGATGAGCGCGGCGGTCAGTTGGATGCCGCCCGTCCCCCAGCCGTAGGGGAGGGGCATCTCGCGCGCGGCGAACGGGACCTGATAGCCGGGGATCGCGACTGCCTTGAGCAGCGTCCGGCGCAGCATGCGCTTGGTGGCCTCGTCCAAATAGGCGTGGTTGTAGGCGAGCTCCGGCTGCGGGCTCATGCCGGCTGGTCCTCCGCGACCGGGGTCGCGTGGGCGCGGCGTTGCAGATCGCGCAACGTAAGCGCAGCGCTGTGAAAGTCGACGTAATGCGGCAGCTTGAGGTGCTCGAGGAAGCCGCTGGCGGGGACGCTGTCGCAATTCTCGAGCGCGAAATCCTGGCGACAGGCGGGCGCCGTGGCGTCCTCCCCGAGCGCTTCGGCGCGCAGCGCGCGATCGACCAGCGCGACCACGAGGGCCTTGCGCTCGCAGCGGCCGAAAGCCAGCCCGTAGCCGCGCGTGAACCGCGGGGGCGCATCGCCGTCGCCGCAAGCCCGGTGAACGGTCTCGCACTCGCTAACGGTCATGTCGCCGATGTCGACGGCGAAGCCGAGCTCGGCCGGCACGATCTCGACTGTGGCATCGCCCACGCGCAGCTCGGCGAGGTGGGGGCGTGTGTCGGCGGTGCCCCGTTGGCTCGAATAGGCTAGTCCCAGCAGGAATCCCTCGTCGCCGCGGGCGAGCGCCTGGAGGCGCATGGCCCGGCCGGCCGGCAGGCGTAAGGCCTGTTGGGTCAAATCGGGCGGCTCTGGGTCCTCGGCTTGATGCTCCGGCGCTTCGAGCAGGCCGTCCGCGTGCAGCTGGTCGGAGACGCGTCCGGCGAGCGCGACCGGTTCGGCTTCGGGCGGCTCGCCGCTGGGGGCGTTCGAGGCGTCGGTGTCAAGCAGGCGGTGCGAATAATCGTTCGTCGGGCCGAGGATCTGGCCGCCGGCCGGTTCCTTCTGCACTGCGGAGATCCGTCGGCGCGGGCACATCCGGTCGGTGTCGATCGCCACGCTGGTGGCGAAGCGCGGCAGCGTTGCGCGGAAGGCGCGCAGCAAGTGAACCGCCTCCAGTATGTCGCCGCTTGCCTGCTGCAGGGCCAGGGCGGCGAGTTCCGGGTCGTAGAGTCCGCCTTCGGCCATCACGCGCTCGGTGGCGTGGGGGAGCCGGGCGCGCACCTGCGCCGCCGTGACGGCGGGCGCTTCGTCATCGCCGCGGCGCGCTTCGGCCTGCCAGCGATGCGCGTTGTCGATGGCCTCACGCGAGGCCGTGATTGTGGTGTACATGGTTACGCCTCGACTCGCGTTGTGCGCGGTAGCGCGGCGATGAGGTCGCCGCTGGTCAGGAACAGGTCAAGGCCGCAGGGGAAAGCGCTCGCGGCGCGCGCCGCCAGCCACGCGCGCGGCAAACCGCGGCAGGCGAATACACGTGTATCGGCAATGCCCGGGCCGCGGAGTCGGTAGCGTTCGCCGGCGCCGAGCGCATCGACCTCCAGCACCAGCGTGGCCGATCGGTGCGGCTCGAGCGCCGTCCCGCACGCCCATGCGTCGGGCTGGGGGCATGCGCCCGCGCGGGCAATGGCGAAATCCGCCCGCGCCGGCGCGTCGACCACGCGCGCGCCGCAATGGAACTGCAGGTGCTCCGTGCCCGCCATGTGGGTGGTGTCGAGCCAGATGGGCGTGCTCTCGTCGATCAGCGTCAGCGCCAACGCCGCGGCGGCGCGCGAGAACGGAGGCGGCGCGGTCGCAGGCGTATCGATGCGCTCGACGCGACCCGGATGCGACATCGCCGCGAGCGCCGCGCGGAATACGCCTTGGGCGTCGGCAACGGGATCGGCGAAGCCGGGTTGTGGCGCGTTCATCCCGAGGCCTCACGCACGAGCGCATCGAAGCTACACCGGGTGGCGCCCGCCCGGCGACGGCGCTGCGCGCGTGCCGCCTCGACGGCGTGTTCGGTCGGCGCGAGCAGCGTCGCTTCGATGACCTGCGCGAACCGCGCCTGCTGCGCCAGGGCGTCGTAGGTCGCGACCCACTCGGCATGCTCGAGCGAGCGGCCGAGGACGTAGCCATGGCCGATCGTGTCGTCGTCCAGGCGAACGCTGGCGCGCGTCATGGTGACCTCGCCGAGATTGAAGCGATCGCCGCGCGCATCCATGCGCCCGCGGATCATGGCCAGCCCGATCTCGGGTCCGCGTAGTCGCGTGACGCCGGGAGCCCCGTCGAGCCCCTGCCAGCACGCGCGCAACTGGGTGAGCCGTGCGCGGGCGAGCAGGGCCAGGCGGCGCTGTCGGACGGACGGGTCCAGGGGGTCAACCGCGCTCATCGGTCGAACATCCGAGTGCGTCATGGTGGGGGTGTCCGGTGATAGCCATGGGCCAGGGCTCAGGCGATCCGACCGTGGTAATCGGCATCAGTCGAGGGCTCGGCGAGCACGCGGCAGAGCGCGGCGATGGCGTCGTCCAGATTGGCGCTGTTGTCGATTACCAGGGCATCGTCCGGGATGGCGTACGCGTTGCCGCGTGCGAGGCGACGCTCGATGCCGGCGGTGTCTTCACGCGCGCGTTGTCGGAGCCGCTCCGCGAGCGTCTCGACATCGGCCCAGACGTACACCGGCAGTATCCGCGCGACCGCCGCGCGCGCTTGAGGGAGGGCGCCGCGCGAGCCGTTGACCACCACGTCGCGGCCGGCGGCGAGATCCTCGCGGATCGCGACGGGCAGGCCGTACGCGAGTCCATGGCTGCGCCAAGTCACCAGGAACTCTCCGCGTCGCTCCAGACTTTGGAAGGCGCTCTCGTCCGCGGCCTCATAGAGCTCTTGCTCCTGATTGCGATGGGGACTGCATGGGCGCGTGATGATCCGGCGCGGAAAGCGCACGTCGTCGCGGTGCGCGAGTTGTTGCGCGGCGGCGCGCAACAACGTGTCCTTGCCCACGCCGGAGGGGCCGATCAGATAGATGAGTCGTCCGGAGGTCATGCCACCTCACGCCGCCTGCCGGTGCGCGGTGCAAAGATCGGGTGCCGCGGCATGTACCAGACGCCCGCCCGCGATTGTGGCCGCAATGGCCGGGTTGCCGTCTGGATCGAAGTCCATGAGCAGCATGTCCGCGCGTCGGCCGGGTTCGATGTAGCCGCGGTCGTAGAGGCCGGCGGCGGCCGCCGGGCCCGAGGACACCAACGACCAGGCATCGGCCAGCTCACAGATACCGCTATCGGCCAGCCGGAACGGCGCCGCCGCCAGTGAGGGATAGTAGTAATCCGATGCGAGCGCATCGCACAGCCCGCTGGCGATCGCGCTACAGGCGTCGAGCCGCGCGTCATGGCTATGACCGCGTAGGACGTTCGGGGCGCCCAGGATGATCGGATCGCCCCCTGCGTGCGCTTCCTTGGCCGTGGGCTTGTTGCAGGGGAACTCGCAGATGGTCGCGCCCTTGGCGCGGAAGTGACGGCGCCACTCGGGTGATTCATCGTCGTGCGATGCGATCGAGAGACCCTGCGACCGCGCCGTGTCGCACACGCGCTGAACGATGGCCTCCACCTCGTCACCGCGGGACATCACCTGTTCGACCAACGCGGCGTAGTCCCTTGCCGATAGCCCGGATCGGCCGGTGTATTCCGACAGCTTCTCGGGGCGGTCGAGCCGGTCGAGGATCATCTGCGCATGGTCGTTGAGCGACAGTAGGCTGAAACGCTTCTGCCGGATCCAGCGTTCGACCTCATCCACTGCGTCGACGTTGTGCATCTCGTATCTCAGGTGCAGACGAGTATCCGCCCCCAGGGTCGAACCGAGACGTTCCATGGTATTGAGGACGTCGCGCACCGTATCGCCGCCGCGTAGACCTGGTTCCCAAGAATAGGACAAACCATGAAACGCGGTGGTGATGCCATTGGCGCAGACCTGCCGATCTACCTCCGCCAAAGCCATGCCCGTTGCGAAATAGACGGCCGGACGCGGCATCAACAAATGCTCGAAGGCGTCGCCATGCAGGTCGACGATACCGGGCAGTAGCCAACGGCCGCCACCGTCGAGGCGGCGCTCACTCGGCCGTCCTTCGTCGGAACTGACGTCAACGATGTAGGACCCCGCGATGCGGACGCAGGCCTCTTCGAGTCGGCCGTCCGGAAGCATGGCGCGCGTACCGGTGATAACCCATTCGGGCACGTTGTTGGTAGAGGGAACTCTCATCGTGTTCTCCGAGTGCGTGATGGCCGGGAACGGTACGGGCATCTGATTACAACGCGATGAAACTGACGTGACGAGGAATGTCATCAAATGTCACACCGCGGATATCTGGGTGCCAACTTCATGTAACACGACCTCGGCAGTATGTGCCTCGCAATCGATGACCGCTGAGGAGGTCAAGTTGATGAAACGTTTTGTGCATACCGGAGTAAGTGCAGCTTTGGCCGGCGCAGCGCTGCTGGGCGCGTCGGCCACGGCGCAGGCCGAGAGCGTCAGTTTGGCCGTGACCGACGTGACGGGCTTGGAACAGCTGCGCCGGGACTGGGGCGATTTTCGCGATGTGCTCGAGGCGAATTCCGACCTCGAGGTCGAATTCTCGTCGGTATCGAGTCGGACTGCCGCCGCCGAACTGCTGAAATCAGAACGCGTGGATTTCGTGCTCACGGGGCCGGCGGAATACGTGGTCATGCGCCAGCAGACCGGCGCTGAACCGGTCATCGGTTTCAGCCGCCCCGATTATTTCTCGGGGGTAATCGTGCGGGCCGATAGCGGCATCAGCTCCGTGGCGGACCTTGAAGGACGCAAGATCGCCGTGGATTCGATGGGCTCTACATCCGGGCATCTCGGTCCGCTGCAGGCGCTGGCCGACTACGGGCTCGATCCGCGGGAAGATCTCGAGATCGTGCATGTCAGTCCCAAGATCGGATTCGAGTCCCTCAAGCGCGGCGACGTCGCTGCGTGGGGCACGAATTACGAGGCCGACTATATACACCTGCGCGACAACGACGCGTCCTCTGAACCGGGCGAGTTCCGCACCATCGCCCGCGGGCCGGATCTCCCCAATGACGTTCTGCTCGCCGGAGATCACGTCAGCGATCAGGCAATCAATGTGTTCCGAACCACCGTCGCCGAGAACTCGGATGCTTTGGTCGAGGCGATCATCCCCGATGACCCCGACGGCGAGAACCGTAAGTATGAGGGCATGCAGTTCCTTGCGAACATCAAGGACGCCGATTACGACTATGCTCGCGCGGCCTACGGGACCATTGGCTATCCGCAGTACAGCGAGTTCGTGGGGGACTGATGTCTGCCGAGGCCATGATGTCGTCGGGCACAGTGCGCACATTCGATGCGATGCGGCACGGCGGGGGCGACGAACCCCCCGCCGTCCGGGTCGCGGGGTTGCACAAGTGCTATCCAGGTGAGACGCGCGCTTGTTTGCGCGGCGTGAACTGCGAGGTTCGCGCGGGCGAGCGCGTCGTGCTGCTGGGTAGCAATGGCAGCGGCAAATCCACCTTGCTCCGCTGTCTCGTGCGCTTGATCGACTGCAATAGCGGCAGTATCCACCTGTTCGGAGAGGATGTCCTGACCTGCCGCGGGGCGAAGCTGCGGCGTCTGCGCTCCCGTACCGGATTCGTATTTCAAAAGCACAATATCGTGGCGCGCTTGTCGGTGCTGACGAATGTGCTGCACGGCGCGCAGAGCCGCCACGGTGGGCCCGGAACTTGGTTTCACGCCTGTGCTCCCAACCGGCTGCGGGATGAGGCCATGGAATGCCTGACCCGCGTCGGCATGCAGGATTTTGCCGATCGCCGCGCCGATCGGCTCTCGGGGGGACAATCGCAGCGCGTCGCGATCGCGCGATCGCTCATGCAGCGCCCGCGACTGTTGCTGGCCGATGAACCGGCGGCGAGTCTGGATCCGACCTCGGGGGAAGAGGTGATGAATTTGCTGACCACGCTCATGCGAGATCAAGGCACGACTGTGCTGTTCTCGTCGCATGATGTCGACCATGCGCGCCGCTATGCCGATCGCGTCATTGGCCTGCGGGACGGCGGCGTGGTGTGCGAGGGGCCGGCCACGGGCGTCAGCGCGGACCAACTGAGTGCGCTCTACGGGCAAGTGGCATGATCGGAGGGTCGCAGGAGCTCATGACGCAACAGCCCGGTCGTTTCCAGCGACCGTCCCTCCCGATGTTATGCGCCGCGATTGTCTTCGCCGCGGTTGTACTTTGGTCGTTTGACGGGGTGGAGCTGTCCCTGAGAACCCTGGCCGAGGGGCTGCCGCAAATGGGGCGTGTCCTGGGCGAGATGATGCCGCCGGATTTCAGCCGCGCCGGCAGCATTGCCGACAAGCTGTTGGAGACCTTCCAGATGGCGGTCGCGGGCACGGTCCTGGCGATCGCCTTCAGTCTGCCGATCGGCGTGTTCGCTGCACGCACCCAATCGCCGCATGCATTGCTGTATCACCTGAGCCGCGCGGTGGTGACGTTCTGCCGCACCGTGCCCGATCTGATCTGGGCCATCTTCTTCGTCGTGACGGTGGGTCTGGGCCCCTTCGCCGGTGTATTGGCGTTGATGATGGAGGCGATTGGATTCTGCGGGCGCTTTTTTGCGGAAGCCATCGAGGAGGTCGAGGAGGGCCCGCAGGAAGGTCTGCGTGCGGTCGGCGCATCGCGTGTCGGGATCGTGATGTGTACTGTGATCCCGGCGGCATTGCCGTCGATGGTCGCCAGCTCGCTGTTCGCCCTGGAAAAGGCAGTACGCTCGTCCGTCGTGCTTGGCCTCGTGGGCGCCGGCGGTATTGGCGTCGAACTCACGACGGCGATGGATATGTACGAGTATCAGACTGCGTCGGCCATCATCCTGTGCATTTTCGCTATGATTATCGTCGTTGAGCGCGTATCCGCCATGGTGCGGGCGCGCATCATGTAGGGGAGCCTGTGGCCGACGAGGACGCTAGTCACACATTTGCCGCCGTTGACCTCGGGTCGAACAGTTTTCATGTGCTGGTCGCGCGACGGGAGCCGGATGGGTCGCTGACGGTGCTCGACCAAGTGCGCGAGATGGTGCGCCTGGCGGCCGGGCTCGACGAGCACGATTACCTGTCCGCCGAGGCGCAGCAACGCGCGCTCGAAGCGATGGCGCGCATTCGCGAGCGCCTACGCGGAATACCGCCGGCGCATACGCGCGTGGTCGGGACCAACACCTTTCGCAAGGCGCGCGATACCAGCGAGTTCCTCGCCTCGGCCGGCGAGGCACTGGGGCGTCCGATCGAGGTCGTGTCCGGGGTCGAAGAGGCGCGCCTGATCCATCTCGGCGTGACCCACGGTTTCGCCGACGACGACCGGCGTCTGGTGGTTGATATTGGCGGTGGTTCCACTGAGGTCATCGTGGGCCAGGGCGCTGAGCCCTTGGACAAGGCCAGCCTGCATATTGGCTGCGTCAGTCACAGCCGCGATTATTTCGCCGAGGGGCACCTGACGGCCGACCATTTCATCTGGGCGGAGACCGCCGCGCGCATGGAGCTCGAGCCGATCGAGGCGCGGTTGCGCGAGCGCGATTGGCAGCATGCCCTGGGGGCGTCCGGCACCGTTCGCGCGGTGGCTGCCTGTCTGGCGCATTCGGGCTGGAGCGACGGCACCATCACGTTCGATGGCTTGACCCGATTGCGCCGGGCGATGATCGACGCCGGCCATATCGACCGACTCGATCTGCCGGCGCTCAAACAGGAGCGCCGCGAGGTCTTCGCGGGCGGTCTGGCGATTCTGCGCGCGGTGTTCGAAGCACTCGGTATCCGCGAGATGGGCGTGGCGCAGGGGGCCATGCGCGAGGGCATCTTGTACGACCTATTGGGTCGTGAGGACCAGGTCGATCCGCGCACGGCGGGCGTCGAACGGTTGGCGGCTCGGTTCCACGCCGATCCGGAACAGGCCGAACGCGTGGCCACGACCGCCACCCGGATCTTCGAGCAGGTGCGCCACGTCTGGCAGTTCGATGACGAAGCCCTTTCGTTGTTGCGATGGGCCGCCCAGCTGCACGAGGTGGGCCTCGATATCGGCTATTCCGGTTGCCACAAGCATGGCGCCTATATCGTATCCCACAGCGATCTTCCCGGGTTCGCCCAGGCTGAGCAGAAGGCGCTGGCTGCGTTGGTGCGCGCTTGGCGGCGCAAGTTCCCGGCCAACCAGTTTGCCGCTATCGGGCGAGAGGAAGGACTGCGCCTGGCCCGGATCTCCGTGATATTGCGCCTGGCGGCGGTGCTGCACCGCGGGCGCCGGGCTGAGTCGATGCCGTTCCCTCGGGTCGAGGTCGACGGGTCCGTGATCCACTTGCGGCTGCCTGCCGGTTGGCTCGCAGACCATCCGCTAACGCGCGCCGATCTCGTCGACGAGGCGCGCCGACTCGGGAGCGGCGGCTTCTCCTTGCACTTCCGGGAGGCGAACGCCGGATAGCAGCGGCGCGTGCGCCAGATCCAGATCGGCGTGTGTGTGAGCTACGGGTTCTTCTGGCGCTCGACGGCTTCGCTGAGCAATGCCTGCTGGGCGTTGAAGGCCGTTGCGCCTTCCGGTGCCGGCACGCGCGCGTAGCTACCATCGGGACCCAGCGCCCAGGCTTGGGTGTTATCGCTCAGGTAGGCTTCGAGCTCGCGCAGCAGGCGTTCGCGTAATCGGGCATCGTCCACCGGAAAGCAGGTTTCGACACGGCGAAAGAAATTACGCTCCATCCAGTCGGCGCTCGATAGCCAGACGGCGGGCTCATCGCCCTGGAAGTAATACACGCGCGTGTGTTCGAGGAATCGCCCCACAACGGAGCGAACACGGATGTTCTCCGAGATACCCTCGACGCCCGGACGTAAGCAACACATGCCGCGTACGATCAAATCAATCGACACACCCGCGGTTGCCGCTTCATAGAGCGCTGCGATGATCTTGGGCTCGACCAGTGAGTTCAGCTTGGCGATGATGCGGGCCGGCTCACCCGCTTTCGCCCGGTCGCGTTCGGCGGCGATGCGGGCAAGTAAGCCGGTATGCAGGGTGAATGGCGCATGCAGCAGGCGATGCATGTCCGGCACACGACCGAGGCTCGTCAATTGCAGGAACATGTCGTTCACGTCCTGGCCGATCTCCCGTGCCGAAGTGAGCAGGCCGTAGTCGGTGTAGGCTTGTGCGGTCTTGGTGTGGTAATTGCCGGTACCGAGGTGGACGTAGTTCCGCAGGGCGCTGCGCTCGCGGCGGACCACGAGCAGCATCTTGGCGTGGGTCTTGTAGCCGACCACGCCATAAACCACGTGTGCGCCCGCATCGTGCAGGCGGTTGGCCAGCGTGATGTTCTCTTGCTCATCGAAGCGAGCACGCAGCTCGACCACGATCGTCACTTCCTTGCCGGCCTTCGCGGCTTCTACCAAGTGATCGACCACGGGGGAGTCCGGCCCGGTTCGATACAACGTCTGTTTGATAGCGAGCACCCGCGGATCGACCGCCGCTTGGCGTAGGAACTCGAGCACCGAGGTGAAAGAATCAAACGGATGGTGCAGCAGAATGTCCCGGCGGGCGATGGTATCGAGGATGTTGGCGGTTGGATGAATACCGTCGGGGACAGCCGGCTGAAAGGGTGTGAATTTGAGATCGGGCCGCTCGAGCAAATCGTATACGGCCTGCAACCGATTGAGATTGACCGGCCCGTTCACTTGGTAAAGAGAACCGCGCCCAAGCTCGAACTTGGTGAGTAGGAAGTCGGCGATATCTTCGGGACAATCGTCCGCGATCTCCAGGCGTACGCTATCGCCATCGCGTTGAGATTTGAGTTCGCCCTCCAATGCCAAGAGCAGGTCGTCGACCTCTTCCTCATCGACGAATAGATCGGAATTTCGCGTCAGTCGGAATTGGTAGCATCCGCGCACTCGCATGCCCGGAAAGAGGCGTTCAACGAAGGCATGAATCACGGAGGTAAGGAACACGAAATCCTCACTCAAATCGCCTTGCTCGTCGCGAGGTAACCGAATGATTCGCGGCAGCACACGCGGCGCTTGGACGATTGCAGTGCCGCCGCTACGTCCGAAGGCATCCTTCCCACGTAACGAGACGATGAAGTTGAGCGATTTGTTGAGGATGCGTGGGAAGGGATGCGCGGGGTCGAGGCCCATGGGGCTGATGATCGGAAGCAGCTCCGTTTCGAAGTAGTGCCGTAACCACTGCTCCTGGGTGGCCGTCCATGCCTGGCGGCGGACGAAGTGAATGCCCGCCGTGGCCAATTGCGGGATCAACACCTCGTTGAGCACGCGATACTGCTCGACTACTAATGTGTGAGTGCGGTCAGCGATCGCGGCCAGTACTTCGGCGACGGCGAGCTGATCGGCGCTGGGCTGTACCGCACGAGCTTCGGCTTTCTGCATGAGGGCAGCGACACGGACCTCGAAGAACTCGTCGAGGTTGGTGCTGGAGATGCACAAGAACCGCAGGCGTTCGAGCAACGGAGTGGACGGATCCTTGGCTTGTTCCAGCACGCGGTGGTTGAACTCGAGCTGGCTCAGCTCCCGGTTGATGTAGAGGGAAGGGCCTTGTTGCTCGCGTATGTCGGGCCGTTGCCACGTCGTGCATGCGGATGCCTCGGCCATTGTTCGCCTCCTGTCGGGTAGGTGCCAGCGGAGTGGCCCAGCTTATTCCGATCTTGTGACAGGCGGATTACGCAGGTGGTCGTTGCCGCTCCATGGGAGTCCAGCGCGGATGGCGTGCGTGGTTCCCGGCGCCCGAGATGCCTTGCGATGGCAGTCCGACTCCATAGGGTGATCAGGTCCCGATCTCACCGGTTCCCCGTCGGGTCACCGCCTACTACGCTCAAGAGAGGCCCGCGCTGGGAGTGCGGCCCGTGGCACGGCGGGTGACGTCCGGAGAACGGCGCCGGGGGCGCGTTGTCGAACAAGTTGCGGACAGGAGGCAACACCATGCAAGCAAGGGATGTGATGACGTCGCACGTGGTTTCGGTCGGGCCGGACGACACGGTAGCCGATGTGGCCCAGGTTCTGATGGAGCACGGGATCAGTGCCGCACCGGTCATCGACCGAGACGAACTCGTGGGCATCGTGAGCGAGGGCGATCTCGTGCGGCGCGCAGAAATCGGGACCGCCGAGCAGAACCGCTCCTGGTGGCTGCAGCTGTTCACCGCGGAGTCGAAAATCACGCGCGAGTACGTGAAGACCCATGCCAGCCGGGTGCGGGACGTCATGCAGGATAAGGTCGTGACCGTGGCCGAGGATACGCCGCTCCATGAGATCGCGGCGACCTTGGAGCGTAACCGGATCAAGCGCGTACCGGTCGTAAAGAGTAATCGCGTGGTCGGAATCGTCAGCCGGGCCGACATCGTGCAGCAGCTCGCGGCGCATCGTCAGGCGCCGCTGGAATCCCGGCCGAGCGACAACCAGATCCGCGAGAAAGTTGAGTCCGCCCTGCGCTCGCATGGGTGGCGCAATCCGATCGCGTCCAGCGTCACGGTGACCGACGGCGTGGTCGATCTCTGGGGCATCTACCGGACGGAGGATGAGCACAAGGCGGCCCGTGTGGCGGCCGAGAGTATCGAGGGCGTTCAGCGGGTCGATGATCACCGCATGCACATGCGGATGCCGTATACGGGGTGATCGTATCGCCCCGGGCGCGCCGGGGTCTGCTCCATGCGAAGCGCGGCGATTAGCGGGCCTGCGTCAAGCGCCGAAGGTAGAGCAGGCCGGCTAGTAGCCCCAGGGACATGGCCGCGAGCCAGAGCAGCTGCGCTAAGCTCGGCTGGCTCGCTGCGATACCGACTTGGTTGAAGAACACCGCGATTGCGCCCGTTCCGGGGGCCATGCCGAGGACCGTGCCGGCGACGAAGTCCCGGATTCGAATGTGCGAGGCGCCGGCGACGAGACTGACCACGGTGAAGTGCGTGATCGGCAGCATGCGTACGGCAGCCACCGTGGTCACGCCGGCGCGGCTGAGCTTGAGCGAGATGTCATGCACGCGCGAGCCCGCGAGCCGATCGACTTGCCGACGGCCCAAACCGCGGCCAATCGCGAAACTGGCGAGCCCGGAGAGGGTCGTGGCGCTCAGTGCGTAGAAGAAGCCTTCGAATGGTCCGAACACGGCGATGATCAGGACGATCATCACGGTGATCGGTAGCATCATCAGCGTCCCGACGAGAAAACCGCCGAGCATGGCCCAGGGCGCAGCCGGATGCTCACTGAACGAAGTGAGCGCCGATAGCCAAGCCTGTGGCTGAATCAATTCACGCGCGGGGGTTAGTGTCCACACGCCGGCGAGCGCCATCAACGCGAGCAGTGTCAGGGCGCCGATCCAAAGTCGCTTGCGAGCGGCTGCCGCCGAGTCGGGGTTCGGTTGGTCGTGCATAAGGGACTCGTGCTGATCAGACCTTCCCTAGTGCGCCATGTTCGCTCCCGCAGGGCGACGCTGTGCGCACCCGCCGTTACTCGTCACTCGTGTAGGACGCGCTACACTCGCGCCTCGCGCTTCGCGGCGAGCACGCACAGCGCCGCAGAGCGTTACTGAAATACCCGCATGGCCCAC
>JBBEEB010000113.1:0-15022 GCA_040880995.1 Halofilum sp. (in: g-proteobacteria)
AGCAGCGTGAGGACACCGCCGGTTGAGATGGGCTGGGACCGCATGGCCCACTAGTGTCCCTTAACGCAAGTTCGCCGTGTTATCGCCGGGCCTCGAGGCGTCTGGCGGCGTTGCGCCTCCTCGCCATAGGAGGCGCTATGACTCGTCGGCGCGCCTTGCCAGTCGCCACGATGCCTCGACGAGAAACATCGACGAACTTACGGGGACACTAGCGGAAGCGGGCGGGACTGAACGGCGCCGGATCGACGACTGGCGTTTCTCCGTCGATCAGTTGGCCGAGCAACCAGCCGGTCGCGGGGCCCAAGGTAAAGCCCTGGTGGCCGTGGCCGAATGCGAACCACAAGCCCTCATGGCGCGGCGCCGCGCCGATGACCGGTTTCATGTCCGGCATGCAGGGGCGCGCGCCGCGCCAGGGTGCGGCCTCGAGACGGTCGCCCAGCGGCGGAAACAGCGCGCGGGCGATCTCCTCGGCATCGTCGAGCTGGCCCGCCTGAGCGCGCGAGTCTCGGCGCTCGAGTTCGGCGCCCGTGGTCAGTCGGATGCCGGGGTGCATGGGCTCGATCAGGTAGCCGACTTCCGCATCCATCAGCCAGTGATTGAGCGGCCGCTGATCGTCACGGGCGTAATGCATGTGGTAGCCGCGCTTGGCGAACAGCGGCAGCCGATAGCCCAGGGGCCGGATCCAGTCACCGGTCCAGGGGCCAAGGGCGACGACGACGTCGGAGCCCTCCAGCGCACCCGTATCCGTGGTCACCGACCAGCCGGATTTGCCCGTCTCGAGGCCGGAGATCGCCCCCTGGTGCAGGGTTCCACCCTCGGCGGTGAATAGGTCCGCGTAGGCCTTGACCAGATCGCCGGGCGAGGCGACGGTCCACGAGTTTTGCCAGTGGATCGCGCCGGCGACCACGGGCGCCAGGTGCGGTTCGAGCGCCAGGACCGCCTCGCGGTCGAGCACCTCGAATTCGGCCCCGTAGCGCGCGTGTACGGCCCGCGCCCGCTCCGCGCGCCGGGCGAGCGCGCCGGACGTACGGTACAACTCCAGCCAGCCCTGCTTGCGCACGAGGTCCTCGGCACCGGCCGCCTCGATCATGGGGGTGTGGGCCTGCGTCGATAGTGCGATCAGCGAGGCGTATTCGGGCACGATGCGCTCGTAGCGCGTGGGGAAGGAGTGCCACCAGTAGGACAGGAGCGGTCCGGCCGATGCCGCGACGCCGGGTGGACGGTAGCGGACGTCGATGCTGCGGTTGGCCAGAATGCGCAGCAGCGTCTTGTAGTCCTGCGGAAAGGCGTACGGCTCGACCGCTTCGCGCTGGATGATGCCGGCGTTGCCGAACGAGGTCTCGCGGCCCGGCTCACGACGGTCCACCAGGCATACGCGGTGTCCGCGGAGGACCAGATGGTAGGCCACCGATACGCCGACCATGCCCGCGCCCAGAACGATGATGTCGCGCGCCATTCGCTGTCCGTCCAACCGTTGTTTGCCGTGCAGACTCGGACGAGGCGGCCCCGTCGCCGCTCGCTCAATGTTCCGTCTTGGTCTCCAAGGCTTTGACCTGCGGCCGCCGGCGGCGACGGGTTTTCGCCGGGACCATCCGGCGCATGGCCTCCAGCCGCCCGAAGCACAGTAGCTTGTCATGGCCCTCGAGGACGCGTCCGGGCTTGGGGTTGGGGATGGTCTTGGCGCCGCGGTAGAGCGTCAGTACGTTGATATCCTGCTCGTACAGCTGGGTCTCGCTGATCGTCTTGCCCACGTAGTTCGAGCCATCCGGGACGTAGATCTCGCTGACGCCATAGCCCTTGCTGACGGTCAGCCGTTGACGGATGTCGATCTCGGGGAAATCGACCTGCGCCGCGATGTACTCGATGACGGCCCCGGCGATGTCGAGTTGCGTGGCTGTCTCGATGCCTTCCAGGCCGGGAGAGGAATTGACCTCCATGATCTGGGGCCCGGAGTGGCCTTCTAGCATGTCCACGCCCGCGACCTCCAGCCCCATGATCTGCGCTGCGCGGACCGCGGTCTCGCGGTACTCGTCGGACAGGTCGACGGCCTCGGCCACGCCGCCGCGATGGACATTGCTGCGAAATTCCTGGCCTTGCGCCACGCGCCGCATCCCGCCGACGACCTGGTCGCCGACCACGAACGCGCGGATGTCCTTGCCCTTGCTCTCCGCGACGAACTTCTGGATGAGCACGTTCTGCTTTTGACTTTGTAGCAGCTCCACGATCGATTCGGCGGCGCGGACCGTCTCCGCCAGCAGCACGCCGATGCCCTGGGTGCCCTCCAACAGCTTGATGACGACCGGGGCGCCGCCGACGCGCTCGATTGCCGGCAACACATCCTTCTTGTCCCGCACGAAGGTGGTTTGTGGGATACCCACGTGGTGACGGCTCAGCAGCTGCAGACTGCGGAGCTTGTCGCGTGAGTTGAGGATGCCGTGGGCCGTGTTGGCGCAGAACACGTCCATTTCCTGAAACTGGCGTACGACCGCGGTCCCGTAATACGTGATGGATGCGCCGATTCGTGGCAGCACCGCGTCGTAGTCGCTCAAGGGGCGTTGCCGGTAGTACAAATCCGGCTTGCCCCGTTGCAGGTCGATGGCGAACCTCAGGGTGTTGAGCACCTTGGCCTCGTAGCCGCGCTGCAGGGCCGCCTCTTTCAGACGCCGCGTGCTGTAGCTACGGGGACCGCAGGAGAGAATGGCCAGCTTCATGGACAATCGTTCCGGTGGACGCGAAGGCGAGCCGCGGATCGAGCCGTTGTAATGGGCGCGACCGCCATGCCCGTATACGGCGAGCCTAACATTCGCGTTGGGGGCGCCTGCCGTGGGGCTGCGCGCTGGGGCGAGCGGGGAGGGCACGCAAGCGGTGCGCCCGCGCTACCCACGGGGTACGGAAGGAGAGAACGCTTCGGGGTGGCCGGGGCGTCCGCGCGGTTTCGCGCGCGTTGCTATTCGGTGCGGGAGCCGACCGCAACCATGTTGAGTCGAGCTCGAAGGTCGGAATCGTTGGCCACCAGCTCGGCGATTTCTCGGTACTCGCGCACGTCGAGTCCTTGGCTTTCTATCTCCTCGGCCATTTCCCTTTGCGCCAACTCCCGTGCCTCCGTGCCCTGCGAATCCACCCGATCGGCGTACTTCGAGCGGATCGATTCGACCCTCCTGGCTGCCTCCAGAAAACGTTCGAGCTGAACATTCGATACGGCATCGGCCGACAACGCATGGGCTTCGCTCGCCGCTGCGTCCCGGTCCAACTCGGATCCGTTGCTGGCGAATGCCGGAGTCGTGACGCCGAGGGCGAGGGCAAAAGCCGTCTTCGCCGCTGGATTGGTCGCGTTCATGGCTGTTCCCGTCTTGCGATCGCGATCCGCGTATGGATCGCATGGGAGCATTTTCTCCGGTCTGGATGACTGGGCCCTAAAGCATTGGTTACGCGTCGGTCATGTTGCGCCGAATGTGGACTGGATCACCGGCGTGCTCCATTGACGCCAACTCACTCCTTATGGTTGGGTGAATAAAAAGGGAAATAGGGGACCGCACGGTGTTCGTGTGCTGAATCAGGCATTCCTATTGAGAGATCAGACCTTCCGTAGGTACGCGAATCTTAGTACAACCCCACTCACTGGGGCGCAACGCCGGTCTGCCAGGCCGGCACCCGGCCGTATCGCGATATGCCATTGTGCGCGCGGTGGGTCGTCGCCTCGTTTCGGCCCGATACGGTGGCAAACCGAAGGATTGAGCGCATGCTTCCACTGACACTTGCATTACACGCCTTGGCCGCCGTGGTGTGGGTTGGCGGGATGGCCTTTGCGTACGGAATCTTGCGGCCGGTGGCGGGGAGCACGTTGGCTGGGCCCGAGCGACTAGCGCTCTGGCACGGTGTTTTCTCCCGATTCTTCCGCGTTGTCTGGGTCGCCGTGGCGGTATTGTTGGCCACCGGCTACTACATGACGCTGGTGCCGTTCGGCGGATTCGCGCAGGTTGGCTTGCACATCCACACCATGCACGGACTGGCGCTGCTGATGGCCGCGATCTTTGCGCATCTGTTCTTCGCCCCTTGGCAGCGTTTCCGTCGCGCGGTGGATCAGGGCGAGAATGAAAGCGCCGGCGTCGAACTCGGCAGAATCCGCACCCTCGTCGCGCTCAATCTCACGTTGGGGCTGATCGTGGTCGTGGTGGCGACCGCCGGGCGCTATTGGTACTGACCAGGAATTCGTCCCGCTGTAGGACGGGCTCCTGCCTGCCGTCATGCGCCAGGTCGTCGCCCTGGAGTCGGTGACTCACGATCGAGCTTACATACGGTCCAAGGTTCGTCCTAACTCGTGGAAATCGTGGACGTGCAGGTCAGCGACTTCGCTGGATGGCACGCCCGGACGCAGGGTCTGCACCGTGGTCATTCCCAGCCGGTTGCCCGCGGCCAGTTCGGACTCGGGATTATCACCGACGACTAGTACTTCCTCCGGAGGAAGCCGCCAGCCTGCCAGGATGTCGCGAAAGATCGGTTCCTTGCCGCGTGGCGGTGGGCCATCGACCTCGTCGATGACGATCTCGGTGAACCACGCGTCGATGCCGAGCGCCCGCAGCTTGCTTTGTTGCAGGCGGCGGAAGCCGGAGGTCACGAGGAAGCGCTGAAGCGGCAGGGCCGCGAGCGCGTCGAGATCGCCGTAGCCCCGCATCGGGCCTCCGACCTCAAGCGATTGAAACGCGCGCATGGCCGCAGCGACCATCGCGTCCGAGAAACCGTGGCGCTGGGCTACCCAATCGAGTGGATGGCGCCAGCAATCCGCGAACGCGGCTTCTAGCGCGTGCTCCGAGAGCACACTGCGATTGGCTTGGCGAATGGCATCGAAGGCAGGCGCGAAGAGTTCCTCGCCGACCTCGTCCGCCGGGGCGATGCAGTTGTCCAGATCGAACAGGACGGCCTTGACCATAATCGGCTCGAGCGCGGCCACTAGTGCTCTATCCATCTGAGCTACGGGCGCGGGTGAGTAATCCTGAAGCACCGTCCGCGCGCGAAGCAAGCGACAGGCGGGTAGCCGGTAACGCTGGTTTCAGGAGTCGAACTCACTACATGTCGCGGCGTGTGCGTGCTCGGCATGCACACTGCTGTGGTGTACAAAGGCGGGCAGCGAGGACGGCCTGCCGGAGCCACATTCGGATGCGCGGACCATGTTGCGAAGTCCTTGGGATCGTGGGACGCGCTCTGATCGCGGTGTCCCTGGTCCTGCCGCTGGCGTTTGCGGCAGAGCACACGAAGTTACCGCCGGCGGACCCGGCCCCGGTGCTCGATTACCGTGTGGTCGCCAGCTATCCGCACGACCCGCAGGCGTACACGCAGGGCCTGCTCTTTTATGAGGGTCGGCTGTACGAAAGCACGGGCCGGGAGTCCGAGCTGCGCGAACTGCGGCTGGAGAGCGGGGAGATCGTCCGGAAGGTCGAGCTGGACGATGAATACTTCGGCGAGGGCCTGGCGCGCTGGGGCGATCGCCTGATTCAGCTCACGTGGAAGGCGGGCACCGCCTTCGTGTACGACATCGATAGCCTGCGCCGGCTACGGCGATTCTCGTACTCGGGCGAGGGCTGGGGACTCACACAGGACGACAGCCACCTGATCATGAGCGATGGCAGCGCCACGCTGCGCTTTCTCGATCCCGACTCATTCGAGGTACAACGCCGAGTTCGGGTCACGGACGGGGCGCTCCCGGTCGATGCGCTCAATGAGCTCGAATACGTGCGGGGGGAGATCTACGCCAACGTCTATCGCTCGGAGCGGATCGCGCGCATCGACCCGCGATCGGGACGCGTGGTGGCGTGGATCGATCTGGCCGGGCTGCTCGACCCAGAAGAGGGCGCCGGCGTACTCAATGGCATCGCCTACGACGCTACGGGCGGTCGCCTGTTCGTCACCGGCAAGTACTGGCCGCGGCTGTTCGAGATCGAACCGCGTCCCTGATGCCGCTGAGCCTGCGTGAACGTCGTCACGGGTAGCTCGATCGAGCTTGCGGTTACGGGGAAACCCTACTAAGCCTTATTTGGCCGGCGGCCAATTTGGCCGCAAGGACGCGGCCGCCGCCACTAGGCGTTCGCTCGAATCGAACAAGGAGTTGTCCATGTCTCGGGTTCGCACCACTGTACCTGTGATCGTCGCCATGCTCTTTCCCCTGCCCGCGGCCGCGACGCAATTCTCCGGGTTGTCGGTTGGCCTGGGTGCGTCGTCGTTCTCCGTGGACATGGAGTCCGAATTCGATGCCCCCGGCATGGGTCCGAGTAGCGCGACTGCGGACAAGACCGGCGGCATGGTCGATGTCGGTTATGGTTTTATGCCGTCGCGCAGCATCCATCTGCAAGCGGGCGTGCGCAGCTATCCGATCGAGCTCGAAGCCAACCTCTACGATGACGATTGCGTCAAGATTGACCAGCATGTGGCGGCCTACGGTCAGGTGGGCTACCTCTTCAACGACCGCAACATGCTCTACGGGATCTTCGAGGCCGGTGGGGCGGAGGTGACCGTCCACACGGAGGGATACGCCGATCGGGAGTTCGAGCCCGACACCTTCGCCTTCGGCGTTGGCTACAAATACGCCATGGCGAGCTACGTGGAGTTCTTCGTCGAAGGCATGAACCGCTCCTACGACATGATGGACATCCATTACGGCAGGGAGCCCGCGGATTCTGAGGAATATGCGGGTGCCAAGAAGGACATCGACCTCACCAGCACCAACCTCACCGCCGGCTTCCAGTTCCGCTTCTGACCTCTCGGGGGCCCGCTCGGAATCGGCCCCGATAGGGCGTCAGGCGTCCCGGCTCCGCCCCGTGCGGGGCCGGGGGACGCCGCGCCCGCGGAATCCGTACAATAGAGGCCGCGTTGTGTGCCCTGGCACGCAGCGTGGCCTTTTTTGTATTCACACGATTCCCTCGCCCCCGGCCGAAGTTGGCTTGGCTGGAGGCGCCCATCATTTGCAGCGCAATCCGGTCTGCCGTGCAGGGGCCGAGCGCAGGAGTTCGAGCGCATGAGCCGACAGCCGACTGCGCAGTCGATGATCTCGCTCAGCCTGGCGGGGGAGGTCGCGATCAAGACCGGCCGCGTCCGGCGCGATTTCCGCCGTCGGCTGTGCGCCAATCTCGCCGCCACCGCTGCCCGCCATGGTGCCGATGTGCGCGTGCGCGACCGGCGCGAGCGCATCGATATCGAGGGTGCCGACGAGTCGCTGCTGGAGCCGTTATCGCGTGTGTTCGGCACGCAGGCCGTGCGCCTGGTGCGCGCGCTGCCCTGGCGCAACGTCGAGGAGGTCGTCGCGGCGGGCGAGGCGCTCTACGGGGACGCCGTGGCGGGCCGGCGCTTCGCCGTGCGTCCGCGCCGCGTGGGGCCGCGCGAGCAGGTGTCGATCAGTACCAGCCAGATCGCGCGCGACTTGGGCACGCGCTTGGTCGAGGCGGGCGGCAAGGTGGATCTCGACCACCCGGAAGTCCCGGTGCATGTGGAGGTGCGCCCCCACGACGTGCTGTTTTTCGACCGCTCGGTGCCGGGCGCCGGGGGCTTGCCGGTCGGTGTCGAGGGCCATGGCCTGGCGCTGATCTCCGGCGGGTTCGACTCGGCGGTATCCGCGTGGCAGATGCTCGGCCGCGGCGTGTCGCTCGACTTTCTGCTGTTCAACCTCGCCGGCTGGCCGCAGGAAAAGGCCGTGCGCGAGGTGCTGCACCTGCTGGAGCAGCGCTGGGCCGGCGGGAGTCGGCCACGGCTGTACATCGTCGATTTCCGCCCGGTGATCGCGGAGATGCGCAAGCGGGTGGAAGGGCGCTATTGGCAGGTACTGCTCAAGCGCCTCATGGTGCGCGCCGCCGATCAGGTCGCGGCCGACAGCGGCGCCGATGCGCTGGTGACGGGGGAGGCCATCGGGCAGGTGTCGTCGCAGACCCTGTCGGCCATGACCGCGGTCGCGGCCCGCGCCGAGACCCCGATCCTGCGGCCGCTGGTCGGCTTCGACAAGCACCGCATCGTGGAACTCGCACGGCACATCGGCACGGCCGAGACCAGCGCCGGCGTCGAGGAGTTCTGCGCCCTGGAGGGCGGCCCCCCGACGACCCGCCTGACCGCGACCGAGCTCGACCGTGAAGAGGAACGCGTCGGCCGATCGATCGTCGATGCGGTGGCCCAGCGCTACCGGGTCGTGCCGCATACCGAGTTCGGCGCGGCGCTGGGCGATGGCCCGGAGATCGAGCACGTGCCCGAGCACGCCGCCGTGGTTGATCTACGCACCGACGCCGAGTTTGCCGAATGGTCCTGGCCCGAGGCCATCCATCTGGAGTTCGACCGCGCGCTGGAGCATGCCCACCGATTGCCCGCCGACCGGCCGTATCTGTTCTGCTGCGAGGTGGGGCTCAAGAGCGCCTGGCTGGCCGAGACCCTGCGCGAGGCCGGTTATGAGGCCTACAGTTTCCGCGGTGGCGTTCCCGCCATGCGATGCCACGCTCCTGCCGAGCGCGAGCGCAAACGGGCGTGAACCCGCCAGAGGGGCGGCCCGTCAGCGCTAGTGCGCGGCGGCCACCCGCGAGGGGATCCCCGAACTCATTTTTTCCTGCGGCCGCTGTGCCGGGTTCGGTCGGGCTGAAGCCCGACCTACATCCACAGGAATGCGCGTCGTCACGTTGTAGGTCGGGCTTCAGCCCGACCGAACGCATCCTCTGGCATTTCGTCTTGCCGGTCACATTCGCGCGACTAGCGACGCCGTCCCCCCATCATGCGCGGCAAGACATCCTCCTTCTCGGGGCTGCGACGGTGGATGATCGCGATGGCTACGTGGCCGAGAATCAACGCCAATAGCGCCCACCCCAGCCAGCTATGAAAGAGATTGCCAGGCGCCACGAGCCAGCCGATCTCCGCGCCGTCTAAGCCGGACATGACCGGCAAACCCAACGGGTTGAACGAACGCCCGTTGCCGTTACTCGAGCACGACGTACTCAGGACCTTCGTCGCCATCGCCGAAAGCGGGAGCTTCACCCGCGCCGCCCAGCAGGTGTTCCGTACACCGGCGGCCGTGAGTATGCAGATCAAGCGACTCGAGGAGACGCTTGGTCAAACCATGTTCATCCGCGAGCCTCGGCACGCGCGGCTCACGGCCGAGGGCGAGACGTTGCTCGGTTACGCGCGCCGAATGCTGGACCTCAACGAAGAGGCGGTCGCGCGCTTCCTTGCACCGCCGGTGGACGGCATGGTGCAGTTCGGAACCTCGGATGACATGGGCACGCGTATCCTGCCGGCCGTCTTGGCGCAGTTTGCGCGCACGCACCCGGCCGTACAGGTCAATGTGCGTGTGGACCGCAGTGTCGAGCTGATCCGGCGGATCGATGCGGGGGATCTGGATCTGGCGCTGATCACACTTGGGAACGAGGGCCAGGCGGATCGCGGCGGGGAAGTCGTGTACAGCGACCGTTTGGTTTGGGCCGGGCGCGAAGGGGGCGTGGCCGCTCAGCGTTCGCCGCTACCGTTGGTACTCGCAGACCAGGGATGCGCATGGCGCAGCATGGCGCTGGCGGCGCTCGACCGAAGCGGCCTCGATTACCGCGTCTCCTACACGAGCGAGAGCTGTAGCGTGCAGGAGGCCGCCATGGCAGCGGACATCGCGATCGGTCCGTTTCCGCGCGGGCTCATCCGGGCGCCGCTGCGTTCGTTGGCCGAGGGCTTCGGCCTGCCCGCGCTCGGGACCTACCAAGCCGCGCTGCTGCGATCACCCAAGCGGGGTGCCGCCGCCGAAACATTGGCCGAACGGGTAACCGAGCGCTTTCTCGCCCTGAATCCATGAATCCATGAAACCATGTGCGTTGGTGTCTGGGAGCGTTCGTTATCCGTCCGATCATTCGCCGGAGTTCTCGCTCGACGCCGCGATGGATTGAAACACCGGCGTTTCTTTTGGAATGAACGGCCGGCGATCCGCGGTTACCTCGCCTGCTTTGCGCAAGGATGAAACGTCAGTGGCTCTACTGCATCGGTCCGTTTGTGACTCGGCTCTCGCTTTGATCGCGAGCGTCCGTATTGCATTGTCATGAACATAGTAATCCGTGCAGAATTGATCCCTTGTGCGTGAAACTTTGATAAAGGAGGAAGGGTGAACCGGCAGGGGATTGCTCTAGTTGTGCTTCTACCGCTGGCAATGACAGCGAACGCGAGTGAATATGGCGAAGTGCTGCGCAAGGCCGATGGAATGCAACGCGCACTCGGTCCAGAGCAGAAAATCGGTCTGTCGAAAGCGACGACGGGCGAGATGAAAGCCGTGATGAACGTGTGCGAAGAGGAAGTGGGCAAGATGCCCCCGGGCATGGGCGTCGTATTCGAGATCGATGCCGATGGCGCGGTGACGCAGACGTGGACCCGGAACTCCACGGATTACGAGCAATGCTTTGCCGAGACGATGGCCGCGCGGATCGATTACGAGCCGCCAGAAGCCCCCTTCTATGCTTCGATGGATTACGGACGGTAGAAGCACGGCCTCCAGGGGTCCGCGTGCCCGCACCCTCGGCCCGATGCCCTTGAGGGATCTCGGGTGTCATCGGAGAGTCCCGCGGTACCGGCATGGCCCACTGGGCGGTGGTGAATGAGCGCGAATCGGGAGGCGGCGGCAAGGGCACAATCGTTCTCCGAAGAGGTGGCCAATAGCGCCTGCCATGGCCTGGGCCTCGTTGGCGCGCTCGTCGGGACGCCGTTCCTGCTCGTCAGCGCCGCGCGGCACGGCGATGCCGCCTTCATCGTGGGCGCGAGCGTATTCTGCGCCGCGATGATCCTGCTGTACTCGGCATCCGCCCTGTATCATGCGCTGCCGCACGGTCCGCTCAAGCGGCTATTCTTCGTGCTTGATCATTCGGCGATCTTCCTGCTCATCGCCGGTACCTATACCCCCTTCACACTCGGCGTGCTGCGCGAGACGGCCGGCTGGCAGCTGTTCGCCGGCGTGTGGACGCTGGCCCTGGTCGGCCTCACGCTGCGCGCCCTTGGCCGCGGCACGCGGCCACTGATCACCACTGCGCTCTACCTGGCGATGGGCTGGCTGGTCCTCTTCAGGCTGGACGCGATGATCGCGGCCGTCCCGCCGGCCGGCCTTGCGTGGCTGGTCGCCGGCGGGCTTGCCTACACGCTGGGGGTCGTGTTCTTCGTCCTGGACGCCCGCATCCGCTACGGCCACGCAATTTGGCACGCGTTTGTCGTCGGCGGGACCGCTTGCCATTATTTCGCGGTTCTGTGGTACGCCGCGCCGGCGCCGAGTTAACCTCTCGCGAGCGAACTCAGAGAATCCAGTGGAGCGTGCGTGGTGACCGATTCGGTGCATCTGACCTTCCTCGGCTGCGGCGACGCATTCGGTAGTGGCGGGCGGCTCAACACCTGCTTCTACGTCAACGCGCCCTCGATCCGTTTCCTGATCGACTGCGGGGCCACCTCGCTGGTCGCGTTGCATCGTGCGGGGCTGACCAGCGACGACGTTGACGCCATCCTGATCACGCACTTCCATGGTGATCACTACGGTGGATTGCCCTTCCTGTTCCTCGATGCCGCCAAGCAGCGCCAGCGCCAGCGCCCGCTCACCGTGGTCACTCCACCGGGCGGCGAGGAGCGCACGCGCGATCTCATGGAGCGCCTCTACCCGGGTACCTCCGGGGCCATGGATGAGCTCGACCTGCGGTTCGTGTACTACGACGCGCACCAGCGGCTCGATCCCGGCTCACTCAGCCTGATCGCCTATCCCGTGGTCCATTCGCCCGCCGCGCTGCCGCACGGATTGCGTATCGCCGTCGATGGCCGGGAGATTGGATTCTCCGGCGATACCGAGTGGACCGACGAATTGCTCAAGATCGCCGACGGCGCCCACCTGATGATCTGCGAATGCAATTTCTATGACACGCAGATACCGGGGCACCTGAATTACAGGACGCTCGCAGGGCGTGTGCATGAGTTCGCCGCCGACCGTATTGTGCTCAATCATCTGGGGAACGAGATGCTCGCGCACCGCGACAAGGCCGCATTGACCTGTGCGGAGGAGGGGATGGAACTGACCGTCTAGGGAAGGTCTGATGAATCCATTGTGGCCGCGCTCGAGCCGATTTTGGCCACCTGGCCGGTGGTGAGCGCCAAGCTCGATCAGCTCCTTCGCATGACCCCACCCATCTTGGTAGCTGCGCGCTTACATCGCCTCCCGTACGACTCGGGCGCCTCGGTGCCGGAAGCGCGCCATCGCCGGCTTGACGCTGATGCCGTGGACGATGATGGAGGTCGTGACGACGAGCAGCGTGATGTGCAGGAGCTCGAGCGCGAGCTCTTCGGCCAGCCCCGCCTGGATTGCGAACATCAGGTAGTACAGCGATCCAATGCCACGCACGCCGAACCAGTCGATCATCCCGCGCAGGCGGACCGGCGTCCGCGTGATCTTCGATACGAGCATGGTGCCGGCCGGGCGCGCGATGCAAAAGAGGAATAGCGCCACCCCGAGACCGTGCCAACTCCAGGAACTCGTGAACAGCGTGCCGCCGAGCAACAGGATGAGCATGAGTTCGGCCAGACGCTCCAGCGCCTCGTGGATGTCCATGGAGTTCTCGGTGATCCCGAACCGCCGAGCGCCCGTCTCGGCGATCTGGGGCCGCGGTGCGGAACTACTCGCGGGGAGCGCGGGCGCCGTTGCGCGGCTCTTGAGCTTCACCTCGGTCTGCCGCAGTGCGACCGCCGCGAAGAACACGGCCAGGAACCCGCCAGCGCCAATCGCGACGCTCGTGCCATAGACCACGGCCACCATGCCGAGTCCGATGAAGTCATCGAACAGCGGTGTGCCTCGAGACTGCTTGCGCAGGCCATATACGATTCGGCCGACCGCGTGGCCGATGATCACGCCCAGGCCGATGCCGCCGGCCGTCGCCCACAGCACGTCGAGGAAGGCCCAGCGCAGGCCCAGCCCACCGAGCTCGTGCAGCCCCAGCAGTCCCAGCCCGAGCATCACCACCGGGTAGGCGCTGCCGTCGTTCATGCCGGCTTCGGAGGTGAGAAAGAACCGCAGGCGGTCGCGATCGCCGGGATGACGGACCTGTACCTCGCTCGCGAGTACCGGATCCGTCGGTGCCAGGATGCCGCCGAGGAGAATCGCGGCGCCGAGTGGCAGGCCGAGTGCGAAGTAACCCAAGGCCGCGAGGAGGGCGGCGGTCACGGCCATGGCCGCGAAGGCGACCAGTATGGGGGTACGCCAGCGTGCCGCGGTGAACGGGACGGGCATCTTCATGCCCGCGGTGAACAAGGACAACAACACGGCGACCTCGGCGATCACGCCAAGCAGCGGGGACTGCTGCAATGGATTGAAGTGAAAGACGCCGAGAACGGTCGGGCCCAGCACCACGCCGACGACCAGGTAGACCATCGTGTTGGTGAGCGGAAGCCGCTTGATCAGCGGTTGGGTAAGGCCGATCGCGAGCAGGACGAGGCCAACGATGAGGAACCAGCCGGTCGATGTCATGAGACTGCGCGTGTTGCCGGATTACTAATCCGGGGGCAGTCTAGAGGGCCGCTTCAGTCGTGGTCACGTTACGTTCTTGTAAACGGTGAAAGCCGTCGCATCGATCGTGTTGGAGTGTGGCGGTCGCGCTGCATCCGGCGGCGGCCGCAATGGATTGGTTAGTGGGTACGCGTCTCGATGCGCTTGGCGCGCTTGCTGGTTTCGGCATTGTTGGCAACCAGGTGGGCGATCTCACGATACTCACTCACGGTGAGTCCGTGGTCTTCAATCGTCGCGGCCATTTCGGCCTGGGCTTCCGTCGCAGTATCGACTCCGCGCGAGGCGATGTCGTTGGCGTGCTGCAATCGGATGGAGGCGATCTCGGACTCCGCCGCGACATAGTTCTCCAACTGCTCGTCGGTAAGGTCTTCAGCCGATAGGGATTTGGCCTCATTGGCGACCTCGTCCTCGTAGACATCGGCGCCATCGTCCGCGATGACAGGGGGAGCGGTGGCGATGAGGAGGGCCACGAGACCGACCGTTGGGAACCTGCCGAGACGCATGATATTTCCTTGAAGTAGGTGGGGTGCACAAGCCGCGCGGGCGAATTTTCGCACGGAACGGTGAATCGAACATGAACGGCGTATTACAAGTCACTCATGATTGAGCACGGTGCCGGCGTAAGGCGAGCGCGGCATGGCCGTCTCACGCGATCTCCCGGTCCCATCGAGGCATTGCCTGGCGACGCGCGCGCAACGGGTTGACGCCTGGAGTGATATGGACGGTGTCACACGGGTTTGATTTCCGTAAGAATGGCCGTTCTGCCCCGATTCCTGGACGCAAGGAGATCCGATGCACGTCACCTGGCTGCTGTTCTCATTCCAGGGCCGCATCAGCCGGCTACCATTCTGGTGCTTCACGATCGTCGCGGGCCTCTCGGTCTATTTTGGGGGCGAACTCATCGCCTACAGTGCCAATCTACCGTTTCGTACGGGGATCGATCTTGCCGCCATGATCGTGCTTTTGCCTGCGCTGGCCGTCCAGACGAAGCGCTGGCATGACCGGGGCAAGTCGGCGTGGTGGCTACTCATCAGCCTGGTCCCGGTCGTCGGGCCCATCTGGGCGCTTGTCGAATGCGGCGCGCTGAAGGGCATACGCGGCCCGAACGCCCATGGGAATGACCCGTTAACGTCCGGGGCGCCGGATGTAACGGACGAAACCCGCGTGACTCCGGACTAGGGAAGGTCTGATTCATCCATTGCGGCCGCGTTACGCGTGCAAGGGCGGCATTGCAAGGCGCGAAGCGCAGCGCCGTATCCGGGAATACGGTCGAGCTTCGCAACGCCGCAAGGTCGCCCTTGCAAGCGTAACCCCTTGGGGCTCGGCCGCTTTTGGCCCCTGGCGGTGTTGCGACGCCGGCCCGGTAGCTCGGGCTACCGAACCGTCACCGCGCCTAGCCAGGTGGCCAAAACCGGCTCGAGCGCGGCCACAATGGATTCATCAGACCTTCCCTAACGGCTTCCATCAAAAAAGCGTCGCGGGCCGGCGCGTCTTGCCGCCGCTAGC
>JBBEEB010000114.1:0-14802 GCA_040880995.1 Halofilum sp. (in: g-proteobacteria)
TGTTCTCCTGTGCCGAGCAGGATCAGCCGCTGGCCTGGATCGACCTGGATAACCTTGCGGCACGCCAGCAACAGAACCGCCTACCGGACCGCCTCACCGCGATGTGGCTCGAGCACGTCCTGGCTCAACCCGAGGCGGCCGAGCCAACAGCGGAGGCCTGAGAACTGGCCGGGGCGCCGAGCATACGCCTGCGAAACGGATGTTGCTAATAGGAGGCAGATCGGCAAAAGCCGCCGTCGTGGCAGCGCGCAGCGTCGCCCTGCGGGAGCGGACATGGCGCTCCATCACGGCGTTGCGCCTCGCTCACGTAGGACTCGCTACGCTTGTTCGGCGCGCCTTGTGCTGAAGCGCCATCTCTGCTCAGAGTGTTACCGAAATACCCGCATGGCCCACTAGCTGGATGGAACGGAAAGCCTCGGCAGTCGCTGGGAACCGGTGGCTCATCACGCTTGGTGCCTCCCCCGGCGACGATTCTGGCGGATCTGGGCAATGCCGCACGGTCATAGCTCACGGCGTGGAGACCGTTTGGTTCGGCGGAGAGCGGCAAACGGCCGGGCTCGTCCTCGGACCGGCCGATCCTGCTTCCACTGAGGATCGTCGTCCGCGGCCGCAGCCGACGGCTGGTTCAACGCCAGCGGCACCACATGCTCTTCCACCAAGCGGCGCCGGGCGCTCCCGTCGGGATCGTTCGGATAAAAGATCTCAGGGACATTGATTTTCTCGTAGAGCGTGCCCGTGAATCCGAGCCCTTCGGCCTGCGCAATTTCGCGCAAGTGCTCGGCGATACGCTCGGTCGACCGGCTGAAGCTGATGTTATCCATGGCCCATTGCCGTGGCTGAAACCAATCCCAGTTTTGCTTCATGTATACCAGTTCATCGGGGAGCGATTGTTCGTCTACCAGGCGGCCGGTGTACTCATTGACATAGTCCTTGTTAACCCCGACGTTCTCGCGGAGCAATAATGCGGGTGTACCCGCGAAGAAGCCCTCGAACAATGCGCGGTTGCTGCCCTCCTTGAGCGAGAGCAGTAGATTGACTTTGGAGCGATTGAGCAGCACGTTGAGTTCCTGCTGGCTCATTCTTTTGAATACGGTGACGCGCTCGCTGAGGCCGTAATAATCGATCAGATTCAGGATCTTTTCCCGGTACTGGCCGTAGCGCGACACCACGAGGGCGCAGTGATAGTCGGGGTCGGAGATGCGCGAAACCGCGCGCAGATAGACGTGAATGCGCTTGGCCAATCCGGCGTTTCCGATCAGTACGGCGTCAAAATCTTTGGTGTATCCGGACAGTGGATGAAACACGCGGTGATCGACCCAGTCACTCGCGCCGATTGGGAGTGGCTTGAGATTGCCTCCGATCTGCTCGAGCAGACGGCGGTCGCGCACCTCAGAGGCCTGGACCAGGATCGGCTGGGGATATTGCAGCCAGGTGAGAATCGACGGCTGGGCATATCCGGACCAACTGGGCTCAAGAACCAGATAGAATTGTTCCATCAACGCATTCACGTCGAAATTGCGATACAGGTACACGAAGGAATCCGTGAACTTGATTAGTAGCACGCCTTTCTCGGTCAGTTGCTCGCCCTCGAATACCGGCTCCTTCAGGACGATCACTCGCTGGTAGAACGCATAGTCGGTACTGCCGTCGACGCCCGATCTGCTAGCAAGCACGCGGCTCGAGTAATCGACCACCTTCTCCAGATTGCTCCGGATCCGTCGCTCGGCGAACGCGCCGAATGACGAGCCGAAGGCGCCATACGAAAATCGGTGTGCGGCGAGCAGATAGTGCCAGCGCTTGTCCCGTGAAAACGGCAACGTCGCCCAAGCACCGATCAGTAGGCCGCTGAGCCATCGGTTACGATACTTGAGGCGATCGTGCAGGCGCCATTGCGCGACGAACAACGAGGACTCAAAGCGGCCCATGCACTCCTCCCTCGGGGCATCTGGTCTGGGGTTGAAAAACACAGAGGTTCATCCGGTGATATGTAGCAGAGTGGGCCGCGGTCGTCGTGAGTTATTGTGCTCGTGCTATCCGCATCCGTGTGTTTAGCGCGCAGTCGATAGGCCTGATGCAATGCCCGCTTGTGCCGCGACGGGTGGCGAATGGAACCGGATCTGCACGGCGCAGAGTCGCTTACGGTCGATGACGCCTAGACGCTCTGCTATATGGGAGTGAAGCAGGGCCGTTGGCAACGCGCTTGCCATAACGACTTGTCGTGAACCGGGCGCATCGTGTGCGCAGCGTTGGCGGACCTCAACCACGACCCGCGATTCCAGGGACTAAGCGATGGCCCACTCGGAGCATATGCCGCCGAGAGGTCCGATATTGGGATCGCTCCGGCGGCTCTGGTCTGGACGTCGCTGCGAGTCAGCCTGCTCGGCGAATCCACGTATAGGAGTGCGAGAGGAATAGCACGATGAGACCGCTACGGATCGGGTTATTGCTCGAGGGGCAGAAACTTCAGCGTTGGCAGGCGTGGTGTGTAGAGGCGCTGCTCGAACGTGGAGACATTACCGTCGAATTGGCGATCTGCAATCGGACGCCGAGCCCGGTTCCGACCGGCGCACGCAAACAACTGCACCGTCTTCGCAATCTGCCCAGCCGACTCAACGAGGTCCCCTGGATCGTCCTAAACCGGGCGGATCAGCGGTTCGCGCGTCGTGATCGTTCCGGCGCTGGCACCATCATCGAAGAAATGGACCTCACGAGTCTCTCGGTAGAGGCGCCGAAGCTGGATGTAATTCCCCATGCCAGCACTAGTGGGTTGTTCCACTGGTTCTCAGATGACGACCTGGCCACGATCGAACAGTACGACCTCGATATCCTGTTTCGCTTCGGCTTTGCCATCCTGCGCGGTCCAATATTGAATGCGGCCCGCTACGGGGTCTGGTCGTTCCATCACGCGGACAATCGCGTGAACCGCGGCGGGCCGCCGGGCTTCTGGGAGGTGGCGAGGAACGAACCGGTGACTGGGGTCATCCTGCAGCGACTCAGTGAGCAGCTGGATAACGGTCAGGTGCTCGCACGCGGATGGTACTCGACCAACCCGATGTCCTGGAATCGCAACTTCCATAGAGTGCTGGCGCAGAGTCGCACGCTGCTGACCGACGCAGTGAGTCACCTCGCACACCGCGGTGAAGTTCCCCAGGCGAATACTGAACCAGTCAACATCTACTGCCATCCTCTCTATCGCGAGCCCGATGCTAGGGCGGCCTTGTCGGCAGCGACTCGCTGTGCCGCGCGTCGGCTTCAAGGCAAGTTTCACAACGAAACCACACGCCGGCAGTGGCACTTGCTCTGGGGGAAGGTTAGCGTAAATGACCTTTCGGTCCGGCGGCTGAACCGGCTCATACCACCCCCCGATCGCTTCTGGGCCGACCCATTCCCGTATACGGTCAATGGCCAGAACTGGCTTTTCGTAGAAGAGTTATTCTACGCCACCGACCGCGGACGCATTGTGGCCCTGCAAGTCGAAGGCAATCGGGTGGTGCGCCACGTCGTGGTACTCGATCTTCCGTATCACCTCTCGTACCCGTTCCTCTTCGAGCATGACGACGTGCTCTATATGATTCCGGAGAGCGGAACCAGCGGGACCATCAATCTCTGGCGCTGCGAGCGCTTTCCCGATCAGTGGGTGCTAGTGCATAGCATGCTGGCCGATGTCCGCGCGGTCGATAGCACGCTCCTCGCACACGACGGCCGTTACTACCTGTTCACCAACATCGCGCGCAATGCTGCCGCCGACCACAACACCGAGCTGCATGTTTACGTCAGCGACGACCCCATCGACGGCGGCTGGCGTGCCTTGCCGAACAATCCCGTGCTGGTCGATTCCCGATGTGCACGCATGGCCGGCGGCTTCCTCCACCAACCCGACGGTCGCATTATCCGCTGCGCTCAATTCAACGGTTCATCCTATGGTGAGGCCATCGCACTCCGGTCCGTCGACATGGTAACGCCGCAGCATTATGCCGAGAGCGGGCTCGGTCACCTCACGCCGAGCTGGGAGCCGGGCCTGCTGGGGACCCATCATCTCGCCACTAGCGGCAGCACCGTGGCGCTCGACGCCTGTCGTCATATCCCACGCTGGAGCCGGCGGCCCCGACGCCATTCTCTCTCGGATACGGTTGCAGGCGCTGTTCGCGCCTCGGATGAGCAGGTATCAGCTGTCCCGAATGAGCGGGGTGTATACGATGCGGCCCAGTCGGCGTCGGATAGCCGAACGGCGCCCCGCTAGCCCAAGGAAGTCAGTGTCCCGGTAGCGGTGAGTACGTTCGAAGGGCCCGAAAGCAATGGCAATTGAGCTCCCGAGGGGTGCGCGTACAGAGGCCCACGTGGCCCGCGACGTGGGCAAAGTCGCCGCGCGAGCTACGCGCGCGACTGCAGCGCAAAAACCCCGCACCGTCGGGTGCGGGGCCGGTAAGTTGGCGGGGGCGGGCGCTTAGCCCTCGTAGGGGACGGCACGGTCAGACCCGACGCGAATTCGCCCAGGCTCACCTCCACGTCGTCGCCGTTGATCAGCTTGCGGGTCGCGTCCATGGCCGACGCCGGACGCGATTCGGTGTCCTCGACGAGCGGCTCGATGTTGCGCCCGTCGAGCAGCCCCGGATCGAGCCATCGGCTTCCTGCCTTCATCGGAACCTCATAGCCGGCGTTGACGCGATCGATCGCCAGCTGGATGCCCCGGCGGAGGTCCTCGCCCTGCACCGCGTTGGTGCCGGTCGATGAGGTAATTACTCCGATCTCGATCGGCTGTTGCGCCTGCGCCGCCGATCGCCGCCGCCGGGTGCGCGGCATTACCAGACGTTCACTTGCCCGGTCATGCGGCCGCACCTAGCGTTGGCCTGCGGACCTTCCGGTCCCTTTATCCTAGGCTTTTCGGAACCATGAGGAGAGCAGCGATGCCACGACTCGCAATCTACGTGATGGCAGCGTCATTTCTGATCGCACCGGCGCTGTCGGGTGCCGCCGAATCGGGCGAGACGCCCGAATTCGGGTCCGCCGACGCCAACGACGATGGTGTCGTGAGCGTCGACGAAGCGGTCGATGCAGGCGTGCCGGAGGAAGAGGCCAAGCGCGAAGACATTAATGGCGACGGTGAGTTGAGCGAGGCGGACTGGAAGTTCGTCGATATGTCGCCCGATGAAGGGCAGTCTGCCGCATCCGACGACGGCTAGGCGGCGCCTCCGCCCCGCTGCTTGAACCGCGCGGCGGGGTCCGGAGTCTTGTCCACGGACAGCGCTAGCGGCTTGTCTGTGCTACATGACACGGTACCAGGGGCGTTGCGCGCGGCAGGGATGAGCCGCCGGCGCCCCGATGCTCCACCCACGGATCGGGACGCACAACAAGGATGGCTGTGCTCGGACGATATTACGGCCGGTTGCTCAACTGGTTGCCGGCGCTGGAGGGCGCCTATTTCCTCGGCGTGACGCATGCCGCGGTCGCCATACGCCTGGGCACGAACCCGGGCACCATCGAACACAGCGTCGGCGCGGTCTGGCCCGATGCGATCGTCTTCGCCGGGGTCGTACTGCTCGCGCTCACGGCAGCGGGACTGTACAACCCGCGTTTGCGGGACGGTCCCGAGGGCATTGCCGTGCGTGTCGTCCTCGCCGGTGCCATCGCCACGGCGCTCCTCAGCGCACTCTACTACGCCGCGCCGCACCTCTATCTCGGGCGGGGCATTCTCTTGCTGGCCTTGCTGCTGTCGTTCGGTGGCGTGGGTGCCGTGCGCTGGGGACTGCACCGGCTGTCGCGCGAGGAGCACCGCAAGCGCCGCGTGCTCGTGCTCGGCGCCGGCAAGCGCGCCGGCATCCTGGCACGCCTGCGCCGGCGCACCGATCTGATCGGGCTGCGCCTGGTGGGCTACGTCCGCTATCCGGGCGACGCCCTCTCGGTCCCGGAGGCGCAGCTGGTCGAACTCGACCAGCCGCTATCCGAGTGGGTGGGCACGCACGGGATCGATGAACTCGTCGTGGCCCCGGACGAGCGCCGCCAGAACCTCGACATGCACGAGCTGTTGCTGTGCCGCGGCCGCGGGCAGCTCATCTCCGACTTGCCGACCTTCTACGAGCGCGAGACCGGCCGCGTCAGTCTCGACGTGCTCCTGCCGAGCTGGCTGGCGTTCTCCGGTGGCTTTCAGTCCACCTACGTCGGCGAGCGCCTCAAGCGGCTGTTCGATGTCGTCGTCAGCGGCAGTCTGATGATCCTGGCCTCGCCGACCATGCTGGCCGCCGCGCTGGCGATCTGGCTGGAGGCGGGCGGGCGCGGGCCGATCCTGTATCGCCAGGTGCGGGTGGGGGCCAACGAGCGCGAATTCAGCGTCTACAAATTTCGCAGCATGCGCACGGATGCGGAGAAGGACGGCCGGGCGCGTTGGGCGTCCGAGAACGATCCCCGCATCACGCGCGTGGGCGCAATCCTGCGCCGCTTCCGAATCGACGAGCTGCCCCAGATCTTCAATGTGCTGCGCGGCGAGATGAGCTTCGTCGGGCCACGGCCCGAGCGGCCCGAGTTCGTCCACCGGCTGGAGCAAAGCTTCCCGCGCTACGCCGACCGCCACCGGGTCAAGCCGGGTCTGACGGGTTGGGCGCAGATCTCGTACCCGTACGGCGCCTCCGAGCGGGATGCGTTCGAGAAGCTGCAGTACGACCTCTATTACGTGAAGAACCACAGTGTGTACCTGGATCTGACCATCCTGCTGCAAACGGCCGAGGTCGTGCTCTGGGGGAAGGGTGCAAGGTAGATCGATGGTGGAATGTGAACGCGTCGACAACGCCCATCAGGTGGTTTGTGGACGGCGGGGGTGTGGTCTATATACCTCCCACGGGCTGACAAGTCGCAAACGACCGACAGGAAGTCGGGTAGTTACCGCGCACCGGCCCGTCTCCCCGCCGCGAGGACCCGTAACGCCAGCGACGGAAGCTCGTACCGGCGGGCATTTCAAGGATGAAAGTGGGGAGGAGCCATGTCGTTCCGACGACTACTGATAGTTGGATTGGTGCTCGTGATCGCCGGCTGCGCGCGTCAGGCCCCCGGGCCCGACGAGAATCTGGACGTGGCGCAAGATGGCGCCGTGCCCGAGGACACCGCGTTTCGACTGGGACCGGAGGATCAGCTTCGGGTCCAGGTCTGGGGCAATCCCGATCTCTCGACCGACGTGCCCGTCCGGCCGGACGGCATGATCTCCGTACCCTTGGTCGGGGACGTCCGCGCGGGCGGACAACGGCCCGAGGAGGTCGCCTCGGCGATCGAGTCCGACCTCGGTGAGTATATCCGCGATCCCAATGTCACGGTGATCGTCACCGAGCTCAACAGTCACCAGTTCCTCTCGCGGGTGCGGGTGACCGGCGCGGTCGAAAATCCGCTGTCGCTGTCTTACCGGCAGGGCATGACGGTGCTCGATCTGGTGCTCGAGGCCGGGGGCTTGACTGACTTCGCCGCCGCCAACCGGGCCACGCTGTATCGACGCGCGGAAGGTGAGACGCAGCAGTATCGCGTTGACCTCGAGGCGATCTTGCAGCGGGGCAACATGGAGACCAACTCGCAGCTCATGCCCGGCGACGTGATCGCCGTGCCCGAACGTTTCTTCTGACCGGCAGGAAGCTGGAGGAATACAAGTGATTACCTGGGAAGGCGGCGAGGAACCGATCCGCCTGATGCTCAAGGAAGGCATGCGCCACAAGTGGCGCCTCGTGCTCGGGTTCGTCCTGATCTGCTCTGTGGGCGTAGCCCTCGGTCTCTTCTGGCCGAAGAGCTACGCCTCGTCGGTGACGGTGTCGTTGCAGCAGGACAACGTCATCGACACGCTGATGGAGGGGCGGGCCGTGCGGACGGAGGTCGCCGGACCGCCGCAGAGCGCTGGCGACATGGGCCTCGGCCGCTCGCTGATCGAGCGCGCGCTCGAAGAGCGCGGTGAGATCGGCGAAGACACATCGCCGCGCGAACGCGATCGGGCGATCTCCACCCTGGCCGGGCGCACGGAACTCACCCAACCCGGCGAGAACCTCGTCACCCTCCACTACCGTGGCTCCGACCCGAAGACGGCCCAGCAGATGGCCAATCGGCTTGGCGAGCTGTTCGTCGAGGAAACGCTGCAAGGTCGCGAGCGGGAGAGTGACGCCGCGTTTCAGTTCATTGATCAGCAGGCGCAGCGGTACCAGGAGCGGATGAAGGGGCTCGAGGCCGAGATCGAGCAGCTGCGTGCGGAGCACCCCGTCGCCGAACCGGGCGCGCCCGCGCGGCTCAACGAGCGTGAGTCCACGCTGTCCCAGCAGATCAGCGATCTCGAGCAGCAGATCCGCGAAGCGCAAATCCGCGAGGACTCGCTACAGAACCGTTTGGCCCAGGTGTCGGGCTCCGGCCCGGGCGAGGTCGGCGGTGGCGGTCCGGCACAGGCGCGTCTCGCCCAGCTGCGCCAGGAACTCGAGACCCTGCGCTTGAGCTACCACGAGTCCTATCCGGACATCGTCCGGCTCAAGCGGCAGATCGCCCAGCTCGAGCAGCAACAGGGCGAGCAGGGGGGCGCGTCGTCCGCGCAGGCCTCGGCGCAGGGCGACGACCAAGGTGCGGCCCCCGGCCCGGGATCAAACATGGCGCAGGCCGATGCGGGCACCGGCGATCCCGGTGGTGCCGGCGCACAGTCGTACGGCCTCGCCGGCGGCGGTCTGGAATTGCGCCAGGGCGTGCAGCAAAGCCTCTACGAGACGCAGACCAATACGGAGACGTTGGAGTCCCGGCTGCAAACCGTGCGTTCGCAGTTGGCGAGTGTTCACGAGGATCAGGCAGCGCTCGAGGAAGTTCAGAAGCAGATCAGCGAACTCGAGCGCAGCCACGCGATCAACGCCAACATCCACGAAGACCTGGTCTCGCGGCGCGAGAACGCCCGGGTCTCGCGGGAACTGGGATCGGCAGAACGCGGGCTCACCATGCGTGTCGAGGAACCCGCGAATCTGCCGACCACGCCGGAATTGCCGCGCCCGCTCCATTTCGCACTGGCCGGCGGCGTGCTCGGTGCGGGAGTTCCGATCGGCTTGCTGTTCCTGGTCGTGATGCTCGATCCGCGGGTGCGTGACGTGGCCCATATCCCGGTCGAGACCGGATCGGTACTTCTGACGACGATTCCGCATGCACGCACCCGGACGGAACGGCGGCTCGCGCCCTTGAGTGTCTTCGCCTGCGTCATGGTGGTGCTCGCGACGGTAGCAGGATTGGCGGCATTGATGTGGATTATGGGCGGCTATGGCATCTGAATTGACCAAGATCGAAGAGGCACTACGCAAGCTGCAGGCGCAATCCGGGGACAGCAGCGAGGTGTCCACCGCGGTCTCGACGGACACTCGCCCGGCTACCCGGCGCGGGTCAGCGGACATCGGCCGCATGACCACGCCGGAGACCTGGTCGCCGGCCCAGTTGGAGAAACGCGGACTGCTGGATTTCTTCGGCCCCGAGCGTCAGGCGGCCAACGCCTTTCGCCAGTTGCGCACGAGCCTGGTGCATCGTGCGGCCGAATCGAATTTCGTCCTTGCGGTTACGGGCGTGCGTCAGGGCAGCGGCACCAGCTTCGTCGCGCGTAATCTGGCCGCGGCGTTCGCGCTCGACCCCACCAAGACCTCGGTGCTGGTCGACTGTGAACTGGGCGATCGGACCAACTCGCGTATGACGCCCGGATCCGGCGGCGTGCGCGGACTGACGGACTATCTGCGCCATGAAGAGATGCGCGTGGACCAATTGATTCAGCCGACCGGGGTGTCGCGATTGCGCGTGATCCCGGCGGGGACGCTGACGCAGGGCGCGGGCGAGCTGTACACGAGTCCGCGCATGCAGGAATTGTTGGGCCAGCTGCGCGGGCGCTACCCGGATCGATTCACCATCCTCGACGTACCGCCGGTGATCGACAACGCCGATGGCCGGATCTTGTCGGAACTGTGTGATTACACGCTGCTGGTGGTGCCCTACGCGGGCGCGAGCGAAGCGCGGGTGGGGCGTGCGATGGACATCGTCGGCGCCGATCGACTGATTGGCACGGTCGTCAACAATGACCCCGGAGGACAGTCCTGATGTACGGGGTGGCCGCACCGGCAAGCCGCGTCGCCGCCTGCTCGCTGGCGCTGGGGATGATGGCCTCGGTGCCGGCGCATGCGGTCGAGTATGGCTGGCTGGTCGGTGGTGGCCTCGAGTACAGCGACAACATCGATCGTGAGGCGGATGACCAGAAGGACGGCGAGTGGATTCGCGATGTCCGCGCGGGCCTCACGCTGCGCGAGGAAACCTCGCGCTTCGAAGCCGATTTCGACGGGCTCGTTCAGTTGGAGGACTACGCTGACAACGCGTTCTCCGGGGGCGTGCTCTTCGAGGGCACGGGTTCAGTCGAGGCGCAGCTCGTACCCGGCGATCGTGTCACCTGGATGGCCGCGGATAGTTTCCAGCAGGTCCCCGAGATCACGCGTTCGGTCGATACGCGCGCCAACGAGCAGAACGCCAATGCATTCGTGACCGGCCCCGACGTCGAACTCCCACTGGGTGCGGGGACATTGGCGCGTGCTTCGGCCCGCTGGGGTGACTACTACTTCGAAGAGACCGACGAGGACCATACGCGCAACGTGCTTCAGATCGGTGCCGCGCGACGTATCTCCTCGGTTTCCGAGGTCGGCCTCTACGGGCGTACCGAGGACGTCACATTCGACGACGAGGAGGTCGATACGGAGGCCGACGATCCGATCTATCGCGAGGACTTCGAGACCAACAGCGCCTTCGGCCGCTATGAACGTGCATTCGCAAATCAGGGGCGCGTCACGATCGATCTCGGCGGCTACGAGGTCGAGCGCGAACAGTTGGATGACTTCGATGGCGTACTGGCACAGCTCGATGCGCGCCGCGGCCTGGGTGCGCGCTCCGAGCTCGGCTTCCGGGTATCTCAGGGACCGACCGATATCGGTAGCGGGCTGGCCAGCTCCGCAGACGATCCGCTCGAGGCGGATACGCGCGGTGCCTCGATCACGGGCGACGTCGGGGAGGAACAAGCCGGACGGGCTTTCTATTCGCATCGCTTCGGCCGCTTCTCGTTCACGCTCAGCGGCGGCCTGAGCGAGGAACAATACCGCGAGGATGACGAGCTCGATCGGGAGGCCGCCTATGCGGGCATTGACCTCGACTACGTGGTCAATCCGCGCCGCACCGTGTTCGCCGATTTCGGCCGATCGCGCTCGGAGTACGCTGTGCAGGTGGACCTGGATGATTCCGACCGGGACTACAACGACTATGACGACTACTGGGTGACCGTCGGCTTCGATCAGCGCCTCGGGCGAGCTCTGACGCTCACCGGCGCGGTCGAGCAGAATCGCCGCGATGCCCATGGCGGCGGGATCGACTACACCGAAAACCGCGCGCGGGTCACGCTGGTATACGGCTTCGGCCACCCGGACGTGGTCGGCGATTCGGCGCTGTTCGACGAGGACGTCTAACGATGTACCGAGAATACTTCGGGCTGCGCGAGTATCCCTTTCGCCTCGCGCCCGATCTCGACTATCTCTATCTCAGCCGGGGGCACGCGCGCGCCAAGTCGTATCTCGACTATGCGCTGGTCAGCAATGACGGCTTCGTCGTCATCACCGGCGCGGTGGGCTCGGGCAAGACCACGCTGTTGCATAACCTGCTAGCCCGGCTGCCGGAGCGGGTGCGCTTCGCGCATATCGAGCATACCCAGCTGACTCCGACCGAGTTCCTCCAGGCCGTGGTCCAGCGTCTGGTCGGCGATGTCGACACCGACAACAAGGTCGAACTGCTGCGCTATCTGCGGCTGTTCGTGGAGCAGGCCCATGCCCGCGGCATGCGCCTGGTGCTCGCGATTGACGAGGCACAGGGTCTGTCATTCGAAGTGCTTGAAGAGATTCGCATGCTTGCCGGTATCGCCGCGGGCAAGGATAAGCCGATCTCCATGGTGCTAATGGGCCAGCCCGAACTGGCACGGGTGATCGAGACCCCGCGCCTGGAGCAGTTGCGTCAGCGCGTGCGGTTGCGTTTCCACCTGGAGGGCATGACCGCGGAGGAGACGCGCGAGTACGTCAGTCTGCGCCTGGGCGTTGCGGGTGCCGAGGAGGAGGATGCCAACGGCATCTTCACCGAGGATGCGATCGAACCGTTGTACGAATACAGCGGCGGTATCCCACGTCTGATCAACACGCTATGTGACATGGCCCTGCTGACCGCTTATGTCGACGAGCAGCCCCGAGTGGATGCCGAGGTAATGCGCACGGCGGCTGCCGAGCTCGAGTGGCGGCCCTACGAGCAGCGATACGCAGCCGAGGCCGATACCGAGGAGCCAGCGGCGCCCACCAGCATGATTCCGGCTTCCCAGTATGCGCGCCTGACCGATGCACTTGACCGCATCGACGCCAATCTTGGACGCATCGCCGGTGCACTGGAACGCCAACCGGACGCACGCACCTGGGAGAGCGACGCCTCATGACCGCGGTCCGCAGCGCCCTGACGGTCGATGTCGAAGAGCATTTTCAGGTTTCCGCCTTCGATCACGTGATCCCGCGCGAGCGCTGGGGCCGCATCCGCTCGCGCGTGGAGAACAATACGCGCCGCTTGCTGGATCTGTTCGACGAGCGTGATACCAAGGCGACGTTCTTCGTGCTCGGCTGGGTGGCCGAGCGCCATCCGCGACTGGTGCGCGAGATTGCCACGCGCGGTCACGAGATCGCCAGCCACGGGCAGACGCACGAGCTGGTCTACCGGCAGGATCCGAAGACCTTCCGCGAGGAGACGATGCGCTCGAAGGACGTGCTCGAGGACCAGGCACAGCAGCCGGTGGAAGGGTATCGGGCGGCGAGCTACTCGATCACGCCTGCGTCCCTGTGGGCGCTCGATATCCTGGTCGAGCTCGGCTTTACCTGGGACTCGAGCATCTTCCCGATCCATCACGACCGCTACGGCATTCCGACGGCACCGCGCTGGCCGCATACGCTGAGAACACCGAGCGGCTATACGCTGACCGAGTTGCCGCTGACCACCTGGCAGGTGGGCGGACAGCGGCTGCCGGTCGCCGGCGGGGGGTACTTTCGGCTCTATCCCTATGCCTTGACGCGTTACGGCCTGCGGGCGGTCAACGGCGAGGGCCGACCATTCATCTTCTATCTGCACCCGTGGGAGGTCGATCCCGATCAGCCGCGCATACGCGCCGGCTGGCGTTCGCGCCTGCGCCATTACGTCGGTCTGCGGCGCTGTGAAGGGCGCCTCGGACAGCTGTTGCAGGATTTCGAACTGACCACCGTGGAATCCGTGCTCACGGACCTCGAGTCGCGCCGGATGGAAGACGACGCGGGGGCAATGGCCTTTGCCTGATCGGCTCGTGGTAACGGCCTGGCTCGCGACGTTTGCCGTCATCGCCTGGGCGAGCCTGTCGCCGCCGGACGCGCAGGCGAGCGGATCGGGCAACGGGTCCTTGATCACGAACCTGGGCCATATCCCGGCCTATGCGCTGCTGACTACGTTCACGCTCTGGCTCGCGCAAGCGCGGTTTGCAACGCGCGTGCGCGGCGCCGGGATCGCGGCAGCGGTCGCGCTGGCGATCGGCGGTGCCTTCGAGGGCATCCAGCCCTTGATCGGGCGCGACGGCAATTTCACGGATGTGACTCTCAACTCAATGGGGGTCGCGCTGGCACTCCTCATCTGGAGCCAAGGATGGCGACCGAAACTGTATCTGAGTTCGCGCTAGACGCGGCCCCATCAACGCCGGCCGAAGCGGTCCGCAGAGTGGAGTCGGCGGATGAACTCGGATCCGAGTGGGATGCGTACGTCGGCGCGTGCCCGGATGCCAGTGGCTGGCATTACAGCGCCTGGCTCGAGGTGATCGAACGCGCCTTCGGCCACGAATGCCGCCGCTGGGTGGCGCGCGACGAATACGGGCGTATCCGTGGCGTGCTGCCCATGGTGCGACTGCGCAGCCGCCTGTTCGGCGACTTCGGGGTGTCGCTGCCGTTCGTCAATTACGGCGGCGCCCTGGCGGACGATGCCGACACGCGTACCGCGCTCATGCAGGCCGCCAGCGAATACGCGCGCCAGGCAGGGATGCGCCACATCGAGTTCCGTGACCGCGAAGCGCTCGGTGCGGCATGGCCGGTGCGCACGGACAAGGTGATCATGTCGCGGTCGCTGCCGGAAGATTCGGAGACCCTGTGGCAGGAACTGACCACCAAGCAGCGTACTCGTGTTCGGCGCGCGCAGAAGCACGACGGTATCACCGTGGAGCGCGGTCGCCTGGAACTGCTCGACGACTTCTACGCCGTATTCGCGCGCAACATGCGCGATCTGGGCACGCCGGTGTATGGCCCGGCGCTGTTCCGGGCCGTACTCGAGCGCTTCCCGCATGCGTTCATCGTCGTCGTGCGTCATCGCGAACGACCGGTCGCGGCGGGCTTCCTCTTCGGTCATCGCGATCGGCTGGAGATCCCCTGGGCCTCCGCGCTGCGCGACTACAACGCCTGGGGCGTGAACATGCTGCTGTATTGGCGTTGCCTGGAATCCGCCACCGAGCAGGGGTATCTCGAGTTCGATTTCGGCCGTTCCACGGTCGATAGCGGGACCTATCGCTTCAAGCAGCAGTGGGGCGCCGAGCCGTCGCCGTGCTACTGGCATTACTGGTTGGCGCCCGGGCGCGACATGCCGGGTTTGACGCCCGACAACCCGCGCTTCCGGCTGGCCATCGGCGCCTGGCAGCGGTTGCCGCTGGCGATCGCCAATCGGTTCGGCCCGGCGATCGTGAAGAACTTGCCATGAGTGCGCATTCGCCGCTGG
>JBBEEB010000115.1:0-14551 GCA_040880995.1 Halofilum sp. (in: g-proteobacteria)
ATCTGTGTTCATCTGTGATGATGATTTGACTCACCGTTGAACCGCAATCCGCACTCAGCGATGCTCCGACACGCCCCGGGTTAGTGCGCGGCAGCATCCGTGTCGATCTGTGTTCATCCGTGGTTTTATCGCTTTCCTGAACCGCGCTACTGGGGTTCGGCAGCGTGTTTGGCTTGCATGAATTCGGCATGGCGCAGGTGGAGTAGTTCGGCGATGCGCCGCAGGAGCTGTTCCTCGTATTTGTCGATGCGGCCGTCGGCGTAGGCGACCTGCCACAGCGCCGTCATCAGGCGCTTCTTCTCATCGAGCGAATGGGTGTCGTGGACCAGGCGGGTGAACTGGTGCAGCGAGGTGGCGTCGCGGCTTTCCTCGTGTGCCAGTTGCACGATCTCGGCGATTTCGCCCGCATCGAGGTCGAGCGTGTTCGCGAGCACAGCGGTGATCGCGGACTCCTCAGCCTCATCGTAGTCGAAGTCGGCGCGGGCGATCTCGATCAGCAGCGCGGCCGCCGCGAGGTTGCGGCGATGCGTCGGCTCGTCGCCGTTGTCGGGGTCGAGATGGTCACGAAAGAAGGTCTGCAGGCGGCTGAGCATGTATTCGTCCGCATGACGGGGCTGGGCTTCCGGTGGGTGTGCGCCGGACCGTAGCCGGTCCGGCGTCGCAGTGATGGTCGCAAACGCGAGGGCGCGCGCCCGTCAGTTGGACAACTGGCGCGGAACGTAGACGCCGTCGCGAAAATCCAGGAACAGGTCATCGAGTTCGGGATGCCACACGGGCTCGCCGCTCTCGTCCGGCTCCAGGTTCTGCTCGGGGACGTAGGTCTCGGCGTCCTCTTCGTCGACGATGACGTAATACCACGGCGTTTCCTTGCTCGGCGGGCGCGTACCCGTGTTCCGGTGGAACCAATCCTCACTCCCCTGATAGGCAGGGTCGACGTCGTACACGACACCGCGGTAACCGTGCTCCTTGTGGCGCACGACCTGTCCCAGGCGGAAGCTGGCGGTGGCTAGGGATGAGGCTGTGTACATGTTGACCTCTCGGTGGGAGCCGTGATTCTCATCCTAACAGACCCCATGCCCGCATGGGACGACCGACGCCCCCATTCCCCGTCCCTCTCAACCCCATCGGGGTCACCCCGGGGTGACCCCGGGGTCCCGGCGATCACGACACCCCGGAGTGAACTTTCGCGACCGGCGGCTATCGAAGGATTCGGCGGCTAGCATCCGCCCCTGTTGTCATTACAATGCCCGTTGGGGCCGTCGCCCCAACGCCTGGACGCGACTCGAATCAATGGACGCACGCAACCTCGCCCGCCATGGGCTTGAGCGGGCCCGCGCACTTCTGGCCCGCCCCCTGCTTCTCAACGCGGCACTCGCGGCGCTGCTCGGCTGGCAGTTCGCCGGCCTGACGTGGCAGGCCATGCCCGCCACCGCCGCATTGCCACCACCCAGCGGTGCAACCCCGCCAGCGGCCGGCCGCGACGGGGATTCGGTGCCCCCCGCCGCCCGGTTGGCGCAGCTCAGCCTGTTCGGGGAGCCGCCGGCACCCGAGTCCGGCGCCGTACGGAACGCGCCGGAGACCCAACTCAATCTCGCGCTCAAGGGCATCTACGCAGCCGGAGAGGGCGCCGGCATCGCCGTGATCTCCGCCGGTGACGGAGGCGAAGATGTCTACGCCGTAGGCGATCGGATCGCCGGGAGCGCCCACATCACGGGCATCTTCCCCGACCGCGTGATGCTGCGCCGCGGCGGCCAGGCGGAGGTCTTGCGGCTGCCGGCGGACGAAGCGGAGCTGGCCCCGAGTACCGCCCGCGACACCGAGCGCGAGCGCGAGCAAGCCCGTGGCTGAGTTCGCGCAAGCGGCCTCGGGCCGCGCGTGCGCCTCAAATGCCCCACCCAAGCCCGAGGGCCGCACGGTGCCTCCACCAAAAGCCGATTTGACCAAGGGGGAAACGCGTACAAGACTCCAAGAAGTGCCTTCAACGCCGTGCCGGGTCCGTCCGTGCGCCGTTGACCCCGCCACCCGAGTCAGGCGTCCGAACACCAAAATGAACCCTGCGCGCCGCAATCTGTCCCGTGCCCTGGTGGCACCGCTATTCATCCTTTTGGTCGCACAGCCCGGTCACGCGCAGCAGCAAGACGCTGGGACCGGCGACGAGGTCGAGGCCGAATCCGAGCAGGGGTTCATGCTCAATCTGCAGGACGCGGAACTGCGATCGCTGATCCGCACCGTCTCCGAGCGTACCGGACGGAACTTCATCGTTGATCCGCGAGTCGATGCCACGATCAACGTCGTGTCCGCCGCACCGGTCAACGACCGCGAGCTCTACGATGTATTCCTTTCGGTACTGTCGGTGCATGGCTATGCCACCGTCGAGGAAGGCGACGTCACGCGGATCGTGCCCGCGGCCGCGGCCACGCGCAGCCCGGTGCCGGTCGATGCCAACGGCGACGGCCAGCTGATCACGCGCGTGATCAGCGTCGATCACGTCAACGCCGCTCAGCTGGTGCCGATCCTGCGGCCACTGATGCCGGAGTCCGGCCATTTGGCCGCGTACGAGCCGACTGGACGCCTGATTGTCACCGACGTAGCCGCCAACGTGGAGCGTGTGGCGCAGATCATCGACCGGGTCGACCGGCCAATGGAATCGGGCGTCGACGTGGTCAACGTCGAACACGCGTCGGCCCAGGAGATCGTGCGCATATTGGGTACCCTCCAGAGTCAGCAGGAGGGCGGCGGCATTCGCGCGGCGGCGGACGCGCGCAGTAACCGGGTGCTGCTCAGCGGCCCCGAGGAAGAGCGCCTGCGCGTGCGTACCCTGATCGCCAACCTCGACACGCCGCTCGAGCGCGAGGGCAACACCCGAGTGGTCTACCTCAAGTTCGGAAACGCCGACGAGCTGGTCGGGCTTCTCACCGGCATCGTCGAGGCGCGCCAGGAACAGCAAGACGACAACGGGTCGGCGGGCGAGGGCGACGTCGTCATCCAGGCCGATGCAAACACCAACTCGTTGGTCCTCACCGGTCCGCCGGACCGGCTCGACGGACTCGAATCCATCGTCCGCCGGCTCGATATCCGCCGGGCTCAGGTACTGGTCGAGGCCATTATCGTCGAGGTCTCGCAGGATCAGGCCCGCGAACTCGGCGTGCAGTTCGCGTTCGACGGGTCGGACGGCGGCCGCCCGGCCGGCGGCACGAGCTTCGGTTCCGGCGGTTCCAACATCGTCAATCTGATTGACAACCCAACCGGCGTCGGCTCCGGCCTGACCGTCGCGGCCCTCAATGAAGGCGGAACCGACTTCGGCGTGCTGATTCGCGCCCTGGCATCCGACGCGAACAACAACATCCTGTCCACGCCCAGCCTGATGACTCTGGACAACGCCGAGGCCGAGATCGTCGTCGGCCAGAACGTGCCCTTCGTGACGGGGCAATACACGGGCGGCGACGCCGACGGCGCGCAAAACCCGTTCCAGACCATCGAGCGGCGCGACGTGGGCATCACACTCCAGGTGCAGCCGCAGATCAACGAGGGCGACACCATCCAGATGGACATCAACCAGGAGGTCTCCAGCATCGCGGCGATCGCGCCCGACGTGAACACGGCCGATGTGGTCACGAATACGCGCTCGCTGACTACGACTGTGCTGGTCGAGGACGATCAGACCCTGGTGCTCGGCGGTCTGATCGACGACAGCGTCCAGACGGTCGAGGAAAAGGTTCCGCTGCTCGGCGACATCCCCGTGCTCGGGGGGCTGTTCACGTACCGCAGCACGGACAAGGTGAAGCAGAACCTCATGGTCTTTCTGCACCCGCGCATCGTGCGCGACGAGGGACTCGCCGACCATTACACGGGCGAGAAATACAGCTACATGCGCAGCGAGCAGCTCTCTCGCCGCGAGGAAAGCCGGGCGCTGGTGGACGAGCTGCCGACCCTGCCCGAGCTGGATGTGCGACACGGCGGCGCTTCGCCCGCGCCGTCGGGAGCCAATGATGATTGAACCGGACCGAGCGACCCCGATCGCCCCGGATGCTGCCCCGTTACCCGAAGCCGCCAACGCCGCCCCGGAGACCCCGCCCCTGCGCGTGCCCTACGCCTTCGCGCGGCGTAACGGGGTCATGACCGAGACGCGCGAGGACGGCCAGAGCGTGCTGGTCATGCGTCCCGACGCCGCGGCCGCGGCACTGCTGGAGCTGCGTCGCGCCGCCGGCGGCGGACTGCCCATCGAGGAGGTCTCGGCCGAGGAATTCGGCCGGCGCCTGACGCGCAACTACGAGCGCGGCGCCGGCGGCGCGCTCGACGCCGTCGACGACCTGGGCGACGAGGGCGATCTGGCCAGCGCGGCCGAGGCACTGCCCGAGCCCGAGGACTTGATGGAGTCGGAGGACGACGCGCCGATCATCCGGTTGATCAACGCCATCCTTACCGAGGCGGTGCGCCACAACGCCTCCGACGTCCATATCGAGCCCTTCGAGCAGCGCCTGTCGGTACGCATGCGCGTCGACGGCGTGATGCAGGAGACGCTCGAGCCCCCGCGCAACATCGCGCCGCTGATCATCTCGCGCATCAAGGTCATGGCGCGCCTGGACATCTCCGAGAAGCGCCTGCCCCAGGACGGGCGCATCTCGCTGAAGATCGCCGGGCGTCCGGTCGACGTGCGCGTCTCGACGCTGCCGTCCGGCCACGGCGAGCGCGTGGTGCTGCGCCTGCTCGACAAGCAGGCCGGGCGCCTGGACGTCGAGCACCTGGGCATGTCGGCGCGCGACACACGGCTGCTCAACGAGCTGGTCCACCGGCCGCACGGCATTCTGCTGGTGACCGGCCCAACCGGCTCGGGCAAGACAACGACGCTGTATGCGGGCGTCACGCGCCTGAACGACGCCAGCCGCACCATCCTCACCGTCGAGGACCCGATCGAGTACTACCTCGACGGCATCGGCCAGACCCAGGTCAACACCAAGGTCGATCTGACCTTCGCCCGCGGGCTGCGTGCCATCCTGCGCCAGGACCCGGACGTGGTCATGGTCGGCGAGATCCGCGACCTGGAGACCGCCGAGATCGCCGTGCAGTCCTCGCTGACCGGCCACCTCGTGCTTTCCACCCTGCATACCAACACCGCCATCGGCGCCCTGACCCGCCTGCGCGACATGGGCGTGGAGCCATTCCTGCTGTCATCCTCGATGGTCGGCATCCTGGCCCAGCGCCTGGTGCGCATGTTGTGCCCGCACTGCCGGGAACCGCACCGAATGAGCGAGTCCGAGTGCCGCCTATTCGAGTTGGACCCGGCCGATCCGCCGCAGGTGTGGGCGCCGAGCGACGACGGCTGCGCGCAGTGCAACCACACGGGCTATTCCGGGCGCAGCGGCATCTACGAGCTGGTCGCCGTGGACGACGCCATGCGCAACCTCATCCACGAGGGCGCCGGGGAGCAGGAGCTCGAGGCCCACGCGCGCCAGCGCGGACCCGGCATCCGCGTCGACGGCCTACGGCGGATCCGTGCGGGCGAGACCTCGATCGAAGAGGTACTGCGCGTGACCCCGCACGCCGACCGCGACAGTGATGTCGGTATCTGATCGCTGGCCCCTTAAAGCCGGCGCACCGCTCTCTTAGAACCACGAAAAATTCGCCGGGAGCGACCAATCTGCCGGGAGCAGATTGGAACTGCGCGCAGCGCAGGCCCGAGAGGGCAGGCGACATGGATGTCGCCAGTAATTTTCGCGCCAGCCCCGAAGGGGCGAGGCGCAAGGATGCGCCGAGCAATCAACACGAATGGTCATGTGCCTGTGAAGCGTAGGTTTCGGGAGCAACGCGCATGAGCGGCTCGACTCCGACGGCCCGGGGCGAATCTCCCGCGCCGCTTGCGGCGGACCGCCCCCAATCCCACGACATATTCGTGTCCATTCGTGGTTCTCAAATATCCGTGGTTCTAGATAAGTGAGCGCATTCGAATACACCGCGCTGGATCCGCATGGGCGCGAGCGCAGCGGCGTGCTGGAGGGCGACACCGCGCGCCAGATCCGCCAGCAGCTGCGGGACCAGGGCCTGTCGCCGCTGTCGGTCGCTGAGGCCACACAGGGTCGTCGCGGCAGCAGTGGCGACAGCGGCGCGCCCCGCCTCGGCCTGCGGCGCAGCGTCGGCGCGAGCGACCTGGCGCTGATTACGCGTCAGCTGGCCACGCTGGTGCAGTCGGGCATGCCGGTCGAGGAGGCCCTGCGGGCCATCTCGCGCTACTCCGAGAAGGCGCACGTGCAGCGACTGATCCTGGGCGTGCGCGCCCGCGTAGTGGAGGGCTATTCCCTGGCGGCGGCGCTGTCCGAGTTCCCGCGCAGCTTCCCGGAGATCTACGTCGCCACCGCGCGCGCCGGCGAGCAATCGGGCCACCTTGGGCCCGTTCTGGAGCGCCTGGCCGATTACGTTGAGTCGCGCCAGGACACGCGCAGCTCGGTCGGCGCCGCCCTGGCCTATCCGATCATCCTCACCCTCGCCGCCATCGGCATTGTCGTGGGCCTGCTGACCTACGTCGTGCCGCAGGTGGTGGGCGTGTTCGAGACCATGGATGCCCAGCTGCCGCTGCTCACCCGCGTGATGCTGGCGACGAGCGGCTTCCTGCGCGACTGGGGCGTGGTGCTGCTGATTCTGCTGCTGGGCGCGGGCATTGGCGCGCGCCTGGCCCTGCGCAGCGACGACGTGCGCTACCGCTTCGATGCCGCCCTACTGCGCCTGCCACTGCTCGGCCCCCTGCTGCGCGGCGCCGACACCGGGCGCTTCGCGCGCACGCTGTCGATTCTCGCCGCCAGCGGCGTGCCGGCGCTGGAGGCCCTGGGCATCGCCGCCACGGTCATCGGCAACCGGCCGCTACGGGCCGCGGTGCAACAGGCGGCCAGCCAGGTCCGCGAAGGCGGCTCGCTCAGCCGCTCGCTGGAGGCCAGCGGCCAGTTTCCCCCCATGTTCCTGCACCTGATCGCCATCGGTGAGGAGTCGGGCCAGCTCGATACCATGCTGCACCGCGCCGCGGACTACCAAGAGCGGGCGACCCGCATGAAGGTCACGGTGATGGTCAACATCTTCGAGCCGGTGCTGATCCTACTCATGGGCATGCTGGTACTATTGATCGTGATGGCCATTCTGTTGCCCATCTTCGAGCTTAATCAGCTCGTCGGGTGACGGCGGGCCTTGCGCAGCGCCAGGGTCGCCCCAATATCGGGTCCACAGGACGACAGACCACGAGAACGCAACCATGAGCGAATCCGATTTCGGTACCGTGCGCGTCGGCGTGCAGGTGCGCGACGATGTCATCGTCATCGCTGACCAGGACGACGAGAGCCCGTCGGTCTCGAGTGCCATCGAGGCGGTGCTCGAGCAGGTGTACGAACAGAACCCCGACGCGCCGCGCGTGGTTCTCTATCGTGATGCCGACGGAACCTACGACGGCGTCGCGGTCGACGACGAGGGCCGCTTCCAGAATTTCTACCCGATCCGCACCACCGACGCGGATCACGCGATCGAGGTCGCCCGTGCCTTCATCGTGGAAGCGCCGGACCGCTTTCACTAGCACAAGCCCGGTCAATCGCCCGTCGGGAGGCTCCAGCGATCGCCGCCGGCATGCTTGGCGCGATACATCGCGCGGTCGGCGGCATCGAGCAGGCCCTGGGCATCCGCCCCGTGCTCAGGGTAAACGGCAATCCCGACACTGGCGGTCACCGAGCCGGCGCCCGTGTAGCGCGCGGGGAGTGCCGCCGCCTGCATGAGTTTGCCGGCTAGACGGCGTGCATCCTCGGCGTGCGCCACCGGGGTAAAAACCACGAACTCGTCCCCCCCGACGCGACAACAGACGTCCCCGCTGCGCAGGATGCCGCGCACCCGCTCGGCGACCTCGCGCAGCACGCGGTCCCCGGCGGCATGTCCGCCCACGTCATTGACCTGCTTGAATCCGTCCAGATCGAACAGAAAGACGGCCACCATCGCGCGCTCCGCGGCCGGCGGCTCGTCGAGGGCCGCGGCCAGGCGCTCGCGTAGCAACGTGCGGTTGCCCAGCCCGGTCAGATCGTCGTGATACGCCTGCCAACGCAGCCGCTCCAGCATGCTCGAGTGCTGCAGTGTGATTGAGACCAACTGGCTCATGTCGGCGAGCTCGGTGCGCAGCGACTCGATCGGCTGGGCGTGGCGCACGGGCGCCAGGATGCCGACGCTCCCGATGACCGCCTGCTCCTGCGACAGGGAGTACAGGGGCATGGCAATGGCCGAGCGCAGGCGCGCGGCGACGGCGAGCCAGGTCGCGTCGGGGCCATAGTGCTCGAGGGGCGCGAGCACGGCCGGTTTTCGGCTCTTGGCATCGCGCACGAGCACATCCACGGCCGTGAGCGCCCGCGTGAGCGCATCCGGACGTGCGTCGGCCGGCGCGCCCCGCCGTCCCATGCCCGGGGCCAGCGCCAGCGGCGCGCCGCGGTCGCGATGCACAAGCACATAGCCGACCGCCTCGGCGTCCGCGAGGGAGGGTAGATCGGCGATCCGCTCGAGCGTCCGCTCGGGCTCGGCGCGGCGCGCGATGCGCCCCAGCACGTCCGTGCGCCCGTCCTGCAGCGCACGCGCCACGCGCTCGGGACGCAGATCCGCCAGCGTGTGCAGGACATGCCCGCCGCCGGTGTCCGGATCGCCGGCGACACGCTCCGCCGCATGCCGCACGGGCATGCGTTCCCCGTCGGCCAGGCGCAGGCGCGCCTCACGCGTGTGTCCGAGACTGGTTGCACTCTCCAGCCAGTGCCGCAGTTGGCGCCCCACGAGCACGGGCTCGCCCGCGCCGACCCAGCGCGCCATGCGGGTGTTCACCTGCTCGATCCGGCCGCCGGGATCGGTCACGGCCAGGCCGAATTCGACCCGCTCATACAACAAGCGGCGCAGCTCGCGATTCAAGACCAGCTCGGGCTCGGTCACGCGCAATCGGACCTGCGTGCGGCGGGACTCCATCAGCGTGACCACCGCGGTCGCCAGATCCTCCAGCCGGGCGATCTGCTCAGCGGAGATATCCGGCCGTGGGTGGGTGTCGAGTACGTCGAGCGTGCCGGGAATCGACCCGTCCGGCGCGTAGAGCGGGACGCCGCAGTAGAACCGTAGCTGGGGGCTGTGCGTGACCAGCTCGTTGTGATCGAAGCGCACGTCGGCGCGGGCGTCGGGCACGTACAGCGGCGCGCGCTGGTGCAGCACGTGGGCACAGAAGGCGATGTCGCGGGAGGTCTGGCACAAGTCCACGCCTTGGTGGACCTTGAACCATTGGCGGTCGCGGTCGATCAGACTGACGAGCCCGATACGTGCGTCAAACAGCGCTCGGGCAACGCGGACGATCGCCTCGAAGGCATCGTCCGGCGGCGTGTCGAGGATTGCGTAGCGCTCCAGCGTCGCGAGACGCTCCGCCTCGTCTGGCGGTAGCGGCGCGGATCGCATGAGCTCCTCCCTGGCACGACAGATGTACCGAATTCCCGCGCCCGACCACGGCCTTGGGAGCGGCAACGCGGCCCACCCCCATGGGTATAGTTCCTGGGGCCGTGCTTCGCGCGCGATCGTTTGATCTGCTGCGGGCGTGAGGGCGTCGGAACGCCGCTACATCATTGGGGGCGGCGAGCGGTCAGAGTCATCAAGCCCCAGAACCAGTCGAGGCGATAGCGGTCGAGATGCTCCACCTCGAGACCGCTGGCGGAAGCGAGGCGGGACAAGTCCCGGCTGCGAAGGGTGCGGCAATGGCCGGGATCGGTACCGCGCAGGTACCAGTCGAGGGCCCGCATGGTCACGTAATCGCGGCACCAGTCCGTGAGCACCAGGCGTCCGCCGGGCACCAGCACCCGTGCGGTCTCGTCCAGCGCCCGCTGCGGCTGACGGATGTAGTGGAGCACGCTCGAGGAGATGACGACCTCGAACGTCGCATCCTCGAACGGCAGCGCCTCGGCGGGCGCCGTCATCAGCTCGGTCTCCTCGGGCAGGCGCTCCTGCGCCACGGCCAGCATCTCGCCGACCAAGTCGACGCCGGTAAGCCGGGCCTGCGGTTGCTGGCGCCCGAGCTCGGCGAGCAAAACGCCGGTGCCGCAGCCGACGTCAAGCACCCGTTCGTAGCCCTGTACATCCGCATGCACCAGCGTCGCGCGAATGCTCGCCTCGATGTAACGCGCCCAGCGCGCGTCGTAGCGACCCGCCAGACTGCGGTACTCAGCGGCGACGGGGTGATCCGTGTCCGGTGCCTCGGGCATCGAGCGGGCCCCTAGGCCCTTGCAGGGCCCGCGCCCGAGCGGCGACGAGGGTTCGTCATTCAAGCGAGGCGTTCCAGACGTGCGGGCAGGTGTTCCAGACGTGTCAGCGAGACCAGGTGCGCATGGATCCAGCCGAGATAGCCGCTGGCGTGCAGCTCGCTGACCCGCTTTGCGTCCAGCTGGTCGAGAGCCTTCTCGTTGACCACGCGGAAGTCCTCCAGCATGAAATCGCCGCCCGCGCTGTCCTGCATGCGGATATCGCGGCGCATCAGCAGACCGAGTTCATTGAGCCGCTGGACAAACGCCCCGGTGCGCTCCGTATCGGCCTGGTATTGCTGCAGGAACTGGATCGTCTCGTTCAGGTACTCCGTATGCCCGCCTTGGTCGTCGAACAGCGGCTGGCCTGCCTCGGTGGAGAATCCGCCATGGTTCTCGTCGATGCAGACCACCATGTTGCCGGCGTCGTCCTCGCTGGAGCGGGCGAGGATGAACGGATAGCGCCGCACGAACGCGGGCAGGTACGTCCCCGGCAGCCACTGGCGCTCGGCATCGATGAAGGGATTGTGCCCCTCATGCAGGCCAAGCAGCGCGACCGGTGCGGCCTGAGCGTCGTCACCGACGAACAGCACCGGGTAGTCGGCGGCAGCCTGATAGAACTCCGTGGCGACCAGTGGCACGTAATGCGTGTGGGCGGCGAAACCACAGTCGCGGCTGCCGGCCTGGATTCGCAGGTTGCCGTGACGCTCGCGATTGAGCACGGCGACCGATTGGTAGAACAGCATTGAGGCCATGGACGCTCCCGCGCGAAGATTCCGACCGATCATCCCCCGGTCCGGGCGACCGCACATATTGCCATTTGCGCGCCCGCGCGGCGACGGGTCGCTGCTCCCGGCGCCACTCAGTGCGCGACGGCGCCGGCCAGGAGCTCGAACGAGCGCAGCGCCGACCGGGGGTCGTGGATCATCGTGCTCACCATGAGCTCGTCGGCGCCGGTCGCCCGGGCGAATTCGGCCACGTCCGCGCCGACGGTCTCCGGCGCCCCCACGGCCGAGAACCGCAACGCATCCGCCACGCCCGCCTTCTCCGCCGGCGTCCAATGCGCCTCCATGTCCTCGACCGGCGGGGGCAACAGTCCCGGCCGGCCGCGCAGGACCGTACAGAACTGCTGTTGCAGCGAGGTGAACAGATGCGCCGCTTGCGCGTCGCTGTCTGCCGCCACCACATTCATGCCCAGCATCACATAGGGACGCTCGAGCTGCTCGGAAGGCTGGAAACGGCTCCGGTAGATCTCCAGCGCCTCCATCAGCTGGCCGGGCGCGAAATGCGAGGCGAAGGCATAGGGCAGCCCGAGTTGGGCGGCGAGCTGGGCGCTGGAGACGCTCGACCCGAGGATCCAGATGGGGACCTCGAGTCCGGCCCCGGGCACGGCACGCACCGCCTGCCCGGGCTCCGTCGGGCGGAAGTATCCCTGCAGCTCGGCGATATCGCGCGGAAACTGGTCCGGCCCGCCGGAGCGGTCGCGGCGCAAGGCGCGCACGGTCTGCTGGTCCGTACCGGGGGCGCGGCCCAGCCCGAGATCGATGCGTCCGGGATAGAGCGAGGCCAGGGTGCCGAACTGTTCGGCGACCATCAGCGGCGTGTGGTTGGGCAGCATGACGCCGCCAGAGCCCACGCGGATCCTCTCCGTGGCCCCGGCGACATGGCCAATCAGTACCGCCGTGGCGGCGCTGCCGATGCCCACCATATTGTGGTGCTCGGCCAGCCAGTAGCGGGCGTAGCCCCATGCCTCGGCGTGGCGCGCGAGCTCGCGGGTGTGGCCGAACGCTTGCGCGGCGTCGCCGCCCTCGCGGATGGGCGCGAGGTCGAGCACGGACAGTGCAACCATGGATGGGTCCTTCGTTCGAATGGTGGCAGCGACTACGAGATCGCTTACGATAGGAATGGCGACGATCGCCGGCCCACACAAGTGGCCGCGCCAGGGCGCGGGTGGGATCGACGAGGTCCGCGCGTCGCTTTTCGCGGGGCTCTAGCCTGACCCGAAAGAGGAGCCTGGCTCAAAACCTTCTAGAATCGCGCCGCCAGGCGCACACCGAGAGCGGCCTGGCTGAGCCCCTCCACGCGCTCATCGCTGCCGCCGAAATCATCGCTGCGCGAATCGGCGGCGGCCAGCGCCCGCAGATAGGGTTCGATCTCCACCGGCGTTTCCGGGTGGATGAAGCGGGCCGAGAGCTCCCCACCGAGCCCACCAAAGGCGTCGAAGTCGCCAGAGTCCCCCGAGGGCCATTCGATTTCATGGCGCCCGCCGACCAAGACGCGGGCCTCGAGCGTGGTCACGGCCCGCCAGCCACCGTGCAGATTACCGGCCTTGGACAAGCCCAGGGGCAGATACAGCAACGTACTCGTCTCGTCCCCGTCCTCGCCAAGTTCACCGCGGAACGTCTGGGCCGCGATCCCCCCGTACAGGCGCGCGCGATTGGGTAGCGCCACGCCCCAGGTCAGGCTGCCCTCGCCGAAGCTGACGGGGTCGGACGAGCGATCCCCTTCGATCTCGTTCTCCAGCCCACCGGCGAGCAGGCGCGCCTCGGCGCGGAAGCCGGGGAAGCGCTGGAAACTCACATACGCGCCAGCGAGTGCACCGCTAGCCGAGAGTTCCTGGTCACCGATTGCGTACTCGCGCGTGAGCGCCATGGCATCCACGCCGACCGACCAGCCATCGCCAATGGATTCGGCCGCGGCCGGGGCCGTGCCCCCCAAGACCAGGCAAGCCACCGCGCATCGGATCATCGGCCGTGGGGGGCGGGTCATGGCACGTCTCCGGAAAATTGTTGTCATGTTGTGTAATGGCGATTCTACGGCCCACCGAGCGCCGCCGCACCTCCGCGCGCCGGCCCGGCGTGAATCGCCACTCCCACACCCAGCGAACACGACTTGAGTAGCCACCGCCCTTGTCTCGACTGTCGCCGGAAGGCGCTCGAATACACGATGAACTCGGATCATGACCAACCCGACCGCGCCTACCCCGCCGTCGGCCCCGTGCTGTTCCTGCATGGTTATGCGGACGGCCTAGTCCAGCTCGCTGCACTGTTCGTCCGGCCCGAGACGGCGCCTGAACCATCGGTCACCACCCACCAGGGACCGATCGAAGCCGAGCGCCTCGCGACCATCGACGGCATGACGGTCCTGCGCTACTCGTTCACGTTACCTGCCCGCGCCGACGCCACGTATTCGATGCACGGCGCCGCGCTTCCGGTTCACGCGGACTTCACGCGCGACCTGCGGATCGCCTACGTCTCGTGCAACGGCCAGGAGAGTGGCGACCGCGAGCGCAGCACCAACGAGCGCAACGCCCTGTGGCAGCGCCTGGCGCGGCAACACGCCGACGTACCCTTTCAGGTCCTGCTCAACGGCGGCGACCAGCTCTATGCCGACGAGATGCTCGACGAGGATCCGCGGCTACACGCCTGGCGCCATGGCGAGTCCGAGGAACCGCTCGATGAGGCCGATGCCGCGGCGCTGCGCGCGCGGCTGCGCAGCTACCTCCTGCAGCGCTATTGCGAACTCTACGCACAGCCCGCGCCGGCCTGGCTCATGGCGCGCATCCCGATCCTCTGCATGTGGGACGACCACGACATCTGCGACGGCTGGGGCTCGTTGCCCGAGACCCAACTCGACTCGCCGATGGGGCGACTCGTATTCGAGACGGCGCGGGAGTTGTTCCTGCTGTTCCAGCTCGCGGCGCACCCAGCCGAGCCGCCGCCCATCTGCCCCGACCGCGCCGGCACGAGCTTGAGCTGGCGCGTGCAGCTGCCGGGCGTGGCCCTGATCGCGCCGGATCTGCGCTCGGAACGGCGCCCCGATCAGATCATGGGTCCGGTCGGCCGGGACGTCTTCAACGAGGCGCTAGCCGCGGCCGAGGACGGCCAGGTCTTCGTACTATCGAGCGTGCCGGCACTGGGCCCGCGGCTCTCCTGGGTGGAGGCGGCGATGCAACAGTCCCCGCGCATGGAGAAGTACCAGGACGATCTGCGCGACCAGTGGCAAAGCCGCGCGCACCGCGATGAATGGCGCGTTTTTCTCGAACACCTGCTGGCCGTGCATGAACGCGGCGGCTGCCGCCTCTCGGTGCTCTCGGGCGAGATCCACCTGGCGACCCGCGGCACCATGGCGGCGCCGAGCGGGCCGCTGCATCAGCTGGTCGCCTCAGGCATTACGCATCCGGCGCCCCCGAAAGCCTACGCCCGCGCCCTCGGAATACTGGCGCGCCTGGGGGAATCGCCCGTGCCCGGCCATCCCATCCGGCTACACCCCTTGCCGGGGCA
>JBBEEB010000116.1:0-71898 GCA_040880995.1 Halofilum sp. (in: g-proteobacteria)
CTGCATGGCATCGAGCTGATCGCGCAGGCGAACGGCGCCGGCGTGATCGCCAGCGCCCTCACGTAGACGCACCCCGAGTCGGAGCAGTTCAGCGGGATTGTTGCGCTCACTATAAGTTGGGCCGAAACCCGCGTTGACGATGGCGAGTGCTTCTTCATCGCGACCCTGGTCAACAAGGAGCCGGGTCAAAGCGACCCGAGCTGCCGCGGTACGGGGGTTCAGCTCCAGCGCATGTCCGAAGGCGCGTTCGGCCGCCTCGAGGTCGGCGCCGGGCGCCTGGAGCAGCAGACGGCCCCGCGTGAGGGCGTGCAGGGGCCGCAGCGGGTTCCGGGAAGCGGCCTCTGCGACGAGTTCGAGGCCACGTTGCTTGAGCGCGCGCCGACGCTCGACCTCTCTCGCGGGCAGGGACTCAAGAGCCTGGCGGTACAAGTCGGCCCAAAAGCCGCGGGCTAACCCCTGAGCGGGCCATAGTCGCGCAGCGGTGGAGAATGCGTCCTCGGCGCGCTGCAGCTCGCCTCCCGCCATGGCCTCGCTGCCACGCTGCGTGTAGTGGGCCGAGGCCGCGACGGTGCCCAAGTGCGTCACCGGGATAGCCAGCAGCAGGGCGAAGGAGAGCGCGACCAACGGCCGCCGTCGCACTGGCTCGATGGGGATGCGCAACCACGCGGGTGCACCGCTGCCGGCCTCCAGCGCCCCCACCGCTAGGCCGAGCACGATCAGCATGGGCAACAGCTGCAGGTTGTAACTGAAGAGGGCGTGGACCGCGGCGCCGGCAATAGCGGCACCGCCCGCGAGGACCATCACGCGCTCGGCCTCGCCTACCGGAGGGCGCGTCGCGCTACGCACAAAGCGGTAGCCGCAAACCCCGAAAAGAGCGAGCAGCAGCGCCAGGGCCGGCAGGCCGCCCTCGGCCCAATACTGCAGGTAATCGTTGTGGGCATGCTGGCCCGCGCTGCCGTCGTCGGGCGAGCGATACGCCGGATAGGCCTGGAAGAACGTACCTGGCCCCCAGCCCAGCCACGGCCGCTCCTGGATCATCGCCCAGGTGCCTTCCCAGATCCGCAGACGCGATTCGCCCGCGGTGCCCGGCTCGGAAAGCGTGGCCATACGATTCCCCAGATTGCGACTCTCGCCAGCCGGCATCGCTTGACTCGTGACCTGCGCGAGCACCAGCGCGCATAGAACGATGGCCGTCACGGCGGCGAGACGCCGGCGCCTCGCCCACGCCCGGCTTCCGACGACAACGGCGATGAATGCGGCGATCAGGGCCAGGGTGACAGCCCGCCCACCCGTCAAACCCGCGGCGAACACCATGACGCCTGTGATGCCCAGGGATGTGAGCGCAAGAGCGGACTTACGCGGCAGCAGGAGCGCCGCGGCCGCCGGCAGGGGCCACAGCAAGTTGAGGAAGGCACCGGCAGAGTTGATGTTGAGGAAAGGGCCTTCGGGTCTGTGACCGAGAGCGATCTGCAGAAACATCGCCAACGCTAAGACCAGCCCCAACGAAACCATCGCCGTCGCAAGCCGGTTTCGCACAGCGGCACCATCCACAACCAAGCGAATCAGTACGTAGCCGGCGATTGCAGCGCCGACGATCCCGGACTGGACCTCGGTAAGGTAGGAGATTTCGGACCAGACGACACTGAAGGCGACCCACGCGAAGAGTAGCGCAAGCACTATGCCGGCGAGACCAAGACGGAGTCGCGACGCACCGTCGGGCATCCAGGCGGCGCAAGCTATCGCCCCGCAGAGACTGATGCCTGCGGCCGCATAGAGGGTGGTGTGGATGCCGTTGTAGAACAGCGCGATGACGATCGCTGCAAGAGGCAGGGCGACGGAGCCGCTCCGAACGCAAAGAAGGGATCCTCGGCGCGCAATTCGTCCGATGGTCACAGGACTAGTCGAAATATGCTGCAGACGCGCTGAATCAAGACCCTACGGAGAGGAGAGTTGGACGCGCAGAGCTGCACGTCCAACTCTTCGTGATCACGATTGCAGTAGTTGGGTATTACTAAGTGCTCGTCGCAATCGCGGTGAACGACGCCCAGGCGGAGCCGTCATTGTCCGAAACGATATCGCACGTAGTCGTATCACCCGGACCGTCTCCACCATCGACGTCACAGTTTCCTGAAATGCTGTAACCGGTTAGATTGGTCTGCATGATGTCGTTGATATCGAAATCCCCGGTGGTGCCAATATCGATACTATTGCCACTGTTGAGCTCAAAGTAATCGCTCGAATCATCCGACGCGAGTGATGCAGCATAGTTAACGGCAAATGCACTGGAAATGCCTCCAGCCACGCCGTCGGCCGAGGCTTGCTCGGCCTCGCCCTGCAAATCGACGAACCGCGGCAGTGCGACCACCGCCAACGCCCCCAGGATGACGATCACCGCCACCAGTTCGATCAGGGTGAAGCCCTGTTGTTTTTTCGTCATGTTTATTGCCTCTTTGTCCAGAATATTGGGCCGCAGCCCTCTTCCCATTGCTCCTGTGGGCTACACCGCCGCGGCGATGCGTTACCTCCCTGCTAATCCTTGCGCGCCCGCCGGCCCCTCAGCCGGCCAGGCGCAACGCCTGCCATTGCACGAGCAATGCCGCCAGGCAGATCACGCTCGCCACGAGGGTGATCCATCCCCACAGCCTGGGATTGCGGCCCAGGCGCTCGTCCAACCAGTCGTACTCTCGGTCAAGCCGTTCGCTGACGCTGCGGCCCGTGAACCAGCGGTTGACCCGCGCCTCCAGGCCCTTCAGCGCGCTCGGGCGCGCGAGCACGACGGTACCCACAGTGAGCGCGAATACCGAGAAAATCCAAAGCACGAGCCGTGCCACATCCGCCACGATGCCGGCGGCCTCGCGATAATCCGGCGGGAACAGCTCGCGCCAGAACACCCGCTGCTCGCCAAAGGCGAGGAAGTAGAGCAGAAACGCCGCCAGGGTCATCACCACGATGCCATAGGCCTTGTGGTGGCGGTACAGCAGCGGGTCGATGTTGTGCGGCGTGTCGAGCGGACGCGTCACCGACCGCAGCGTGTAGCGGCGATCGGTGGCGGCGCGCAGCCGCTGGAGCCACTCGGGCTTGAGCGCCACGAGCCCGCCGACGAGGGCGGTCAACGCCAGCAGCACGGCCAGGATGACGAGGGCAAGGCTGACGAGCAGCGCGGTCGCTTCGGTCATGGTTATTCTCTCTTGTTCTGGGGACCGATCCCCGGCAGTGGCGTCACCGCCACCAGTTCGAGTCCGGTCGGTTGCGCGTCACCGTGCACGGCGACGCGCCAGCGGCCGATGGCGTCGGGATTGCCGGTCAGCGCGTTCGGGTAGGCGGGGCGGTAGACCACCTCGCCTTGCTCGTACGTCCAGTCCCCCGGCCCCGGCAGCGCGCCCGGCTCGGCGTCGAGGACATTGCGGTTCTCGAACAGCGTGAGCGGGTTGCCGCCGGCCCAGGTCTCGATGCGTTGTCGCTTACCCTGCGTCAGCAGCGAGGCGAACTCCAGGGCCAGGGCGCTGCGCATTCCCGTCAGCGTATGCTCGACCGCGGCCCGCTCGAGGTCAACGCGCAATGTCATTACGCGACTGGCACCGAACACGAGCAGCACGCTGACGATACTGACCACGAGCGTGAACTCGAGGATGGACAGCCCGTCCTGTGCCCGCAGTCGGGCGGGGACGGACGATCGCGCGGGCCGCTGCTGCACGCATGGGCTCGCAGTACGCACCGCAACACGGCGAAACCCCGCCCAACGCGGCACGATGCGCTTCCCGATCACCGGCCGCCAAGGGCCGCACTGCCGAGATCCCACATCGGCAGGAAGATACCGATCGCCAGCAGGAATACCAGAATCGCGATGCCGATGGTGAGCACGGGCTCGATCAACGAGGTGAGGTTCTGGACGTCGTACTCGACCTCACGTTCGTAGAAATCGGCGATCTCCTCGCTCATGTCGTCGAGCCGGCCGGTCTCCTCGCCGACCGCGAGCATCTGCACCACCAGCGGCGTGAAGATGCCCGTACGCGAGACGGCGCGTGAGAGTGCCTCGCCATGCTCGACCGAGGAACGTACATCGCGCAGCCGGCTGGCAACGAAGTCGTTGTCGACCGCGGTCGCGACCACGTTCATGGTCTCGAGTACCGGCACGCCGGCGCGGTGCGCCATGGTAAAGGCACGCGCGAAGCGCGCCAGCGTGCCCCGCAGGAGAATGTCGCCGATCCCCGGTAGCCGTAGCTTGGCACGATCCCACTTGAATCGACCATCGTCGGTCTGCAGCCAGGCGCGTAGCGCTGCGACGGCCCCGACGGCGAGCAGCGCTAACGCCAGCCACCAGGTCGAGAAGAAATTCGAGATGGAGATGAGGATCTGAGTGGGCACCGGCAACGCCGCGTCGTACTGCTCGAATACGCGCGCGAATACCGGGATGATCCAGGTCATCAGGATCCACACCGCGACCACGAGCGCCAGGACCACAAAGCTCGGATAGCGGGTCGCCTTCTTGATCTGGTTGATCGTCTCCTGCTCGCGTTCGAGGTAGCGGTACATGCGCATGAACGCTTCCTCGAGCTGGCCCGACTGCTCACCCACGCGGACCATGCTCACGTACAGCGGGCTGAACAGCCGTGGATGACGCGCGAGCGCACCGGCGAGTTCGCGGCCCGACTCGAGGTCCTCGATGATCTGGTGCAGGGCGCTGACCAGCGTGTCATTGCGCGAGGATTCGGCCAACTGCGTCAGTCCCTGGATCAGCGGGATCCCCGAGCGGGTCAGGGCATACATCTGCCGCGTGAACAGAATGATTTCGCCACGATCCGGCCGATCGCGCCCGAGCAGTTGACGCAGCCCGGGCCGAGTCCCCTTCTCCGCGCGCTCGTTGACGTCGAGCGGGGTGACGCCGCGCTCGAACAGCATCCCGACGGCCGCATCGAGCGAGCGCGCGTCGATCGCCCCGGTCACCAGCGCCCCGGCGCTATCGCGACCGCTGTATTCAAACCGTGGCACGGTCCGGCTCCACCGGTTCGACGGACGGTGCCGCGGCCTCGACACTGGCGGTCACGGACTGCTCGACCTCGCCCGCGATCCGCTCGGCCTCGGCCAGCGTGGTCACGCCCTTTGCGGCCAGTTCGAGCGCACTGACCACCAGGGGCTTGTAGCCCTTGCTGCGCCGGGCATGCTCCGCGAAGGCGGTGGTGTCGTTGCGCCGCAGGGCGTTGCGCATCTCATGGTCGAGTTCGAGCAACTCGTAGATGCCGATCCGCCCCTGGTAGCCCGTCCGGCCGCAATGACCACAACCCGTGCCCCGATGGAAGCGCAGCCGGGCCGCACGTTTTTCGCCAAGGAGGCTATCCAGCCATACCCGCTGCTGGGGATCGGGCTCGGTCTCCGTACTGCAGGAAGGACAGATGCGACGCATCAGACGCTGGGCGACGACGGCGCGCAGCGTCGATGCGACCAGATACCCCGGCGCGTCCATGTCCAACAGTCGGTCGATCGTGCCGATCGCGTTGTTGGTATGCAGGGTCGACAAGACCATGTGACCAGTAAGCGCCGCGCGCAGGCCGACCTCGACCGTCTCGGTGTCGCGCATCTCGCCGACGAGCATCACGTCCGGATCCTGGCGCAACGCCGAACGCAGCACGCGCGCGAAATCGAGGCCGATCTTGGGTCGGATCTGCACCTGATTGATCCGCGGCAGGCGATACTCGATCGGGTCCTCGGCGGTGATGATCTTCTTCTCGGACTGGTTCAGCTCGGTCAGCGCCGCATACAGCGTGGTCGTCTTGCCGCTGCCGGTGGGGCCGGTCACGAGGACCAGGCCGTAGGGGTGGTTCACGGCCCGGCGGAAGCGCTCGGCAATGTCGCCCGGCATGCCGAGCTGATCCAGTTGCAGCAGATCCCCGCTCTGGTCGAGCAGGCGCATGACCACCGACTCGCCGTAGCTGATCGGCATGGTCGACAGGCGCACGTCGATGGAGCGGTTGCGCACGCGGATATTGAAGCGTCCGTCCTGCGGCAGGCGCTTCTCGGAGATATCCAGCCCGGCCATGAGCTTGAGCCGCAGGACCAGCGCCGAGGCGATGCGCTGCTCCTTCATCTCCTGCTCCTGCAGCATGCCGTCGACACGCTGCCGGATGCGCAGCACGCGCTCGTCCGGCTCGATGTGGATGTCCGAGGCGCCGACCTGCACCGCGTCCTCGAAGATCGATTTGAGCAGCTTGGCGACCGGGACATCGGCCTCCTTGTCGGCCATCACCAAGGTGTCGACGTCGAAATCGCTCTCGGACAGCTCCTGGCCGAGCTCTTCCGCGAAATGAGTGATCTCGGCCGTACGCCGGTAGACGCGATCGATCACCGCGATCAGCTGCGACTCGCTGACCACCACGACACGGATCTGGGTCTTGAGCTGACGCACCAGCTCGTCGTAGGCGAAGATATCGGTGGGATCGGCCATGCCGACGACGTAGCCGTCGCCCTCGCGCGCCAGCACGATCGCGCGCAAGCGCCGCGCCGCCATTTCCGGCAACACGCGCACGGTCTCCGGATCGAACTCCCAACTGGTCAGGTCAACGCGTTCGAGCTGTAACTGATGCGCCAGGGTTTCCAGCACCTGCTGCTCGGTGACGTAGCCGAGGTCGATGAGAGTGCCCCCCAGCTTGCGCCCGGTGCGCTTTTGCTCGGCCAGGGCCTGGTTGAGCTGCTCGCCGTCGAGCAGTCCTTCCTGGATCAGCAGGTCGCCCAGTCGAACCTTTTGTCGTGTAATCATCGGCTCGTCATCCCGTGCGAGCGCTTCGCGCCCTCGGATTCGCTCGTTTTCACAACGCCCGCGCTGAGCTAACTCGCTTGCTCGAGTGCCTCGATGCGGCTGCGGGCCCATTCGTCGAGGCTTTGCGGCAGCGTGCCAGTGCGCCGCGCCTCGCGGAAGGAGGCCGCCGCCTCCCCCGGGTGGTCGGCCGCACTCAAGGCCACCCCGAGCCCGAGCCACCAGCGGCCGTTCCCCCCATCGATCTCGAGGGCGCGTGTATAGGCGGCCGCGGCTTCCTCGTGCCGGCCGCGCCGCTGTGCGACCGCCGCGGCCAGCGCGTGATAGTCGGCGTCCTCGCGTCCGGCGACACGCGCCCCTTGCAGCACGCGCGCGGCACGCTCGAGGTCGCCGGCGTCCACCAGCAGACGGGCATACGGCTTGGCGTACGCGAGTCGCCGCGGGGCGCGCTCGAACCCTTCCGCAAGCACGTCGCGTGCCGAGTCGGCGTCGCCCGCGCGGCGATAGAGCGTAACCAGCAGATCGCGGGCCCCGTGCAGGTCGCCGTCCAACTCGAGCGCGCCGTGCAACCTACGGCGCGCGCCGCCCAGCTCGCCCTGCGCCAGCGCCGCGCGGGCCTCGCTATAGCGCCGCTGGGCGCGGACCTCCGGCGTGCTGCGGTCGTTCTTGCGCATTTCGCCGGGCGACGAAGTCGGCGCGGCCTCCGCCGAGGTAGCGCCCGTCTCGCGATCGGGCTCTGGCGGTTCCGGCGATGCGCTGGACGCGTCTTCGGAAGAGGACGACGGCTCATCGTCGCCCGCGTGACCGGGCTCGGACGGCTGTTCGCTCTCGTTCTCGGCCGCGTCAGGGGGTTCGCTGTCTTCCTCCGCCTGGGCCTGGTCGGCGTCCAGCGACGGGCTTTCCGCCAGCGCCGTTTCCGTGGCCGCCGTCAGCGCGGCCACGTCTTCTCGCACCGCCTCGGGCACCTCGGGAACCCGGCCGACCAAGTGCAACCGGCCGCCCTCGCGTTGCAGATCGAAGCTCGCACCGTCCGCGACCTGCAGGCGGATGGTCGTCGCGCCGTCGGAATCGGACCGCATGCTCGCGGAGCGAAACACGCGCTGACCGTCCGGCGGCGCCGGCAGGCTTACGCCCTCGGCCGGTGCCGGCACCCGCAGGGCGAGCGTCGTCCCGCGCCGGGCGTAGCCGGGCTGCTCGCGGGGCTCTCCGTCAATTACCAACGCGAGCGTCGCCTGCTCACCCGCGCCGCTGAAGCGGGCGGCCGCCAGCCGTGCCGCGGGCGTCGGTGGCGCGGATGCAGCGGGGCGCTCGGCCGGCTCGACAGCGGATCCGCCCCAGCCCGCGATCAGATCCGACCATCGCGGCGCGCGCTGCCACCACAGCGCGGCGGCCAGGATGAGAAGACTGACGGCAAGCAGGGCCGGGGCGGCTCGGCGCAGCCATGCACGGGGGGAGCGCCGCGCGCGCCGTGGCGGGCGCGCCGGAAAGTGCCGCGGCCGGTCGTCGGCATCGCGCGGCGACGCGGCACGGGCATCGCGCGACTCGAGGTCGCGCAGCATGCGGCTGATCACGCTCATGGCCGACCGCCCCACAACGCGACCAGACCGACCACGAGCGCGAGCACGGCGGCGGCGTAGAGCCAGCGCCCGCGGCTGCGGGCGGCCGGCTCCGCGCTGTCGGTGTCCTCGGCGGCCGCACGCACATCCGCCGCGCTCACCTGTGCGCCGCCCCGCCCGTAGGCGACCAGCAACGCCTTATGGCCGATCACGTTGATCAAGCGTGGAATCCCCCCGCTGGCGGCATCCAGCCCACCGAGGGCGCTGGCGCTGAACAGCGTATGCTCCGCGCCACCCCGGCAACCGGCGGTGCGTACCCGGTGCGCGACGTAGTCGGCGACCTCGTCGCGCGTTAGCGGACCGAGCCGATAGGACCAGGCGATGCGTTGACGCACTTGGCGCAACTCGGGTTTGGCCAGCTTGGCCTCCAGTTCGGGCTGGCCAAACAGCACCACTTGCAGCAACTTACTGCGCTCGGTCTCGAGATTGGTCAGCAGCCGTAGCGCCTCCAGGGTCTCGTCGGGCATGGCCTGGGCCTCGTCCAGGCACACGATGACGCGCTTGCCTTGACCCGCCAATTCGATCAGGCGCTCCTGGATGCGCGCGAGCAGCAAATCCTGATCGAGGCGGCTGTCGGCCGGCACGCCGAGCTCGCGCGCCACCGCCACGCGCAGCATGGTCGGCATCAGATGCGGGTTGGGGATATACACGGCCTGCTCGTCGGCACGCAGGCCCTTGAGCAGGGTGCGGCAGAGCATGGTCTTGCCGGTACCGACCTCACCGCTGATCCGGATGAAACCCTCACCGCTGTCGAGGGCCACCCGTAACGTGTTCAGCGCCTCGCGGTGGCCCGAGTCACAAAAAAAAAGCGGGTATCCGGCGTAAGCGAGAAGGGCGCGACCTGCAGCCCGAAGTGCTCGAGATACATCACCGACCGCCTCCGTCGTTGCGCACGCCGTTCAAGCGGCGGGACACGCCCTCCATCTGGCCGGACCAATCGCTCGGGCTGTCGGCGATGGTCGGCTTGAGCAGGATGACCAGCTCGGTGCGTCGGCTCGAATCAGCGCTTTGGCGGAACAACCCGCCGATGAGCGGCAGATCTCCCAGGCCGCCGGACTGCGCCCGCCGACGGGTAGACTGGTCTTCCATCAGCCCGCCGATGACGATCACCTGACCGTCGCGGGCGCGCACCACCGAGTCGGACTCGCGAACCTGCGAGAAGGCCAGCGGTACGCTCTGCGTCTGGCCACCAACCGTGATGGTCTTGGTCTGGTCACGCACATCGCTCACGGTCGGATGGACGTGCAGCGTAACGTCGCCGGCGCGCCCGATCTGGGGCGTCACGTCGAGCGCGATACCGGAGAAGAACGGGGTGAGATCGACATCGACCGAGCGATTGCTGGTCGAAGCCGAGATGTCCGTGTCCGACTCGATGTCGGTGACGAAGAATTCGTCCGAGCCGACCTTGATCACCGCCTTCTGGTTGTTGACGGTCGAGACCCGCGGACTCGACAGCACCTGGACGTCACCCTGACTGTCGAGCAGGCGCAGCAGGGCGGCAAAGTCGGCCGTTTGCGCACCGACGGCAAACACGCCACCGAAGTCGACACCGTTCGCACTGGTCACCGAGCTCGGATCGAAGGCGCCGCTTTCGGTGAGCACGGTCGAACGGCCGTCGCGCACCCCGGTCTGCCCGGCGACCGCTCGGTCGCCGTTGCCTTCGGCCAACGCCGCCCAGTTGACTCCGGTCTCGTGTTGTTCGGTCAGGCGGACTTCCAGGATCTTCGCCTCGAGGATGACCTGGCGCTGCAGATTCGTCTGGGCCGAATCCAGGTACTCGGCGACGTCACGCAGTTCCCCCGGCATGGCGCGGACCGCGACCATCCCCGCCTGCGCCTGGACCACCACATTGCGGCCCTCGCCGCCGCCAATCAGGCTGCGGACGCTCTGCTCGAGTCCGTTCCAGAAATCGGCGTCCGAGGAGGTAGCAATGCGGCTGCCCGCCTCGTTGCGGCTGCTATTCCCGCCGTTGTCGCCATTGTCGCCGTTCTGGCTGACCTGGCCGGAGTTGACTCGAGTGTTCGACTCGCCGCCGCGGTTCACGTTGAGATAGTCGACGTAGAAGATGCGCTGCTGCAGGCGCGCCGGCGTCACGATATAGCCCTGCTGGTGACGCTCGTATTCGTAGCCATGGACCCGCCGCACCATGTCCATGACAGTCGGAACCGTGACGTCCTTGAGTTCAAGGCTGATGCTCCCGGACACGTCCGGATGGACCATCATGTTGTATGGGGTGTCATCGACCAGGCCCATGAAGAACGCGCGCGCCGGCACATCGTCGACCGACAGGTCGAAGCGGGCCTCGTCCATCTCGCCGGGCAGCTCGGCGTCGATCTCGGGCATGAGGGCCTTGGCGACCTCCGGCGGCAGCGCCTGGTCTTCCCGCTGGTTGCTGGCCCTACCTTCGTCGAGCACGCCTCGAATACGATCGAGCGTGGGCTGTTCGGGCTTGGGCGCATCTTCATGGCCGGTGCTCGCGCAGCCGGCGAGCAGGGTCATGAGGAGTGCAAGCGCCAGCGCGGCGCGGTACCGATTGCTCATCGAATCTCCTTTACGACCCGCGTTCACTGCGGATCATCGGCACCGAACGCCGAATGGTGAATTTGCGACCGCGATAGTCGAGCCGCACGCGGCCGCTTTCGATGGCGAGCACGGTCGCGCCACCGACGGTGTCACCGGGGCGCACTGACTGACCATTGATCCGTGCCACGCGGCGATCTCCGGACACGAGGGTCGAGGCAAGCTGCCAGGCGCCGGCATTGAAGCGCGGCTGCGCGCGCTCGCGCTCATGGTTGGGCGGCTGCATCGGATCGCGGCGATTCTCGTCAGCGCCCGCGGGGGCAACCGCTGCAAGCAACAGCAGAGCCGCCAGCGAGGCGAGCAACGGCCAGCGGTGGCGGCTGCGCTCACACACCAATCCAATCCTCCGCCAGACTCAGCGTCGACAGCGACAGCGTCGCGCGCGCCGTGGGGTACTCGGTCGTGATCACCTTCAACGCGTCCCATTGGAAACGCCAATCCAGACCTTCGAGCCGCTCCAGGTAGCGCAGCAGGGCAAAATAACGGCCTTCGACCACCAGCTCCACCCGGTGGCGATAGATCGTGGGCAGCCCCGCCGCATCGGCCGCCCGGAGGCCTTCGAGCGCGAGGGGTTCGACCCCGGCATTGCCCAGCGCCACCAGGCGCAGTCGTTCCTCGTCACTGAGGACGTCGCGCAGCACCGCGACCATCTCGTTCGGCGCGATGATCCGCTGGGTGCTCTGGCTCAGCCGCTGATCCACCTGCACCAAACGCTCCGCGATTGCGCTGGCGGCCTCGTCACCGCGCCCGCTATCCGCCAGGCGCTGGCGCAACTGCTCGGTACTCGATTCGAGCCGCTGGGCGTCGGCGCGCGCGCTCTCGACCCGATCCAACGCGACCTCATGACGCTCGGCCAGCGGCTGGCGCAGGCCCTGATCCCAGGCCAGCAACAGGGCCACCGAGAGCGCGAGCGCGAGCAGCACGCGCTCGCGCCGGCTCTGGGCATCGAGGCGCGCGGCGAGTCGGCGCAAGGGCTCGATCATGAACCATCCTCGGCGGGACCGCTGGCGAGCGTAAAGTTCAGCCGCCAATCCGCCTCCTCCGACCGCTCGATGGCGAGTCGGCGGAAGCTGCGCCCCTCGAAGGCCGGGGCCTGGCCCAGCGCGCCGATCAGGGCCGGGACATGCCCGGGGTCAAGCGCGTGGCCGTCAAGACGCAGCTGCGCGCCGCCGCCCGACAACTCGATATGGTTGAGCCAGACGCCTTCGACGATCTGCCGCGACAGGCCGTTGAGATAACCGGAGAATCCGCCGCCCTCGCCGAAGGGGCCGTCTTCCAGGTAGGCGAGCAAGGCGCGTTTGGCCGCCAGCTCCTCGCGCAGGCGCTGCCCTCGGCCATCATCACCCGGCTGCGCCTCGAGGTCGGACTGCAACGCGGCCACGCGGGCGGCAGCGGCGTCGCGCTCGGTCTCGGCCGCCGCGGCGCGCGCTTCGGCCGCGTTCGCGCGCCAGGCCTGATAGCCGCTGATCGCGCTCAATAGAGCGGCGAACAGGAGCAGCAGCAGCGCCAGCCGCCGGGCATTCAGCGGATCCTGGTGGCGCTTGAGATGCTCCTGATAAAGATTGATCCGTTGCATCAGGCCGCCGCTCCCAGGGCTTGACCACCGGCGCGCAGGGCGCCGCCGACCGCATGCAGGGTCCGAGGCCCCGCGGCGCTTCCAGCGTCCTCGGCCGCGAGCATGTCGGCCAAGCCGACGGCACGGCAGGTGACACCGCGGAACTGCTCATCAACCGCCTGCCGCAGGACCTCGGTGGCCTCGTCGGCGGGGAACAGCAATAGGGTGTTCAACGGCGGCTGCGACAGGGCGCTCTCGTAGTAATCCAGCGACCGTTGCACCTCGAGCACCAGCTCGGCGCTGGCACTCGAGCCGCGCTCGATCAACGCCGTGCGGCCGAGGTCGAGCGTGCGGGCGAAGTAGTGCTCGCCGTCGCGATAAATCGTGAGCAGGCCGTCCTCGGCTCCAAGGGCAAGCAGGCCATGCCCGCCCGCGCCGCCGAGCCGGTCGGAGATCTCGCGCTGGGCCAGCTCAGGGATATCGACCGCATCGACCGTGAGCCCCGCGCGCGTCATCTGCTCGATGCGCGCCACGACGCTCGCGCGCCGCGCGACCACGACATAGAGCATACGCCGCCCGCGCTGGGCCGATTCGGGCAGCTCGAAAGTGTCGATCACCGCCTCGTCGAGCGGGTAGTCGATGAGCTCGCGGACATGCCAGCCCACCGCACGGCGCAACTCGGCCGCCGGCACGGACGGCGCTTCGAGCGAGAGCACCTGGTAATCGGTGCGGGCGAGCACGCCCACGGCGCGGCCCGTGCCGTGGCGTTCGACCCAGTCGGCGAGGGCACCGGGGTCAGCGGCCAGGTCATCGCAGGCAAGCAGGCGCGGGGCGCGGTCGCGATCCGCGGGAAGCACGCGCGCGGCGCTGAGTCGGTCGCCGCCGAAGGCGACACCGATTGCGGCCTTATTGCCGCGCTGGAGGAACTGCCGCAAACCAAACAAGTCGCGTTGCCTCTCGTTCGTTATTCGCGCGGTCAGCGGCTGAGCCGACGATCCGCGGCATTGTTATCATGTGCGATCGGCAGTCACGAAGCGTTCCATGCAGCTACCGGATGTCGTTCTTTTTCGGCCGGAGATTCCACCCAACACCGGCAATATCATCCGCCTGTGCGCCAACACCGGGGCCGAACTGCATCTGATCGGCCCGCTCGGATTCGAGCTATCGGACCGCCACCTTCGGCGCGCCGGCCTCGATTACGCCGAGTTCGTTCGCGTGCGGCACCACGAGCATCTCGAAGCCTATTTCGATGCGCGCCCGCGGCGGCATGTTTATGCCTTTACCCGCCGGGGGCGGCGACGCCACGTCGAGGCGCGTTTCGGCCCGGAGGATGCGCTGCTATTCGGGCCGGAGACAACCGGACTACCGAACGCGGTGCTGGCGCAGATTTCCCCCGAGCACCAGCTACGCATCCCCATGCTCCCGCATTCCCGTAGCATGAACCTTGCCAACTCGGTCGCGGTCGCGGTATTCGAGGCGTGGCGTCAGGCCGACTTTGAGGATGCGCTCTGACGAACAGCGTAATGAGGGCCGGTTCACGTCACCGCACGGAGAGGACTCACTGCGTTGTTTGGCCCGATGCCTGCCGGCTATTGCGTGTCAGGGCCTCAGCGGGGCGTCGAAATTTCGACAGGCGCCAAGAGCCGGGGCGGCCGTAGCCAGCGGGCATGATCGCCCTCGCACGCGTCGCTCCGGGGGAGACTGTCGCAAATACCCGTAGCCCGGATGCAGCGAAGCGGAATCCGGGGTGGAGGTCGCATCACGGCGCGATCTCCCGGATTCCGCTGACGCTTCATCCGGGCTACGGGGCTGCAAATCCGGCTTTTGCGACAGCCTCGGGGGCTAGTGGGCCAACTCGGCCTTGGGGTCGCGCTCGAGCAGCTCGCGCACGGCCTCGCGCACGTCGCGGCCGCCGTGAAGCACGGCGTCCACCTGGGCGACGATCGGCATCTCCACGCCGCAGCGCCGCGCCAGCTCCGCGGCGGCGCGCGCCGTGCGCAGCCCCTCGACGGCCTGACCGATCTCGGCGCAGGCGGCCTCGGCCGAGAGCCCGCGCGCAATCGCCAGACCGAAACGGCGATTGCGCGATTGGTCGTCGGTGCAGGTGAGCACGAGATCGCCGATGCCGGCCAGCCCCATGAAGGTCTCGCGCTGCGCGCCCATGGATTCACCCAGCCGCATCAGCTCGGCCAGCCCACGGGTAATGACCGCCGCGCGGGCATTGGCGCCGAATCCAAGCCCGTCGGACGCGCCGCAGGCGATGGCCAGCACGTTCTTGAGCGCGCCGGCGAGCTCGACGCCGGTCACGTCGGGGCTGGAATAGGCGCGCAGCGCGCCGCCGTGCAGCCAGCCAACCGCGCGCGCGGCGAACGCGGAGTCGGGCGCGGCCACGGTCAGCGCCGTCGGTAGTTCCGCGGCGAGCTCGCGTGCGAAGCTCGGCCCCGACAGCACCGCATGCGCGGGCGGACGGGCAAGCTCCTCGGCAACGATCTCGTGGATGAGCCGGTCCGTCTCGGGCTCGATGCCCTTGCACGCCCAAGCGAAGGGCTTGCCCGCGTTCAGCGTGGGCGCGACCCGGCGCAGCATCTCGCGGAAGGTATAGCTCGGCGTGGCAAAGACGAGCGCCTCGGCGCGCGCCACCGCGGTATCCAGATCCGCCTCGGTGACGATCGCGGGCAGGGTGATGCCGGGGAGATAGCGCGGGTTCTCGTGCCGCTCGGTGATGTCCGCAAGCAGTTGCGGGTCGCGGCCCCAGAGCATGACCTCGAGGCCGTTGCGGACCATGGCCGCGGCGAGCGCCGTGCCCCACGCGCCAGCGCCCAGGACGGTGATCGGCACGCGCGGGGAATCACTCATAGGCCGGTCGCTGGTTACGTCGCCGCTTCGGAACCGCCCGCCTGCTGCTGGCGCCGGTGCTGCAGGTAGAGCGCGTCGAAGTTGACGGGCTGCAGCGTCACGTGCGGCAAGGCGCCCTTGTTGACAAGTTCGGAGACCACCTCGCGCGCGTACGGGAACAGCGTACCGGGGCAGTAGGCATTGAGCAGGTGATCGAGTTCGTCGCCGGCGAAGCCCTCGATTTGGAACAGCGCCGCCTGCTTGACCTCCACCAGGAACAGAGTGCGCTGCTCGTCCTTGCCGGTGACCGTGACCACCAGCACCACCTCGTGCAGATTCTCGCCGACGCGCTGAAGCTCGGTGTTCAATTGGAGGTCGACCGAGGGCTGCTGCGGCTGATGGTCGGCGGAGAACAGACTCGGCACGGCGGGCGACTCGAACGAGGCGTCCTTGAGGTACAGCTTCATGATCTGCACTCGGCGCTGGCTCTGGTCGGCCGCAGTTGCAGCCGCAGCCTCGGGGTTGGTCGCTTCGTCGCTCATCGATTCCTCACTTTAGCTTCTGCGCGCACGCGATCAGCGCGACTTCTTCCGCTGCTTGGATTCACTGCCCTGCTCGACCGGCAGATTGGCCTTGCGCCAAGCCGGTAGCCCGCCCTCGAGCTCGTACAGACGGCTGAAGCCGTGACCCGCCAGCTTCTTGGCGGCGCGCTGGGCTTCCATGCCGGCATCGTCGTACAGCACCAGTGGTCGCTCGCGGATCTTTTGCAGCTGCTTGACGTACTGTTCGACCTCCGCGGCGGGCACGTTTCGCGCACCGGGTAGATGGCCAGACTCATATTCCTTGCGCCGGCGTGTATCGACGAACACCGCGTCTTCGTTATGCGACAGGCGCGTCGCGCGCGAGATGCTCACGGTTTCGGCGACGCGGAGGTAGCGCTGGATCTCGACCCCGACGATGACGCCGATGGTCAGCATCACCGCGGCGATGAGGATCGGATGATTGGTTGCGAATTCGGGGATGCGGTCCATCGTGATCTCGGGGTGATCTCGCGGCTGCAAGCCGGTTGGGACCGGCGCGAATGGCGGGCGAGTATACGCGCGCGCCGGACCAGCGCCAAACGAGTACGGTCGGTACAATCACGCCATGCTGCGGCCGCGACTGCTACTGTTCATTGTAACCGTCACGCTCCCCGCGGCCGTCGTGTTCGGGCCGCCGCGGGCGGGGGCCGCGCCGCCGGATGATCCGCAGGCCGCGCGCGCCGAGATCAAGGAGGTACGCGAACGCATCGACCAGGTGCAACAGCGCCTCGCGGGCGAACGGGAGCGCCACGACCGCGCGAGTGCGCAGCTCGCCCAGGCGGAACAGCGCATCGGCGAAATCGCCGGCGAGATCGACGGCCTCGACACGCGCATCGACGAAACCGGCGCGCGGCTGGCGCAGCTCGAGGAGCGCCGGGAAGCGCTCGCCGACGAGATGGCCGCGCACCAGCGCACACTCGCGGCACAACTGCGCGCGGCCTACCGCATGGGCCGGCGCCCGGGATTGCGGCTGCTGCTTGGCCAGGACGATCCGGCGGCTGCAGCGCGCGCGCTCGGCTACTACGCCTATCTGAACGAGGCACGCGTCGGTGCGATGGAGCAGGCACAGCAGCTGTCCGAGGAGCTCGATACGGTCGCACGCCAGACCCGCGAGGCGGAGGACAGCCTGCGCGAGGATCGCGCTGCGCTGGCTTCCAAGCGCGACGAGATCAAGGGCATGCGCTCGGAGCGCGCGGAACTCGTGGCCCGGCTAGAGCGCTCGATCGCCAGCGACGACGAGCGCCTGGGCGAGCTGCGGCGGCGACGCCAGCGGCTCGACGGCGTACTCGAGGAGCTGGAGCAGGTGCTCGGCGATACGGACACGGCCGCCAAGGCAGAACGCCCGTTCGCCAGCCGCTCAGGCGAGCTGCCGTGGCCCGCCGAGGGTGGGCTGCGCACCCGCTTTGGCGCCGATCGCGCCGGCGGTCGCATGCAGTGGCGCGGACTGATCATCGGGGCCGACGCAGGCGATCAAGTGCGGGCGGTGCATCATGGCCGCGTGGTATTTGCCGACTGGCTGTCGGGCTTCGGCCAGCTCATCATCCTGAATCACCAGGACGGACACCTGACGCTGTACGGATTCAACGAACAACTGCTGCGCGAGCACGGCGACTGGGTATCGCCGGGAGAGCCCATCGCCACCGTGGGTGAGTCGGGTGGGCGCGATCGGCCCGGGCTGTACTTCGAGATCCGCCGCGGCGGCCAGCCGGTCGATCCCTTACCCTGGCTGGCCGCGCGCTAGTCCGGCCGGGCGGACCGAGGGCCTGCTCACGCCGGATGCTGCGAGCAGTGTTAGACTTGATGTAATTCTCAAATCGGGCCGGACCGGGAGTTTCCGATGCCGCCGTCGCTGCGCAAACCACTTTTGGTCCTCGTGGGCACCGCCCTGGGGGCCGGACTCACTCTGGGACACTCCGTCCTGGCCGACCGCGAGCAGGCGGCCGCCCCGACCGAGGAGTTGCCGCTCGAACAGCTGCGCACCTTCACCGACGTGTTCAGTCGGATCAAGGAAAGCTACGTCGAGGAAGTCAGCGACGAAGAGCTGCTCGACTACGCCATCGAGGGCATGCTCGGCGGTCTCGACCCGCATTCGGCCTATCTCGATCCCAGCGAGTTCCAGGAACTCAAGATCGGCACGGAGGGCGAGTTCGGCGGTCTCGGCATCGAGGTCACGATGGAGGACGGCTTCGTCCGGGTCGTCGCCCCCATCGATGAAACGCCGGCACAGCGCGCGGGCGTGCAGGCCGGCGACCTCATCGTTCGGCTGGACGATGAGCCCGTGAAGGGCATGAGCCTGAACGAAGCCGTGCAAGTGATGCGCGGCGAGCCGGGCACCGCGATCGACCTGACCATCGTCCGCGAGGGCCAGGAACAGCCGCTCGAGGTCTCCATCGAGCGCGATATCATCGAGGTCGAGAGCGTCAATTCCCGCATGATCGAGCCCGGCTATGGCTACCTGCGCGTATCGCACTTCCAGTCGAACACGCAGTCGGCGCTCGATTCAGCCATTCGCGAACTCACCGAGCAGACCGAGAACGGCCTCAATGGGCTGGTGCTCGACCTGCGCAACAACCCCGGCGGCGTGTTGTCTGCCGCGGTGAGCGTGAGCGACTCCTTCCTCGACGAGGGCCTGATCGTCTACACCGACGGTCGCGTCAACGATGCGCAGCTGCGCTACAGCGCGCGGCCGGGCGATGCCATCGAGGGTGCACCGATGGTGGTGCTGGTGAATCAGGGCTCGGCTTCGGCCTCCGAGATCGTGGCGGGCGCCCTGCAGGACCACCAGCGGGCGATCATCATCGGCAAGGAGACCTTCGGCAAGGGCTCGGTTCAGACCATCCAGGACCTGTCCGACGGCGGCGCGCTCAAGCTGACGACGGCGCGCTATTACACCCCCGACGGCCGCTCGATCCAGGCATCCGGTATTGAACCGGACATCCGTACGGGTGATTACGAGCTGACGGCCCGGGCAGACAACGGCGTCGGGCCCTTGAGCGAGGCGGACCTCTCGCAGCACCTGCTCAACCCCAATGGCGAAGGGCCGGCGCTGGACGAGGGCGAAGGCGAGAACGGCGGCGGCGAAGGCGAGGACATGGCGGGCGACGACTACGACCTGTACGTAGCGCTGAGCCTGCTCAAGGGCCTCCACATACTGCAACCGCAGGACCAATGAGACGCGCGGCTGCCGCGCTGGCGCTCTCGCTGGCGGCGGCAGGTCCTGCGCCCGCCGCGACGGTCGCCCTGATTGTCGACGATCTGGGGCATAGCGCGGAGCACGCACGCCGCGCCTTGGCGCTGCCGCCACCGATCACGGTCGCGGTCCTGCCACAGAGCGCGCATGCCGAGCGCATTGCCCGCGCGTCGACCCGGGCAGACGCCGACGTTCTCGTGCATCTGCCGATGGAGGCCGAGGGCCACCGCCCGGGTCCGGGGGTATTACGCGTGGAGATGGACCGCGACCGCTTTCGCGCGCGGGTACAGCGCGCGCTCGCGGCCGTCCCGGGGGCCATGGGCGTCAACAACCACATGGGCAGTCGCTTGACCGGCGCCACCGAGCCCATGACCTGGCTCATGCACGAGCTCGCTGGGGCGGCACGGCCACTCGCCTTCATCGACTCGCGCACCTCACCGCGCTCGCGAGCAGGGGAAGCCGCCCGCGCAGCGGGACTCGCCTCGGCCGAGCGCGATGTCTTTCTTGACCACGACCATCGGCCGCATGCGATCGAGTACCAGGTCGAGCGCTGGCTCGCGCACGCGCGACGCGACGGATGCGCGCTCGCGATCGCGCACCCCCGCCCGGAAACGTTCGCCGTGCTCGAGCGCGTGCTGCCACGAACGCAAGGGGTGGACCGCGTCGGTCTTTCCACCTATATCAAACGGTGCGGCAGTCCGGCCGATCCGGAGCGGTCATGGCAACACGCGTCCTGGTCCCACTCGCCGACGGCTGTGAGGAACTCGAAGCCGTCACCCTGATCGATCTGCTGCGGCGGGCCGAGTTCACGGTCGTCACCGCCGGTCTGCGCGCGGGACCGATCACAGCCAGCCGCGGTGTGGTGTTGTGGCCGGATACGTCGATCGATCACCTCCGCGATGAGCCGTTCGATCTCATCGCCCTACCTGGCGGTACGGCCGGCGCAGCGCGGCTGGCTGCGCACGACGGGCTCGCCGAGCTGCTGCGACGCCAAGACACAGAGGGCCGCTGGACCGGTGCGGTCTGTGCCGCCCCGGCGGTGTTGGCGGCGCACGGACTACTGGCCGGTCGGCGGGCGACTGCGTTCCCCGGCGCCCTAGAGGCCCACGGCGTCGAGAGCACGGGCAGGGCACTGGAAGTCGACGGGCGCATGGTGACCTCGCGGGGCCCAGGCACGGCCATGGATTTCGCCCTCGCACTCATCGAGCAGATAGCCGGATGCGAGCGGCGCGGTGCAGTGGAAGGCCCGTTACAGCGGCCGTAGCGCACCTCGGTCCGCGCGGCCCCAGACCCAAGGTGAAAGTGGGAAGTCCATTGCGAGCCAAGGTAGCCTGGATGTAGCCGGAGGCGGAATCCAGGTCCCGTCCCGGATGCCGCCTACGGCTCCAGCTCCATGTTCTCAACGGCCTCCCCGCCATTCTAGGACCGCAGGGCATTGGCTTGGCTGCCTTCGTTCGTTCGCGGGCAACCCCGCTCCTCCACGGGCGTAGCCTGGCAACCGCCGCTATTCGACCGTGACCGACTTGGCCAGATTGCGTGGCTTGTCCACGTCGGTGCCCTTGAGCAGGGCCACGTGGTACGCGAGCAACTGTAGCGGCACGGTATACAGCGCCGGATCGGTCAATTCGCCACCGCCCTGCGGCAATCGCACCACCCGGGTCTCGGGACCGACGTCGAGGTGGGTGTGGGCGTCGGCAAAGACCAGCAGCGTCCCGCCGCGGGCGCGCACCTCTTGGAGATTCGACGCCAGCTTCTCCACCAGCGCGTCGTTGGGGGCCACGGCGACCACCGGCATATCCTCGTCCACCAGGGCGAGCGGACCATGTTTGAGCTCACCGGCGGCGTATGCCTCCGCGTGGATGTAGGAGATCTCCTTGAGCTTGAGCGCACCTTCCATTGCGATGGGATAATGCACGCCGCGCCCAAGAAACAGCGCATGGTGCTTGTCGACAAAGGTCTCGGCGACCTCCGCGATCTCGGCGTCGAGCTCGAGCACCCGCTCCAGGCGCCCCGGTAGGCTCAGAAGCTCTTCGACTGCCGCCGCTTCCTGCTCGCGGTCGAGACCCCGGTAACGTGCCAGGGCGACGGTCAGTAGGGACAGCCCGGCGAGTTGGGTGGTGAAGGCTTTGGTCGAGGCCACGCCGATCTCGGGGCCCGCGCGCGTCATCAGCACCAGGTCAGACTCGCGCGCGAGCGACGACTCGGGCACGTTACAGATCGCCAGCGACCCGGCATAGCCAAGCTTGCGCGCCTCGCGCTGGGCGGCCAGGGTGTCGGCTGTCTCGCCGGATTGCGAAATGCTGACGAACAGCGTGTTCGGTGGCACCACCGGCCGCCGGTAACGGTATTCGCTGGCAATCTCGACGTTGACGGGAATGCCGGCCAGGCGCTCGATGCCGTAGCGTGCCACCAGCGCCGCGTGATAGCTGGTCCCGCAGGCCACCATGTGAACGTGCTGAACGCGGGGAAACAGCTCGCCCGCGCGATAGCCGAAGGCCGCGTCGAGCACCCCGCGATTGCCGATTCGATCGGTCAGTGTGTCGGCCACGGCACGGGGCTGCTCGAAGATCTCCTTCTGCATGTAATGCCGGTATGCGCCCCGCTCGACCGCGTCGGCGGTCAGGTCGGATTCGTGTACCGACCGCTCCACCGACGCGCCGTTGACGTCAACGATGCGCACGCCGGTGCGACTCACCTCGGCAATATCGCCTTCCTCGAGGAAGATGAAGCGACGAGTAATCGGCAACAGGGCGGCGACGTCGGAGGCGACGAAGTGCTCGCCGATACCGACGCCGATGACCACCGGACACCCGCGCCGGGCCGTGATCAGGCGATCCGGGTCGGCCGGGCTGGTCACGCAAAGGGCATAGGCCCCGTCGAGCTCGGCCACGGTGCGATGCACGGCATCGAACAGGTTGCCGCATTGGGCCAGGTGTTGATGCACGCGATGCGCGACGACCTCGCTGTCCGTGTCCGAGGTGAAACGATACTCGGCGCCCTCGAGCTCGCGCCGCAGCGCGGCGTGGTTCTCGATGATCCCGTTGTGGACCAGCGCCAGGTTGGTGCCCGACAGGTGCGGGTGGGCGTTGCGCTCGTGTGGGACACCGTGCGTGGCCCAGCGCGTGTGCGCGACGCCGGTGCGGCCGGCAACGGGATCGGACTCGAGCGCGGCACTCAATGACTCGACGCGGCCGACCTCGCGCCGCCGCTGTAGGCGGCCCTCGGCATCGATCACCGCGAGCCCGGCGGAGTCATATCCGCGGTATTCAAGGCGGCGCAGCCCTTCCATGAGCAACGGCGTGACGTCACGCTCGGCGACGGCGCCGACGATTCCACACATGCCTACTCTCCCTCGCGATCCGCCGGGTGCTTCCAGCCCGGAATGCTTTTCTGGCGCGTCCGGCTCACAGTGAGCTGACCCGCCGGTGCGTCCTGCGTGATGGTGGAGCCAGCGCCGATCCACGCGCCGGCGCCGACCCGCACGGGTGCGACCAACTGGCAATCGGAGCCGATAAAAGCCCCGTCTTCGATGATCGTGCGGTTCTTGTTACGTCCATCGTAGTTGCAAGTGATCGATCCGGCACCAATGTTGACGCCGCGGCCGACGTCGCTGTCGCCGACATACGCCAGGTGATTCACCTTACTTCCGGGGCCAATGTCTGCGTTTTTTGTCTCGACGAAGTTGCCCAGCTTGGCGCCCTCGGCGAGACGTACGCCCGGCCGCATGCGCGCGAACGGCCCGATCTCGCAGTCACGGCCAATATCGCCGGATTCGATCACGCTATGCGCGTGGACGCGGGTGCCCGCGGCGATGACGGAGTCGCGGATGACGCAGTGCGGACCGATCTCCACGCCTTCGCCCAGGTGGACCACGCCCTCGAACACGCAGCCGACGTCGATCATCGCGTCCGGATCGGCGGTGAGGTTGCCGCGAACATCGATACGCTCAGGGTCGCGCAAGGTGGCCCCGTCACCCAGTAGCCGCTCCGCGAGATGGCGCTGCCAGGCGCGCTCGAGCGCCGCGAGTTGCGCACGGCTGTTGACGCCCTGGACCTCCCAGGCGAAATCGGGCTGCACGCCGTCGACTCGACCCCCGCTCGCGCGAACACGCCCGATCACATCAGTGAGATAGTACTCGCCCTGAGCGTTGTCTCGATCGAGTGCGGCGACGTGCTGGGCGAGCGGTCCCGCACGCATGGCCAGCAGCCCGGTGTTGATCTCGCGGATCGCGCGTTCCTCGGCGCTGGCGTCGTGGTCCTCGACGATGCGTTCAATACCCCCGGTCTCGCCCCGCACGATCCGACCGTAGCCCCTTGGATCGCCGAGCGCGACCGTCAACAGTGCGCAATCGGCGTGCGCCGCCGCATCGGCCAGCGCCGCGAGTGTCGCCGTCTGCACCAGCGGGACGTCGCCGTAGAGCACGAGCACCAGGTCGTCCGCCGCGAGGCCCTCAAGCGCGTGGGCCACGGCATCGCCGGTCCCCCGCTGCTGGGGTTGATATACGGCTTCGACCGTATCCGGCAGGGCGGCGCGTACGGCGTCGGCCCCGTGGCCAACGACCACCCGGATGCGCTCCGGGGCGAACTCGCGCGCGCGATCGAGCACGTGACCGATCAGCGACTGGCCCGCGAGATCGGCCAGGACCTTGGGTCGACGGGACCGCATGCGCCGGCCTTCTCCGGCCGCAAGGATGATGATGTTCAGCCCCATCGACGACGGCCGTGGTGCGCACGCAAAAGAATCATTGGAGGTACAGGGTCGCTCCGAACGGAGAGGGAAGATCGACAGTCGGGACTATAGGTTAGCTGTGCGGCCATTGCCATGGCAGGCGGTGAGACCCCGGCGCAGGAGGTTTCGATTCTGTGATGAAAATCCGTTGCCGCAGCACCCGGGTCGTGAAGCATGGGTGAGCAGTGCATTCCCGGCCAGCGGGCGATGTTCGCGAGCGAATGGCCCGCGCCGAGGCTGGCGCGGGCCTTAAGCCGACTACCTACCGCTGGCGCCGGCGCAGCTTCTGCAGCGTCTGTAGCTGCGCGGCCGCCTCGGCCAGTTCAGCCCGGGCACGGGCGTAGTCGTACTCGTCCTGCTGTTCGGCGATGCGTTCCTCGGCACGGCGCTTGGCCTCCAGCGCAGCGGCCTCGTCCAGATCGGCGCCGCGTACCGCGGTGTCGGACAGGACGGTCACCACGTGCGGCTGCACCTCGAGGATGCCGCCGGACACGTAGATGAACTCTTCCTCGCCATTCTCGGTCTCGATACGCACGTCACCGGGGCGCAGCCGACTCACGAACGGTGCGTGGCGCGGGGCAATGCCAACCTCGCCGCCCTCGGCCGGTGCATTGACCCGGACCGCCTCGCCCGAGTACAGCTCGGACTCGGCGGAGACGATGTCGACATGGATCGTCGTTGCCATGAATGTCTCCGCGTGGCGGGCCCCTTACTGGAGCTCCTTGGCCTTCTCGGCAGCCTCGTCGATCGAGCCGACCATGTAGAACGCCTGCTCGGGCAGGTGGTCGTACTCGCCGTCGATGATGCCCTTGAAGCCGCGGATAGTCTCCTTCAGCGGCACGTACTTGCCGGGCGAGCCGGTGAACACCTCGGCCACGAAGAAAGGCTGCGAGAGGAAGCGCTGAATCTTACGCGCGCGATTCACCGACTGCTTGTCCTCGTCGGACAGTTCGTCCATGCCCAGAATGGCGATGATGTCCTGCAGCTCCTTGTAACGCTGCAGCGTCATCTGCACACGCCGGGCCACGTCATAGTGCTCCTGGCCGATGACCAGCGGATCGAGCTGGCGGCTGGTGGAGTCGAGCGGGTCAACCGCCGGGTAGATGCCCAGCTCGGCGATCTGGCGCGCGAGCACGACGGTCGCGTCCAGGTGCGCGAAGGTCGTGGCCGGCGACGGGTCGGTGAGGTCGTCCGCCGGAACGTACACGGCCTGGATCGAGGTGATCGAACCGGTCTTGGTCGAGGTGATGCGCTCCTGCAGCACACCCATCTCCTCGGCCAGGGTCGGCTGGTAGCCCACCGCCGACGGCATCCGGCCCAGCAGTGCCGAGACCTCGACACCCGCCAGGGTGTAGCGATAGATATTGTCGATGAACAGCAGGACGTCGCGGCCTTCCTCACGGAACTTCTCGGCAAGGGTCAGACCGGTCAGCGCCACGCGCAGGCGGTTACCCGGCGGCTCGTTCATCTGGCCGTACACCAGCGAGACCTTATCGATCACGTCGGACTCGATCATCTCGTGGTAGAAGTCGTTGCCCTCACGGGTGCGCTCGCCCACACCGGCGAACACCGAGTAGCCAGCGTGCTCGGTGGCAATATTGCGGATGAGCTCCATCATGTTGACGGTCTTGCCGACACCGGCGCCGCCGAACAGGCCGACCTTGCCGCCCTTGGCGAACGGGCAGAGCAGGTCGATGACCTTGATGCCGGTCTCAAGCAGCTCCTGCGCGCCCGACTGCTCGTCGTAGCTCGGGGCCTTGCGGTGGATCTCCCACGTATCGGGAGAATCGATCGCGCCCTGTTCGTCGATGGGCTGGCCGAGCACGTTCATGATGCGACCGAGGGTCTGGGTGCCGACCGGCACCGTGATCGCGGCGCCGCTGTTGCTCACGCGCATGCCGCGGCGCAGGCCGTCGGAGGTGCCCATGCCGATGCAGCGAACGACCCCATCACCGAGCTGGCCCTGCACCTCGAGCACGAGACCCCAGTCGTCCACCGTCAGCGCGTGGTACACCTGCGGCACTTGATCCCGCGGGAACTCGACGTCAATGACGGCGCCGATGACTGAAACGATCGTTCCGGAACTCATGTGGCGGTCCTCTGGCAAACCTTGTCGAAAACGGTCGATCGGCGGTCGCTCACGAAACGGCGGCGGCGCCCGACACGATCTCGGATAGCTCCTGGGTAATGGCGGCCTGGCGAGCCTTGTTATAGGCCAGGCGCAGATCATCGATAAGGCTGTCGGCGTTATCCGACGCACTCTTCATCGCGATCATCCGCGCCGCCATCTCGCAGGCGACATTCTCGACCACGCCCTGGTAGACGAGCGACTCCATGTAACGCTCGAGCAGGGTATCGAGTACCTCGCGCGCATCGGGCTCGTAGATGTAATCCCAATGCGTGCGCTGCATGCTCTCCGCTTCGCGCGCATGCTCGCGGCTTGCGCTCTCTTGCGCCTCCTCGTCGGGGGCGATCGGCAGCAGACGACGAATCACCGGCTGCTGCGTCATGGTATTCACGAACCGGTTGTGGACCAGATGCAGCTCCTGAATGCGGCCTTCGTCGTAGGCCTGGAGCATGGCCTTGACCGGCCCGATCACGTCCTCGAGCGACGGCTGGTCGCCGATGTCGGTAAGTTCCGCGACCACGTTCGACCCGGTGCGCTTCAGGAACTGGGAGCCCTTGCGACCGATGCCGCAGGTCTCGATCGTGATGCCGGCGTCGAGTTTCTCCTTGAACTCCTGCGTCAGTCGGCGGAAGACGTTGACGTTCAACCCGCCGCACAAACCGCGGTCACTGGTCACGACGATGTAGCCCACGCGCTGCACCGAATCCGCCGGCACGAGGTACGGGTGGCGGTACTCGGGGTTGGCGTGCGCAAGATGACCGATCACATTGATCATGCGATCGGCATACGGCCGCGAAGCCGCCATGCGGTCCTGGGCGCGCCGCATCTTCGACGCGGCGACCATCTCCATCGCGCGGGTGATCTTCTGAGTATTCTGAATACTCCCGATCTTGCCGCGGATCTCCTTCGCACCGGCCATCGTTCGCTCCGTTCAGTGGGCCCGGGGGCGCCTTACCAGACGCCGTTGGCCTTGAAATCGTCGAGCGCCTTCGTCAGGCCCGACTGGATCTCGTCATCGTAGTCGCCGGTCTCGTCGATCTTGTTCACGAGGTCGGCGTACTTCGAGCGCACGTGGCTATGCAGGGCGGCCTCGAAATCGACCACCTTGTTGGCCTCGACGTCGTCGAGATAGCCCTCGTTGGCGGCGTACAGCGACACGGCCATTTCGCCGACCGACAGCGGCGAGTACTGATGCTGCTTCATCAGTTCCATCACGCGCTCACCGCGCTCGAGCTGCTTGCGGGTGTGCTCGTCGAGATCGGAGGCGAACTGTGCGAAGGCGGCCAGCTCGCGATACTGCGCCAGCGCCAGACGAATACCGCCGCCGAGCTTCTTGATGATCTTCGTCTGGGCCGAGCCGCCGACACGCGAGACCGACAGGCCGGCGTTGATCGCCGGCCGGAATCCCGAGTTGAACAGACTGGTCTCGAGGAAGATCTGACCGTCGGTGATCGAGATCACGTTGGTCGGCACGAACGCGGAGACGTCGCCGGCCTGCGTCTCGATGATCGGCAACGCCGTGAGCGAGCCGGTCTTGCCGGTCACCTTGCCGCCGGTCGCGTTCTTGACGTAGTCCTCGTTGACGCGCGCGGCGCGCTCGAGCAGACGCGAGTGCAGATAGAAGACGTCGCCCGGGTACGCCTCGCGGCCCGGCGGGCGGCGCAGCAGCAGCGACACCTGGCGATAGGCCCAGGCCTGCTTGGTCAGGTCGTCGTAGATGATCAGCGCGTCTTCGCCGCGGTCGCGGAAATACTCGCCCATGGCACAGCCGGCGTAAGGCGCGATGTACTGGGCGGCGGCCGACTCGGAGGCGCCGGCGGCGACCACGATGGTGTGGTCCATCGCACCGTGCTCCTCGAGCTTGCGTACGACGCTGGCGATCGACGACTGCTTCTGGCCGACAGCGACGTAGATGCACTTCACGCCGGTGCCCTTCTGATTGATGATCGCGTCGATCGCGATCGCCGACTTGCCGGTCTGGCGGTCGCCGATGATCAGCTCGCGCTGGCCGCGACCGATCGGCACCATCGAGTCGATCGACTTGAGGCCGGTCTGCACCGGCTGGTCAACCGACTTGCGGGTAATCACGCCGGGCGCGATCTGCTCGATGGGCGCGGACTCGTTGGTGTTCAGTGCGCCCTTGCCGTCGAGCGGCGCACCGAGCGAGCCGACGACGCGACCGAGCAGCTCGTCCCCGACCGGCACCTCCAGGATGCGGCCGGTGGTTTTCGCCGTATCGCCTTCGCGAAGGTGCGTGTAGTCACCCAGGATCACGGCGCCGACGGAGTCGCGTTCGAGGTTGAGCGCGAGACCGAACGTCTGGCTCGGGAACTCGATCATCTCGCCCTGCATGACTTCGGTCAGGCCGTGGATGCGGACGATACCGTCGTTCACGCTGACGATGGTGCCCTCGGTGCGTGCCTCCACGCCCGCATCGAAGTCCTCGAGGCGCTGCTTGATCAACTCGCTGATTTCGGACGGGTTGAGCTGCATCAGTGAAATTCCTCTCCGGTGTTCAGTGGGCGAGACTGCTCGCCAGGCGCGTCAGGCGGCCCTTCAGCGAGCCGTCGATCACCAGGTCGCCCGCCCGGATCACGGCCCCGCCGAGCAGGGATTCGTCGATCTCGCAGTGCAGACGGATGTCGCGGTCGAGCCGCTTGCGCAACGAAGCCGTGATGCGCTCGCGTTGTTCGTCCGTCAGCTCGCGCGCGGACGACACGTGCGCATCGACGCGCGCCTCTGCCTCCGCGCGCAGGTGCTCGAAGCGACCGGCCACGTCCGGCAGCAGCTCCAGGCGCCCGTTGGCCGCCATCAGCCGTACCAGGTTGCGCGCGCCATCGCCGAGCGAATCGCCGCAGATGCCCAGCAGCAGGTCGGCACGCCGCTCGCGGGTGAGACTCGGCGAGCGCAGGCGCGTATGTACCCGCTCGTCCGATGCCACCGCGGCCAGCAAGGCGAGCTGATCCGACCAGCCCGACAGATCGCCGCGTTCCTCGGCCAGCGAGAACGCCGCCCGGGCGTAAGGCCGCGCGAGGTGGCTGTGCGCTTCATTGCTAGCGGCCATCAGCGGCTCCGATCACAGTTCGGCGACGAGGTCGTCGAGGACCTTGGCGTGCGCCTTCTCGTCGACTTCGCTCTGCAGCACCCGCTCGGCCCCGGTGACGGCGATCGCCACCACCTGGCCACGCAGATGCTCGCGTGCACGGGTGACCTCCTGGTCGAGCTCGGCTTGCGCCTGCGTCTTGATGCGCTCGCTCTCGGTGCGCGCCGCGTCCTTCGCCTCTTCGACGATCTCGTTGGCGCGCCGCTGGGCCTGATCGACGATTCCCGCTGCCTGCTCCTTGGCCTCGCGCACGCTCTCGGTGGCGCGCTGGCGCGCCAGCTCTTCCTCGTGCTCACCGCGTTCGGCGGCAGCGAGGCCCTCGGCGATCTTCTTCTGCCGCTCGTGCAGCGCCTGACTCAACGGCGGCCACACGTACTTCATGCAGAACCAGACGAAGATCGCAAAGCCAATCGTCTGGCCGATCAGAGTCAGGTTAATGTTCATAACGACGCCCCCACGGGATGGCGGTCACGAACGACCGCTGCCTTCAACGGACCGTGCTCAGCCGACGAAGATAAGATAGAGGCCGATGGCCAGGCCGATGACCGACAGCGCGTCGAGCAGGCCGGCAACGATGAACATCTTGACCTGCAGCATCGGCGCCATCTCGGGCTGGCGCGCGGCGCCCTCGAGGAACTTGCCGCCCAGAATGCCGAAGCCGATGGCGGTGCCAAAGCCGGCGGCGCCGAGCATCAGGCCGGCAGCGATCATCTGTAGACCTTCTGCGATTTCCATTGGGTTACTCCCGGGTGTCGTGCGGTTGAAAAAGTCGGAGCGCTTACGCGTCCGCTCAGCGTTCTTCCTAGTGTTCTTCCTCGGTCTCGTGCGCCATCGAGAGGTACACGATGGTCAGGACCATGAAGATGAACGCCTGCAGCGGAACGACGAGAATGTGATAGATCGCCCACGGGACATGCAGCGTCCACTGCGCCCAGAAGGGCACCGTCGCGATCAGCACGAAGATCAGCTCGGCGGCGTACAGGTTGCCGAACAGTCGCATGGCCAGCGACACGTTCTTGGCGACCAGCGTCACGGTCTCGAGCAGCAGGTTGAACGGCATCAGCCACTTGCCGAACGGATGCAGCGTCATCTCCTTGGTGAAGCCGACGACGCCCTTGATCTTGATGTTGTAAAACAGGATCAGGAAGAACACGCCGATGGCCATGCCGATGGGCGCGTTGATGTCCGCGGTCGGCACGATGCGCAGATATTCGATACCCATCGCCGCGGCCAGCTGCGGCACCCAGTCCACCGGCACCAGGTCGAGCAGATTCATCAGGAAGATCCACACCATGATGGTCAGCGCCAGCGGCGCGATCAGCGGGCTCTTGCCGTGGAACGAATCGCGGACTTGCGTATCGACGAATTCGACAATCGTTTCTACGAAATTCTGGAGACCGCCGGGCTGGCCGCTGGTCACCCGGTTGACCACGAGCTTGAACAAACCCAGGAACAGCACAGCCGTGAGGATCGAAAAGAACATGGTGTCGACGTGGATCGCCCAGAACCCCATGTCGGCCGCTTCCTGCGCACTGTGCGCGAAGCCCCAGGAACCATCCGGGTGCTCCCCGTACGTAAGGTTCTGCAGGTGGTGCCGGATGTAGTCCTGCGACGTGAGCTGTTCGGATGCCATGTTCTCTGATCGCCCCTTGAGGGTCAGCCTTCGAGCAGCAGCGGGGTCAACAAGTTGACCACCTGCACCGAAATCAAGCCGGACACGAGCGCGAGCGGCGGCAGTTCGGGCCAGAGCCGAAATATCCCAATCAGGAATACCGCGATGGCCGCGAGCTTGACTGCCTCGCCTCGATACAGTGCCCGCAACATCGTGTTGACATCCCCCCGGCTACGCGGGCCCAAGGCCCGCCACGCGAACCAGGACTGCGGCAGCGCGCAACTCAGCGCGCCGAGACCGGCGGCGAGCGCCGCAGCCGAGCCGGCGAGCACGCCCGCCGAGCCGGTCGCCAACGCGCCCACCGCGAGTTGGGCGGCAATCAGCCGGCCTATACGCGGCCGCGTCGGGGGGTGTTGCGATGGCACTTTGGCCTCCGCTACGGGGGCCTGGAGGCGGCGCCTCCCACCGACTCGATTCAAGCGAGCCGGCGCGCACAAAGCGCGGGATTATAGGAAGCCGATGCTTAGGGGGTCAATACGCCCGCTCAACGAATGTGGGCCAGAATGCCCTCGAGCTCATCCAAACTGTTGTAATCAATCTGAAGTTTTCCGCGGCCCTTCTTTCCGGCGCGCAGCGTGACCGCGGCGCCGAGCTTCTCCGAGAGTTCCTGTTCGAGGCGGCGCGTGTCGGGATCCTTGCGCTCGGCCCGCGGTGTCGCGTCCGGCTTGCCCTCGAGTTCGCGCCGGACCCATTCCTCGGTCGCGCGGACCGTGAGGCCGCGCTCGGCCACCTGCTTGGCGATGGCGCGCTGACGCTCCCCCTGCAGCCCGAGCAGTGCGCGCGCATGGCCCATCTCCAGACTGCCGTCTTGGACCAGCTCCTTGACCGCATCGTCGAGCTCTTGCAGTCGTAGGAGGTTGGAGACCGCCGCGCGCGATCGGCCCACCTGGGCTGCGACCTGCTGATGGGTCAACTCGAACTCCTCGACCAGCCGCGCGATGGCGCGCGCCTCTTCCAAGGGGTTGAGGTCCTCGCGCTGGATGTTCTCGATCAGCGAGACGGCCGCGGCCGCCTGCTCGTCGAGCTCGCGCACGACGGCGGGGATCTCGTGCAGGCCCGCGATCTGCGCCGCGCGCCAGCGGCGCTCGCCGGCGACCAGCTCGTAGCCGTCGCCCGCGCTGCGCACGACCACCGGCTGGATCATGCCATTGGCGGCGATGGAATCGGCCAGGTCCTGCAGCGCATCGGGATCGAAGTGCCGTCGCGGCTGATAGCGACCGCGCTGGATGCGATCGATCGGCAGGCGGTCTAGGTTCTGGCGATCGCTCTCGTCGACCTCCGTGACCGAGGATACGGAATGGGCCTCGCCGAGCAGGGCATCGAGCCCCTTTCCCAGACCACGCTTCTTCGACATCGCGATGATTGTCCGTGTAAGTCGGTGTGTCAGGCGGCGCCGGCGCTGTCGCGCACCGAGGCGTGCGACGGGCCGCGCAACAGCTCGCCGGCCAGCGCCAGATAGGCCAGTGCGCCGCGCGAGGTGCGATCATAGTACATCACCGGGCGCCCATAGCTCGGTGCCTCGGCAAGACGGACGTTGCGCGGGATGATAGTGCGGTACACCCGCTCACCAAAATGCTGCAGCAACTGCTCGGAGACATCCGAGCCGAGATTGTTGCGCCCGTCGTACATGGTGCGCAGCAGGCCCTCGACCTGAAGGCGCGGATTCACGGTCTGGCGCACCTCCTCGACGGTCCCCAGCAGGGCGGAGAGTCCCTCCAGGGCGTAATACTCGCACTGCATCGGAATCATCACGCCGTCGGCGGCCACCAGGGCATTCACGGTCAGGATGTTGAGCGACGGCGGACAATCGATCAGCACGAAGTCGTAATCGCCGGCCACGGATTCGAGCGCCTTGGCCAGGCGTTGCTCGCGGGCCAGCTTTTCCATCAGCTTGACCTCGGCCGCCGTCAGATCGCCGTTGCCCGGCAACAGGGCGTAGTCGACGCTCTCCAAATGCAGGATGGCCGCGCCCGCGTCGCACTCGCCCATGAGCACGTGATAGGCGGAGCGCGCCAGCTCACCCTTGTCGATGCCACTGCCCATGGTCGCATTGCCCTGCGGATCGAGATCGACCAGCAGCACATTGCGATGGGTCGCGGCCAGCGACGCAGCGAGATTGACGGCGGTCGTGGTCTTCCCGACTCCGCCCTTCTGATTGGCTATGGCAATGATGCGGGCCATCGGCGTCCATCCCCGTGGTCCCGGGGTTGTTCATTCAGGCCTCGCGGGTCGCGGACCGGAAAGCGAATCACTCGTCGTCGGGGCGAACGGGCTCCAAGCGCACGACATGGCGCTCGGCGTCGACGCCGGGCACCCGCAGCGGCCAGATTTCCCCGCGCCAACCGGCGCCGATCTGGGCCAACTCACCCCCGGGGTCGCGCCCCTTCGCCGCCAGCAGGCAGCCGCCGGGACTGCACAAGCGGCCAGCCGCGGCGATAAACTCGGCCAGCGTGCCGAACGCGCGGCAAGCGATGGTATCGAAGCGATCATCGCCCGCGGGGTCCGCCAGCAGGTCCTCGCCGCGCGTCCGCGCTACGATAACATTGTCCAGCGCGAGCCGACGGACCACATGCGCCAGAAATGCGGCGCGCTTGGCACGCGGCTCGATCAGCGTGACGCGCCATTGGGGCCGCACAATCGCCAGCGGCAGCCCCGGCAGCCCGCCCCCCGAACCGAGATCGGCCACACGCGGGCCGCGCACCAGCGGCACGAGTGCCAGGCTATCGAGCAGATGCACGGGCACCATCAGCTCGGGGTCACGCACCGCGGTGAGATTGTGGACGCGATTCCAGCGGGCGAGCTCGTCGCGGTAGATCAGCAGGCGGTCGCGCGCCGACTCCTCGAGCGGCACGCCGAGCGCCTCGGCGCCCGCGCTCAACACGTCGGTGCTCATGGCGCCGGCCGACGCCCGGACAGCCGCGCCGCCCGTCGCATTTGCGCGGGACCGTCCGCCACGCACGTGGGCGTGCCTACCGAACCCAGCGGCAAAGCCGCGTCACGCGCAAACGCCCTCCGGACTACGCCGGCATTCGCATTCACGCGCTCTTCTCGAGCGCAGCGCCGCGGCGCTTGAGATGCACGAGCAGCAGTGACACAGCGGCGGGCGTGACGCCCTGCACGCGCGCGGCCTGCCCGACGGTCGCGGGCCGGTGAGCCGCGAGCTTTTCGCGCACCTCGCTCGACAGGCCGGCAACCTCGGCGTAATCGAGATCGGCGGGTAGCGGCGTCTGTTCGCGCTTGCGGTCGCGCTCGATCTGATCCCGCTGTTGCGACACGTAGCCGGCGTAGCGCGCCTGGATATCCACCTGCCGGCCCACGTCGGCTTGGGTAACGCCCGGACCCAGACCCGGAGCGCCGATCAGCGTGGTGTAATCGATCTCGGGCCGGCGGAGCAGTTCGGCCGCCGTCTCCACCTTGGCCATGCGCACGCCGGCCTGTTCGCTCAGGGCCTCGGCGGCGGGATCGCCCGGGCGCACCGTGAGCCCGGCCAAGCGCGCCTGCTCGTCCTCAATGGCCGCACGGCGCGCCTCGAATGCCCCCCAGCGCGGGTCGTCCACCAGGCCCAGTTCGCGGCCGATCGGTGTCAGGCGCAAATCCGCATTGTCCTCCCGCAGCTGCAGGCGGTACTCGGCCCGGCTGGTGAACATGCGATAGGGCTCGCGCGTGCCGCGGGTGACCAGATCGTCGATCAGTACACCGATGTAGGCCTGGTCGCGGCCCGGCGTCCACGGCGCATCGCCGCTGGCGGCGCGTGCAGCGTTGAGCCCGGCGATCAGGCCCTGGGCAGCGGCCTCCTCGTAGCCGGTCGTGCCATTGATCTGGCCGGCAAAGTAGAGTCCGGCCAGCGCGCGGGTCTCCAGCGATGGGTGCAGACCGCGCGGGTCGAAATAGTCGTATTCGATGGCATAGCCCGGGCGCGTTACGTGCGCGGCCTCGAAGCCCGGGATCGAGCGCACCATCTGCAGCTGCACGTCGAACGGCAGGCTGGTGGAGATGCCGTTGGGATAGAGTTCGGATGTCCCCAAGCCCTCCGGTTCGATGAAGATCTGGTGGTGCTCGCGGTCGGCGAAGCGCACGACCTTATCTTCGATCGACGGGCAGTAGCGCGGGCCCTCGCTGTCGATGTGGCCGCCGTACATGGCCGAGCGGTCAAGCGCACCGCGGATCAGTTCGTGGGTCTGGGGCCCGGTATAGGTGATGTGGCAGACGGTCTGTTCGGGGTGGTCCGCGGCCGAGCCGAGGAACGAGAACGCCGGCCGCGGCTCGTCTCCGGGCTGACGTTCGAGCGACGCAAAATCCACCGTCCGGCCATCGATGCGAGGCGGTGTACCGGTCTTCAGGCGGCCGACATCGAGATCGAGCGCGCGCAGGCGCTCGGCCAGGGCCTGGGCCGGGGGATCGCCGGCGCGGCCACCGGGATGACTGCGGTCGCCGACGTGGATGCGCCCGCCGAGGAAGGTGCCGACCGTGAGCACCACCGACGGCGCGCGGAAGACCACGCCGAGCTGGGTCACCACGCCGGTCACCCGGTCGCCCTCGACGACCAGATCGTCCACGCCCTGCTGGAACAGCGCCAGACGGGGCTGCGATTCGAGAAACTCGCGGATGGCCGTGCGGTACAGGCTGCGGTCCGACTGCGCGCGGGTCGCCTGGACCGCGGGACCCTTGCGCCGGTTGAGCGTGCGCACGTGGATCGCCGCGCGGTCAGCCGCGCGCGCCATGACGCCGCCGAGGGCGTCGATCTCGCGCACCAGATGGCCCTTGCCGATGCCGCCGATCGCCGGGTTGCAGCTCATCTGGCCCAGCGCGTCGAGGCTCTGCGTCAGCAGCAGGGTACGCGCGCCGGTGCGCGCCGCGGCCAGCGCCGCTTCGGTTCCGGCGTGACCGCCGCCGACCACGATGACGTCGAACTGCTCGGGATGCTCCATCGCCCGCATGATAACCCGCCAAGCAAGCCTTGCCGACGTATCCAAGCGCACATAGACCGCGGACTCAGTCGACGCCGATGTCCTCGTGCCACAACTCCGGGGAGGATTCGATGAATTCGCGCATGAGGGCAATGCAGTCGGGGTCGTCGCGCACCTCGACGGCAACACCGCGCGCCCGCAGCAGCGCCTCCTCTCCCAGGAAGGTCTCGTGCTCGCCGATGACCACGCGGGGGATGCCGTACAGCAGCACGGCACCGGCGCACATCGGACAGGGCGAGAGCGTGGTGTAGAGCGTGCTCTGGCGATAGATCGCGGCCGGCTGACGGCCCGCGGCCTCGAGCGCAGCCGTCTCCGCGTGCAGCACGGCGCTGCCGTCCTGCACGCGCCGATTGTGGCCGCGGCCGATGATCCGGCCGTCATGGATCAGCACCGCGCCGATCGGTACGCCGCCGCTGCGCCGGCCGGCCCGGGCCTCTGCCACCGCTGCGGCCAGGAATGGATCCATCAGACGCCCCTGAGCTTGACGTTAGATCGTACTTTAGATGAACGCGGCGAACTGCGGATGGTGCCGCCGCATGCGCTCGGCATCGGCGGGGAGGTCGCGCAGCAGTTCGAAATCGTCGTACTCGAAGCCGGGCCCGACGGTGCAGCCGACAAGACTGTACTCGCCCATGGTCCGCGCCGCCTGCCAGTGGTTGGCCGGCACGACACGGACGGGCTCCATGCCGTCGGACACGGGCCCGAGCAGTTCGCGTTTCACTTGCCTGAACTCGGGATCGGTCTGGAACATCTCCACGGACTCGCCTTCGTAGAGATGCCAGGCCTCATCGGAGAACACGCGATGCCAGTGACTCGCATCGCTGGCGACCAAGAGAAAATAGATCGCGCTCAACCCGGTGCGCTCGGCGCGCCCATCGAGCGGACGCACGGATGCAACGGAGTGGAACACCTTACGGAAGAACCCGCCTTCCGGATGCGGCTCCAGCGCCAGTTCCGCGATCAATTGTGCTGCACGCTCGTGCATGCTCGATTGCCCGCCCCGATGCTTAATCGGGGAGCCTACCAGCGTCCGCGCGGCGCGAGCCAGTGCGGCCGCCCTCCTGGCTGAACTGGCCTACGACTTCGCCACGCCGGCGTGGCGAGTGAGACGCCGGAACGCATCGCGCGGGCTGATCGACTTGCCGCCTAGGGAAGGTCCGATCACTCATCAAAGCGCGCGACGCGCGCGCATTCGCGCGCAAGCCGATCGGAGTTCGGGGTCGGGGTCATCAGTTCGATGAAGCGCCGAGTTCGCCATGCAATGACGAGATAGGCTAGAGAAATGGCGGTCCCCACGAAGACGGCGCCGTACGGCCAGTACGGGATGACCAGTGCGCCCAGATTCTCGGCCTGGGATCGACCCGCGTCGGAACCGAGCGCCGTTGCGTACATAGCGCCCGCGTCCCATGCGCGCAGATAGGCCACGCCATTGGCAAGGGTATAGCCGGAGGCACTCAGACCGACGGCAGCGAGCGGCCGGACGATGCACCGGAACCGCGCATGCGTCGCGGCGATGGCAATCAGCGCCAACAGAAATACGCTCGCAAGGAACGCGGCCCAGGCCAGCGGCCCGCCGAACCCCATCGCCATGCTTTCTCCCACGTTCGCGTCCGTCGCTTGCGTGATCCGGCGCCGGCGCTGGACGCTTACTTGCCGATGCAGAAGCGGCCGAAGATTTCCCCCAGCAGGTCCTCGGTGGTCACGCGGCCGGTGATTTCGCCCAACGCCTCCTGAGCATGGCGGAGCTGTTCGGCCGCGAGTTCGCCGGCGGCACGGATCGTCAGTTCGTCGACCGCCGCGCGGACGTACTCGGTGGTGCGATCCAGGGCCTCGAGATGACGGCGGCGAGCACTGAAGGCCCCGCCGGACTCGGCACCACCGGCAAGTGTACGTCCCAAATGAGCGCGCAGGGCGTCGAGGCCCGCGCCCGTCGTCGCGGACACGGCGAAGCAATCGGCGCCGGTCTTCGGATCCGAGCCCGCGCCGGCTCGCTCCCCCGTGAGATCAACCTTGTTGCGCACGAGGGTGACCGGGACGTTCGGCGGAACCGCGAGTTCCTCGAACGAAGCCGTGCTGCCATCGATGATGTGGAGCACGCGGTCGGCGCGCGCGATCGCGTCGCGCGCCCGGCGCACGCCCTCGGACTCGACCGGATCGTCGGTTTCGCGCAAGCCCGCGGTATCGATGACCGTCAGCGGCACACCCTCGATGCGGACGTTTTCGCGCAGCGTGTCCCGGGTGGTTCCAGGGATCTCGGTGACGATCGCGGCGTCGGTTGCGGCCAGGCGATTGAGCAGGCTGGATTTCCCGGCGTTGGGCGCGCCCACGATCGCGACCGTCGCGCCTTCGACCAGGCGCCGCCCTTCGGCGGCTGTCGCGCGCGTCTCGGCGACGGAGTCTTGCAGCGCGCTCAACCGCGCATGGAGGGCATCATCGGCGAGGAAGTCGACCTCGTCGTCGGGAAAATCGAGAGCCGCCTCGATCCAGGCGCGGAGCGCGGTCAGTTCATCGACCAGCGCCTCGATACGAACGGAGAAGTCGCCGGCCAGGGAACGCATGGCGGCGCGCGCGCCGGCCGCATCGGCGGTCTCGATGAGGTCGGCCACGGCCTCGGCCTGGGCGAGATCGAGGCGCCCGTTGAGGAATGCCCGCTCGGTAAATTCGCCCGCCCGCGCGGCGCGTGCGCCCAGTTCGAGCACGCGCGCGAGCACGGCATCGAGCACCGCCGGCCCGCCGTGGCCGTGGAGTTCGAGCGTGTCCTCGCCAGTGTAGGACGCCGGGGCTGGGAACCAGAGCACGAGCCCCTGATCGAGGGGCTCGCCGGCAGCATCGCGAAAGGAGCGGAATCCGGCCTGGCGGGGCGCGGGTAGGGGACCCGCGACAGCCTGTCCGATGGTCGCCGCGACCGGGCCGCTCACGCGGATGACGCCCACGCCGCCGTGCCCCGGGGGGGTGGCGACGGCGGCGATGGTGTCGGCAGTAGCGTCAGGCACCGCGGCTGCGGGTCAGCTCCCGCTCTGCTTGGCCGGGGTGCCCGCGTCCATCACGTGCCGGGTGATGTAGTACTGCTGCGCGATCGACAGGATGTTGTTGGTCAACCAGTAGACCACGAGCCCCGCCGGGAAGAAGGCGAAGAACACCGTGAACACGAACGGCAACGCCATGAATATCTTCTGCTGGATCGGATCGACCGGCGGCGGATTGAGCTTCTGCTGGATCCACATCGATGCGCCCATCAGCAGCGGCAATACGAAATAAGGGTCGCGCGCCGATAGATCGTTGATCCATAGAGTAAAGTCGGCGTGGCGCAGCTCAACGCTGCCGAGCAACATCCAGTAGAGCGCGATGAACACCGGGATCTGCACCAGGATCGGCAGACAACCGCCGATCGGATTGACCTTCTCGGTCTTGTACAGGTCCATCATGGCGCGACCCATCTTCTCGCGGTCGTCGCCGTAGCGCTCCTTCATCTGCTCGATCTTCGGCTGCAGCTTCTTCATCCGCGCCATGGATTTGTAGCTGGTCTCGGACAGCTTGTAGAACACCAGCTTGATCATGAGCGTCAGGATGACGATCGCCCAACCCCAGTTGCCCACGAACGTGTGGATGTGATCGAGCACCCAGAACAGCGGTCGCGCCAGGAAGGACATGTACCCGTAATCGATGGTGTGGGTCAGGCCCGTGGCGATACCGGTTAGATAGTCGCGTTCCTTCGGTCCGATGTAGAGCTGGTTCGAAAACGACGTCTGGTCGCCCGGCGCGATTTCGCGACCGGGCGAGTACATCCCGATCAGGTACCGCTGCGATGGCCCCTCGAGCCGGTTGGCGTAGAAGTTGTTGGTTTCCTCGGCGCCCGGAACCCAGGACGAAAGGAAATAGTGATCGACCAGGCCGACCCAGCCGCCCTGCACGTCCTGGGGCAGGGTGACGTCGCCGATGTCCTCGTGGCTGATCTCTTCGTACTTCGTCTCCTCGCTGTAGTAGGCCGGACCGAAGAAGCCCGGCAACAGCGTCGGACGCCGGGAGTCGGGGATCGGCGTCCGTTGGAGCTGGCGGTACTGGCGCCCGACCCAGGCCTCAGCGCCGGTATTCTCGACATGGAAGGCCACGTCGACGAGATAGCTGTCGCGCCGGAAGGTGTACTCCTTGGTGACGCGCACGCCGTCGCCTTCCCAGGTGAGCGGCACCGTGAGCGTGTCCTCTCCCTGGCCGAGCTCATAATGCGTGCGCTCGACGCGGAACTGGTCGTGATGGGTGGGCGCGGGCCGGTCCCCCGCCTGGAGGCCGGATTGCGCCACGGCCAGCTGTGAGGGGTCGTCGCTCAACAGGGCAACCGGCTCGTCGGATTCATTCTCCGCCCGGTGCTCACGCAACAGCGCCTTGCGCAGGTCGCCGCCGTGGCTGTCGAGTTCAATGCGAAACAGATCGGTGACCACGGTCACGCGTTCACTCTTGGGGAGTTCCTGCTCGCTTGTCGACGGCGTGTCGCGGCGGGGGGACGTGGCGTCATCGTCCGCGTCCGGGCGCTCGGCGGTGACGGGAGCCTCAGGCGTGTCTGCTTGCTGAGTCGGCGGCCCGTCGCTCGCGGCCCCGCTGGACTCGGCGGCCGGCGGCGACCGTCCCGGGTCGCTGTCGGCATAGTCGAGCTGCCACTGTTGCCATGCCAGGAACAGGAGCATGGCGAGCATGCCGTATAGGATCAGCCGCAGGTTTTGCATGAGGCGTCGAAGCTCCGGTCAGGCGCCAGCGGGGATTCGGTCCGCCGTGCGGCGGCGCAGGATAGCCCATTGACGATCGATACTGCTGCGAAGCGCCGTCCGGTCGGCCGCGGCCGCGGCCGTTTTTGGCAGGACTACGATATCGAGGCCCCCGAGCGCATCCTGGTGCTCGCGGAAGCTGGCGCGCACGACCCGCTTGAAGCGGTTGCGCTGAACCGCACGCGCGATTTTTCGGCGACCGACCGCGAGCCCGAGCCGGGCCTGTGGCTGGTCGCCGATTCGCGCCAGCACGGTCACGAGGCGGTCGCCGACGCGAATCGGATCAGCGAAGACGAAACGGAACTCGGCCGGTTCGGTCAGACGCTGGCAGCGGGTAAACCGCGCCATGCGATGTGATGCCGTGGCCGAGCGTGCCGGTTCAGGCGCTCAGGCGATGCCGGCCCTTGGCGCGGCGCGCCCGAATGACGGCACGTCCACCGCGCGTGGCCATGCGTGCGCGGAATCCGTGAGTGCGCTTACGCCGCAACACACTGGGCTGGAAGGTACGTTTCATGTCGCAATCCTCGGGTCGTCACACGCCCCGCACGGGGGGCGCAATCAAGCGGACAATCGTAGTGCGATGCGGCTCGCAGGTCAACGCGAAAGCGGTGTGGATCACCCCGAGTATCGGGCGTACACTCCCGCAGATACTGGTGCCGAAGCCCGCGCGAGAACGGTCGTCCGCGCCTGATGACCCGGAACGTATCAGGTGGTTCGCTGCACGCCAGTCCAGCGGCCGGGGGATCGTGCTGTCCCGGCGCGGCGGCCCATGCCACCCATGGAAGGACTAATGGCGCACCCGGCTCTCCGTTGCAGGTCCTCAGCTGCCTTTCCGGCGCCGCCTGGCTTGTTGTTCGTCTGATCCCGCGGGGGAAGTATCGTGAGTGCCGTCTGGAATCGCTGCCTCACACAGCTTGAGCGGGAGCTCTCCGAGCAGCAGCTCAACACCTGGATTCGTCCTCTTCAGCCGCAGTTCGAGGAAGGTGTGCTGCGACTGTACGCACCCAATCGCTTCGTGCTCGACTGGGTCCGCGAACACTTCTCCGGGCGCATCGAACAGATCGTGGTCGATCAGGACGACGAGGCGATCGACCGGGTTGCGCTCGAAGTCGGCAGCCACGCGGTGACCCGGCCATCTGCCGTCTCCGGCAGCGGCACGGTCTCCGTGCAGAGCGTCGCCCCCGCGGACGAGCCACAGAACGAGACCGCCCGCCGCCGCGGCGAACACAACCTCAACCAGGAATTCACCTTCCAGAGTTTCGTCGAGGGTAAATCCAACCAACTGTGCCGCGCCGCCGCGATGCAGGTGGCGGAAAATCCCGGACGGGCCTACAACCCGTTGTTCGTGTACGGCGGCGTCGGTCTCGGTAAGACGCACCTGATGCATGCCGTGGGCAACACCATCTACGCGCGGGACGGGAATGCGCGCGTGATGTACCTGCACTCCGAGCGCTTCGTGGCTGACATGGTCAAGGCGCTCCAACGCAACGCCATCAATGAATTCAAGAACTTCTATCGCTCGCTCGACGCGCTGCTGATCGACGACATTCAGTTCTTCGCGCGCAAGGAGCGCTCGCAGGAAGAGTTCTTCCACACATTCAACGCGCTGCTCGAGGGCAACCAGCAGGTCATCGTGACCTGTGATCGCTACCCCAAGGAAGTCGATGGGCTCGAGGAACGCCTCAAGTCTCGCTTCGGCTGGGGGCTCACCGTGGCGATCGAGCCACCGGAACTCGAGACCCGGGTGGCGATCCTGCACCGCAAGGCCGCTCAAGCCGGGGTCGAACTGCCGAACGAGGTCGCCTTCTTCGTCGCCAAGCGCATCCGGTCGAACGTGCGCGAACTCGAGGGTGCGCTGCGCCGGGTGGTCGCCAACTCCCACTTCACGGGCCAACCGATCACGCTCGATTTCGCGCGCGAGGCGCTGCGCGACCTGATCGCACTCCAGGACAAGCTGGTCACGGTGGAAAACATCCAGAAGACCGTGGCCGAGTACTACAAGATCCGCGTCTCCGATTTGCTATCGAAGCGCCGCAGCCGTTCGATTGCACGCCCACGGCAGCTGGCGATGGTCCTGGCCAAGGAGTTGACCAACCATAGCCTACCGGAGATCGGCGATGCCTTCGGCGGCCGCGACCATACGACGGTGTTGCACGCCTGCCGCAAGATCGCCGAGCTGCGCGAGGGAGATGTGCGTGTGGACGAGGATTACGCCAACATGATCCGGATTCTCACGAACTAAAAGTCCGGGCGGACAAGCTGTATATAAGCCTGTGGATAAATGCTTGGTAGCTTGCGGACGGTTTCAACCCGCGATTCGCCACACAGATAGTCCACAGGGTGTCCGGCCCCATACGCTTGACTTACGCACAGCGTTGACGTGTTGTAAGTCCCCGAATGGAAAAGGGTTTCGGTAAAAGCTCCTCGTTTTCGCCGTGACCCAATAGTAATAACAAAAGAGATATACCTAACTTAGTAATGAAAGGGCTACGGTATGAAGCTGGAAATCGCTCGCGAGGAGCTGCTCAAGCCATTGCAGCAGGTGATGGGCGCGGTCGAACGTCGTCAGACGATCGCGGCGCTCGGCAACGTGCTGATCCGAGCGGGCGAGGACGGCCTCGAGCTGACGGCGACGGACCTGGAGCTCGAATTGCGCGCCATTACGCCATTGACGGTCGAGCAACCGGGTGAGACCACCGTTTCGGCGCGCAAGCTGCTCGAGATTTGTCGAAGCTTGCCGGCGGAGGCGCGGGTTGGACTCGAGCGCGACGGCGAGCGGGTGGTGATCCGATCGGGGCGTAGCCGCTTTACGCTTGCCACGCTTCCACCAGGCGATTTCCCGGTCATCGAGGATGTGCAGACGCAGGTCGAGTTCCGCGTACCGCAATCGGATCTCAAGCAGGCGATCGAGAGCATTGGCTTCGCGATGGCGCAGCAGGACGTGCGCTATTACCTCAATGGCCTGCTCGTGGAGCTGGCAGGCGATCGGCTGCGTACCGTCGCGACCGATGGCCATCGCCTATCGATGTGTGAGATCAGCGCCGAGTTGCCGGAAGCGACCGGGCACCAGGTCATCGTCCCGCGCAAGGGTGTTAACGAACTCGCCCGGCTACTCGACGGGGATTCCCAGGAAACCGTGACGGTCGCTGTCGGCACCAGCCATATGCAGGTGGTGCTGCCTGGCTTGCGGTTCACCTCGAAGCTGATCGATGGGCGGTTCCCGGATTACACCCGGGTCGTGCCGGAGAGTGGTGACAAGGAGCTACGCGCCCAACGAGAGCAACTTCGCCAAGCGCTTGCCCGAGCGTCGATCCTGTCGAACGAGAAGTACCGCGGCGTGCGCCTGGCGATGTCTGCCGAGGGCTTGCGCATCCAGACGCACAATCCCGATCACGAGGAAGCCGAGGAAGAACTCGAGGTGACCTATCACGGTGACCCGCTCGAGATCGGTTTCAATGTGACCTACCTCTTGGACATCCTCGCGAGCCTCGTCGGCGACGAGGTTCATATCCAGTTCAGCGACTCCAATAGCAGCTGCCTGGTGACAGATCCGGCATCCGGCGCCTGCCGCCACGTCGTGATGCCGATGCGCTTGTAGCGGCCGGGTCGGTCGGCGACCGGGTGTCGAGTGCGGGAGCAGCATGCATCTGACTGCGCTGGACGTGCGCGATCTACGGGTAGTGGCGTCCGCGGCCCTGGAGCCCGACCCGGGCCTCAATCTCATTACGGGCGCCAACGCGGCCGGTAAGACCTCTCTACTCGAAGCGATTCACGTCCTTTCCACCGGGCGCTCGTTCGCGGCCACACGACCCGCGCGACTGGTTCGCCACGGCGGCGGTCCGTTGCGGGTCGTCGGCCGCATAGTCGATGCGCATGGCCGGGTGCATCGGCTCGGGGTTGAGCGCGAGCGCACGGGTGTCGCGCGGATGCGGCTCGATGGCGCCAATGCCGGCCAGGTTGCCGATCTGGCCCGCCTCCTGCCCGTCATCGCAGTCCACCCGGAGAGTCATGACTTGGTTGGTGGTGGGCCGGATGAGCGCCGACGGTTGCTGGATCTCGGGTTGTTCCACGTGGAACACGACTTTCATTCTGTGTGGCGCCGCTATCGACGTGCGCTGGCGCAGCGTAACGCGGTGTTACGTGGTGCAGGGGGAGGTGAGTTCAAGCCCTGGGAGCAAGAACTCGCGGCGGCTGGAGAAGCGCTTGACGCATCGCGCCGCCACTACGTCGATCGGCTCGCGGCGACCGTGCTGCCGATGAAGGATGAGTTGCTAAAGGAAGAACCAGGGCTCGAGCTTGGGTATCAACGCGGGTGGCCCGAGGGCGTGACCCTGTATGAGGCCCTTGTGGCTGAGCGTGCGCGCCAGCGTGACGTGGTATCGACGGGTGTTGGGCCTCATCGCGCGGACCTGACCATTCGCCTCAACGGTCGCGAGGCTCGGCAGCAGGTATCCCGGGGGCAGCAGAAGTTATTGGTGTATCTATTGCGCTTGGGGCAGGCGCGGCAATTGGCCCATTCGGATGTGGGCGGGTGTGTATTGCTACTGGATGATGTCGGCGCTGAACTCGACGAAGTACGGCGGGGGCGAGTGACCGACCTCGCGTCCCGTGTCGGGGCGCAGGTCTTTCTGACGGCCCTGGAGCCCGGGGCTGTGCCGCGGCCTGCGGGCGTCTCGGCCCGCGTGTTCCACGTGGAACAGGGCGCCGTCCACGAGATGGTATAATAATCGCTTCGCGCTGAAGGACGTGCTGATGACCGACGCTCCGCTCTACGATTCCACGCAGATTAAGGTCCTTAAGGGTCTGGATGCCGTCCGTAAGCGTCCCGGGATGTACATCGGGGATACCGATGACGGAACCGGGCTGCACCACATGGTCTTCGAGGTCGTGGATAATTCGATCGACGAGGCTCTGGGCGGGTACTGCAGCACAATCCAGGTCATCATCCACGCCGACGAGTCGATCACCGTCGTGGATGACGGTCGCGGTGTCCCCGTGGATCTGCACGAAGAGGAGGGTCGGTCCGCCGCCGAGGTCATCATGACCATGCTGCACGCGGGCGGTAAGTTCGACCAGAACTCTTATAAGGTATCCGGGGGGCTACACGGCGTCGGCGTGTCCGTAGTGAACGCCCTGTCGTCGCATCTGCGGTTGACGATCCATCGGGATGGCAATGTCCACCGCCTGGACTTCGACCACAGCGTGCCGCGGTCGCCGATCGCCACCATCGGTGAGACCGATCAGCAAGGTACCGAGATCCACTTCAAGCCCGACGACGGCATCTTCACCAATATCGAATTTCATTACGACGTGCTCGCGCGCCGCCTGCGCGAGCTGTCGTTCCTGAATTCCGGTGTGCGCATCAGCCTCACGGACGAGCGTACGGGTAAGGAGGACGTGTTCGAGTACCAGGGCGGTATCCGCGCCTTTGTCGAACACCTGAATCGCGCCAAGACCCCGCTGCACCCGAAGGTGTTCCACTTCTCCGAGATGAGCGGGGATATCGGCGTGGAGCTTGCGCTGCAGTGGAATGATTCGTATCAGGAAAACATCTTCTGTTTCACGAACAACATCCCGCAGCGCGACGGGGGCACCCACCTCGCGGGGCTGCGCACGGCGCTGACGCGCGCGCTCAACCAGTACATGGAGAGCGAGGGGATTCTCAAGCGCGCCAAGATCGCGCCGACTGGGGATGACGCGCGTGAAGGCCTGACGGCGGTGCTGTCGGTCAAAGTGCCCGATCCGAAATTCTCCTCGCAGACCAAGGATAAGCTGGTCTCGTCGGAGGTTCGGGGGGCGGTCGAATCGGCGCTGGGCGAACGCTTCGGCCCCTACCTGCTGGAGAACCCCGCGACCGCCAAGGCGATCACGGCAAAGATCGTCGATGCCGCGCGGGCACGCGATGCAGCCCGCAAGGCCCGTGATATGACGCGCCGCAAGGGTGCGCTCGATGTCGCCGGGCTGCCCGGTAAGTTGGCCGATTGCCAAGAAAAGGATCCGGGCCTCTCGGAGCTATTCCTGGTCGAGGGCGATTCCGCCGGTGGCTCGGCCAAGCAGGGGCGCGACCGCCATACGCAGGCCATCCTCCCGCTCAAGGGCAAGATTCTGAACGTCGAGAAGGCGCGCTTCGATCGGATGTTGTCATCCGGTGAGGTGGCGACGCTGATCACGGCGCTGGGCTGTGGTATCGGGAGCGACGAGTTTGACGCCGATAAGCTGCGCTACCACCGCATCGTGATCATGACCGACGCGGACGTCGACGGCTCACATATTCGCACCCTGCTGCTGACGTTCTTCTACCGGCAGATGCCCGAACTGATCGAGCGCGGCCATGTCTACATCGCTCAGCCGCCGCTCTATAAGGTCAAACGGGGCAAACAGGAGCACTACGTCAAAGACGACGATGAGTTGAATCGGCATTTGCTGTCGATTGCGCTGGATGACGCCCGTCTACACCCGCACCCAGATGCGCCGCCGGTCGCTGAAACCGCGTTGGCCGAGTTGGCCAATGAATACACCCAGGTGCAGCGGCGTCTCGAGCGTCTGGCTCGGCGGTACCACCGCTCCGTGCTCGACGAGTTGGTCAACGTCGAGCCCGTGCGCGAGCCGCAGTTGCAGGACGAGGCCGCGATGCAGAAATGGGCGGAGGCCTTGCACGCCCGGTTGGCCATTGGCGCGAAGGCCCAGGGCGAGTATCGGGTCCGCACTGAGCGGCAGGACGCCGGCATCGGCGTGGTGGTCGAGCACGAGGTGCATGGCAACGTGCACCGCAACAGTCTCACCCCTGGGTTCTTTAGCTCGCCCGAATATCAGGCCATCGCGGACTTCGCCGAGCGCGTCCATGATCTGCTCGATGAAGGTGCGTATGTGGAGCGCGGCAAACAGCGCCAGGCCGTGAATGACTTTCGCGGGGTGATGATGTGGCTGTTCGGCGAGGGACGGAAGGGGCTCGACTTCCAGCGCTACAAGGGCCTCGGTGAGATGAACCCCGACCAACTCTGGGGGACTACGATGAACCCGGACAGTCGGCGCCTGCTCCAGGTACGCATCGAAGATGCCGTCGCGGCGGATGAGATGTTTACCACCCTGATGGGCGACCAGGTGGAGCCCCGTCGCGCGTTCATCGAACGCAACGCCCTCAGCGCGACCAATCTCGACGTTTGATGACAGGGCCGCGTCCGGCCCGATCCCCCCGCACCACACGGAGGTAGCCTTGGCGACCGCCCCATCGGAGAACCCGCTGCTCGGGGATCACGAGCTACCCCCCTTTAGCCGGATCACGCCTGAGGTCATCGAGCCGGCGGTCGATACTGTGCTCGATCAGGCGCAGACCGAACTCGAGGCACTGCTCGCCGCGACCGAACGTTACACGTGGAACAATCTCGTCGCGCCGCTGGAGGCGCACCTCGATCGCATCGCCCGGGTCTGGGCGCCAGTACGTCATCTGCACGCGGTCGCCTCCACGGATGCATTGCGCGAGACCTACAACCGCTGCCTGCCCAAGATCAGCCGCTTCTACACCCAACTCGGCCAGCACCAGGCGCTGCATGCCGCCTTTCGCCAGATCGCTGACGGCCCGGAGTACGAGCGACTGGACGCAACCGAGCGCAAGGCCATCGACGATGCCCTGCGCGATTTCCGTCTGGGCGGCGTCGATCTGCCGCCCTCCGAACGCGAACGCTTCGCTGCCATTGAGGCGGAGCTGGCTGAGCTGCAGACGCGCTTCGAGGAGAACGTCCTCGACGCAACGCAGGGCTGGAGCAAGCGCATCGACGACGAGGACGCGCTCGCCGGGCTGGGTTCCGAGATTCGGGGCATGGCCCAGGCGGCGGCGGAACGCGCCGGCGAATCCGGATGGCTGCTGACCCTGGATTTCCCCGTGTACTACGCCGTGATGACCACGGCCCAAGACCGCCCACTGCGACGCGAAATGTATGATGCGTGGACGACGCGCGCTTCGGATCAGGGACCGCACGCGGGGCGTTGGGACAACGGCGAGGTGATGACGCGCATCATCGCGCTGCGACAGGAAAAGGCGCGACTGCTCGGCTTCGAGCACTACGCCGAGCTGTCGCTCGCGACCAAGATGGTCCGTCGTGCCGATGAGGTGCTCGGCTTCCTGAATGATCTCGCTGGCCGCGCCCTGCCGGCCGGACGCGCCGAGATCGAGGAACTGCGCGCCTTCGCAGCCGAACACCTCGGCCTCGACGAACTCGAGCCCTGGGATGTCGCATACGCCGCGGACAAGCTCAAGCAAGCGCGTTTCTCCATCTCCGACGAGGCCTTGAAGCCCTACTTCCCCGCGCCCAAGGTGCTCGCAGGCCTGTTCCGCGTGGTCGGCGCGCTCTACGGCGTGCGCTTTGAGGCGGTACCGGAGGTCGAGGGCTGGCATCCCGACGTCTCGTATTACCGCGTAATCGATGCTGACGACCAGGAGCGTGGCGGCTTCTATCTCGATCTATACGCTCGCCCGGACAAGCGCGGCGGGGCCTGGATGGACGAATGCGTGGCGCGCATGCGGCGCGACGATCGCCTGCAGAAGCCGGTCGCATTCCTTACCTGCAACTTGTCACCGCCGGTCGGCGATCGGTCGGCCCTGTTCACCCATGACGAGGTGCTAACGCTGTTCCATGAATTCGGCCACGGGCTGCATCACATGCTCACCCTGGTCGATGTGCCCAGTTTGGCGGGGATCAGCGGTGTCGAATGGGACGCGGTCGAGCTACCGAGCCAGCTGATGGAGAACTGGTGTTGGGAGCGCGAGTCGCTGGACCTGATTGCCAGCCACGTCGACACGGGCGAGAAGTTGCCCGACGATCTGTTGGACCGGCTCCAGGCGAGCCGCAACTTCCACGCCGCACTGGGGCTGTTGCGCCAGGTCGAGTTCTCGTTGTTCGACTTTCGGTTGCACTGCGAACTGGAGTCACCCGGCGCAGACGACATCCTCGGTCTGCTCGACGAGGTGCGCGAGTCCGTGGCCGTGGTCAAACCGCCGGCATACAACCGCTTTGCGCACGCCTTCGGCCATATTTTCGCGGGTGGCTATGCGGCCGGGTACTACAGCTACAAGTGGGCAGAAATCCTCTCCGCCGACGCCTTCGGCGCATTCGAAGAGGCGGGAATCCTCGATCGTTCAACCGGTGAACGCTTCCTGCATGCCTTCCTGGAACGCGGCGGCTCGCGCCCCGCGCTCGAATCCTTCCGCGACTTCCGCGGCCGCGAGCCCGACTCCACCGCACTGCTACGCCAGTCCGGTTTGGCGGCGTGACCGATTAAGAGGAACCACGAATGGACACGAATAAGATCGTTCGATTGATTACGTAGGAGCTTCGCTGGACCGTCTACGTGGCATTTGGCGACGCAGCTTCACAGATGAACACAGATAAACACAGATGATGATCGCGGCGCCCGGCAGCAGCGTAGATCGCTTCGTTCCTATATCTGTGTCCATCTGTGTTCATCTGTGGGGAATCCTTGCGTTACTCGCGTACTCCGTGTCAGCGGAGCTCCGACACGCCTGACGCCGTACGCGGCAGCATTCGTGTTGATTCGTGTCCATTCGTGGTTCGAAAAATATGAAAATCGCCAGCTGGAACGTCAATTCGTTGAAGGTGCGCCTGCCGCAGGTGCTGGACTGGCTGGCCGAGCACGAGCCGGATGTGCTCGCGCTGCAGGAGACCAAGCTCACCGACGAGAACTTTCCGGCCGAGGCGTTCCGCGACGCGGGTTGGCAGGTCGTATTCAGCGGGCAGAAAACCTATAACGGCGTGGCCCTGGTGAGCCCCCATCCCATCGAGGATGTCGTCACCGATCCGGTGGGACTCGAAGACGAACACCGCCGCATCCTGGGCGCGAGCATCGCCGGCGTGCGCGTGTTCGGTCTCTACGTACCCAACGGCAAGGCCGTCGACAGCGATAAGTACGTCCACAAGCTGGATTGGCTCGCGCGCATGGCCGCGTGTATCGAGCGCGAACTCGCGGCGAACGAGCACCTGGTCGTGCTCGGCGACTTCAACATCGCGCCCGCCGACGCCGATGTGCACGATCCCGAGGCGCTCGCCGAACAGATTCACTGCAGCACGCGCGAGCGCGAGGCCTTGCAGCGCTTGCTCGACCTTGGCCTGAGCGACACCTTCCGTCTCTTCGAGCAGCCCGAGCGCAGTTTCTCGTGGTGGGATTACCGCATGAATGCCTTTCGCCGGAATCTCGGACTACGCATCGATCTGGTACTCGCATCCAAGTCACTGGTCGAGCGCTGCCGCGCGGCGACCATCGACGTCGACCCCAGACGCAACGAACGCCCTTCCGATCACGCGCCCGTGATCGCCGAATTCGACCTGCGCTGATGCAATACCGTGACCTGCGCGACTTCATCGCCGGCATCGAGGCCGATGGCGATCTCGTGCGTATCTCGCAGGAGATCGATCCGTATCTCGAGATGACCGAGATCTGCGACCGCACACTGCGACAGGGCGGCCCCGCACTACTGTTCGAGCGCCCACGCGGCCACGACATGCCCGTGCTGGGCAATCTGTTCGGCACGGCGCGGCGCGTGGCGCGCGGCATGGGCGCCGAGGATACCGAGGCCCTGCGCGAGATCGGTCGGTTGTTGGCCTTTCTCAAGGAACCGGATCCGCCCAAGGGCATGCGCGAGGCCTGGCAGAGCCTGCCGATCTTCAAGAAAGTGCTCGACATGGCGCCCAAGACGGTGCGTTCACCGTCCTGCCAGGAAGTGGTGCAAGAGGGCGCAGACGTCGACCTCTCGCGCTTGCCGGTGCAGACCTGCTGGCCTGGGGATGCCGGCCCGCTGATCACCTGGGGCCTGGTCGTCACCCGCGGCCCGGCGTCCGAGCGCGAGAACATGGGCATCTATCGCCAACAGGTGATCGGACCCAACCGGGTGATCATGCGTTGGCTGGCCCAACGCGGTGGCGCGCTCGACTTTCGCGCCTGGCAGCAACAGCATCCCGGCGAGCCGTTTCCCATTGCGGTTGCGCTCGGCGCCGATCCGGCGACCACCCTGGCAGCCGTCACACCCGTGCCTGACACGCTATCCGAGCACGCCTTCGCCGGATTGTTACGCGGCAAGCGAACCGGCTTGGCCCGCTGCCTGGGACCGGACCTGCGCGTGCCGGCGAACGCCGAGATCGTGCTCGAAGGCCACATCCACCCGAACGACACCGCACCGGAAGGTCCGTTCGGCGACCACACCGGCTATTACAACGAAGTCGAGGAGTTTCCCGTCTTCACCATCGATCGCATTACCAGCCGGCGCGATCCGATCTACCACTCGACCTATACCGGACGCCCGCCGGATGAGCCCTCCGTGCTCGGGCTGGCGCTCAACGAGGTGTTCGTACCCATCCTGCAGAAGCAGTTTCCGGAGATCACGGATTTCCATCTGCCGGCCGAGGGTTGCTCGTACCGCATGGCGGTCGTCGCGATGCGCAAGCAGTACCCGGGCCACGCCAAGCGCGTGATGCTGGGCATCTGGTCGTTCCTGCGCCAGTTCATGTACACCAAGTTCGTGATCGTGGTCGATGATGATATCGACGCGCGCAACTGGAGCGACGTGATCTGGGCGATGACCACGCGCGTGGACCCGCGCCGCGATACGACCTTCATCGACCATTCGCCGATCGACTACCTCGACTTCGCCTCGCCGGTCTCGGGGTTGGGGTCCAAGCTCGGCCTCGACGCCACCAACAAATGGCCGGGCGAGACCGAGCGCGAATGGGGCCGACCGATCACCATGGACACAGCCGTGAAAGCCCGCGTCGACGCCGTCTGGGACGAACTCGGCATCGCGCCGCAGGGGCCGAGTCCGGACGCACCGACGGTCAAGAGTTAGCGCCGCCAGCGCACTTTTCCGCCGCGGCTGTTGGCAGGCGATCCGAATTCCGCCACTATGAGCGCGCTACCGGCCGTGGGAGAGAAGCCATGCGTCAGATCATGGTCCTCAACGCGAAGGGCGGGTCCGGCAAGTCCACCATCGCGACGAATCTCGCTAGTTACTATGCCAACCAGGGCTACGATGTCGTGCTCGGCGACCTCGACCCACAGTTCTCTGCGCTCGCCTGGCTCGAGGCGCGTCCAGGTGGACGCGCGCCCATTCGTGGGCTCGACGTGACCCAAAAGGGCGCGCGCGTCCCGCGCAGCGCCGACATCGCCATCCTCGATGCCCCCGCCGCCGCACACGGCAGCGCGCTGGGGCAGCTGATGCGCCGCGCCGATACCTTCCTCGTGCCGGTGCTGCCCTCGCCCGTGGACATGCGCGCGGCGGCCAACTTCATCGAGGAAATGCGTCAGAACAAGCGGATCCAGAGCAAGCAGGCCCGTTACGGCGTGATCGCCAACCGCGTGCGCGATTACACCAACGTCGCCCACGAACTCGACCAGTTCCTGCGACGCCTGAAGGTGCCTGTCCTCACCCAGCTGCGCGACAACATGAACTACATCCGCGCGGCGGAGCGCGGCATCGGCATCCACGAGCTCCCGCCCTTCGCCAGCGGGACCGACCGCGAGCAGTGGCAACCAATCGTCCGCTGGCTCAACAGCAAGCGCAGCCGTCCCGCCGCCTGAACCGCGCGCGCCCGCCGGCATGGCTTCTCCGCTGAAGGCAGACGGGCGACAATCACGCGTTCCCCCACGCACTCGAAGCCCATGCCCCACCACGTTCGGATCCAGCCAAGCGGCCTGGCGTTCCTCGTCGAGTCCGGCGAGACCGTGCTCGAAGCCGCCTGGCGTCAAGGTATCCAGCTGCCCTACGGTTGCCGTAGCGGACACTGCGGCGCCTGTGGCGCCGAGCTGCGAAGCGGCCGCGTGTACTATCCAGACGGTCCGCCCTCCGCTCTGACGGAGGCGGCACAGCACGCGATCCTGTGCCGGGCCGTCCCCGAGACCGATTGCGAATTCGGCATTCGCGAGATCGATTCCGGCGACGCGGTTGCGATCCGAAGCCTGGCAGCGCGGGTGACGGCGCGCGAGGACCTAGCCCCTGACGTCACGCGCCTGTGGCTTCGGCTTCCGGCATCCGAATGGCTGCGCTTCAGTGCCGGGCAATACGTCGACCTGCTCCTGCGTGATGGCCACCGCAGAAGCTACTCCCTCGCCAATCCGCCCGAGGTCGCCGATCGCCTCGAACTGCATGTGCGCCGCCTCGCCGGCGGACATTTCTCCGAGCATCTGTTCGCGCGGATTACCGAGAAGTCGTTGCTGCGCTTCGAGGGACCCTTGGGGTCGTTCTATCTGCGCGAGGATTCCGGGCGGCCGCTGATCATGATGGGGGGCGGGACGGGATTCGCGCCCATCAAAAGCATGGTCGAGCATGCGCTGGCGCGCGGTCTCGAACGACCGCTCCATCTGTTCTGGGGCGTGCGCGCGCGGCGCGATCTGTATCTCGGGGAATTGGCCGCGCGATGGGCCCGCGAGCATGAACGGGTCACGTTCACGCCAGTGCTATCGGCGCCGGCGTCCACGGACGACTGGCCGGGCACGGTGGGATTCGTTCATGAGGCGGTGCTCGCGTGTTACCCGGATCTGTCGGGTCACGAGGTGTACATGGCCGGGCCACCGGGCATGGTCGCGGCGTCCCGACAGAGGTTCGCGACCGCCGGCTTACCGGCGCAGCACCTCTACTTCGACGCCTTCGAGTCCGCGCCCGACGGCCGATGACAGGTCTGCAGCACTAGCTCCGGAGTGGCCGCCCGCGCGATCCGGGATCAGCTCGCCGCGCGCGAAGTCAGCGGCGTCGGCTGGCCGGGCCGGGCTACGGCATCGTGCGCCTCCAGATGCGCGATGCCGTTACTCGAACCCACCTGTGACGCCGAGCGGTCCTCCAGGGCGAGCGAGAGGCCCGCCTGATACTGCTCACGCGCGGCCTCGGGTTCGCTGAGCTGATCCAGCAGTGCCGCCAGCTCGAAGTAGGCCTCGGCGTGCGGCTGCGAGCCGATGCTCGATTCGAAATAGATGCGCGCCTTGCCCCAGAGCTGGTTGCGTACGCTCAGGCGCCCCAGGGTAAGCAGCAGCATCGGGCTGCGGCCGTGATCCCGCAGCCAGGTCTCCGCCTGATCGAGCTGGCGTGCCGGATCCTCCAGCTGTACCAGGCCATAATCGCGTACCAGGGTTTCGTCCCATTGGCGGCCGAGGTGCTGACGCAGGCGCCGCTCGGCCAGCTCATGTGCCCCCGCCCGCAGCAGCTGCTGTACATGGGCGTGCAACACGGCTCCGTCACCGCGCGTGGTACGCGAAAGCGACTCCCACACCGTCGCGAGCGCCTGCTCGTCGGCCCCGGCTTGATCGATGCGTCCGAGCGCGGTCGCCCGTTCGAGGCGCTCCAGGCGCTCGGCGTTGAACACCTTGCGTCGGCGCAACTCCGGCAGTAGATCGGACAAGCGCTCCCAATCCTCGAGCTCCACATACAGCCGCGCCAGCAGCTTCATGACATAGGTGTGTTGCGGTGCAAGGCTGCGCAGCCGGGTGAGTGTGGCAAGGGCATGTTCGGTCTGATGATGCGCCAGCTGGAGTTCCGCCTGCGTCAGTGAGACGGCGACGTCGGCCTCGGGGTTCTCCTCGATCGCGGCCTTGAGATATCGGTCACGGCGTTCGTACGCCCCGGCCTGCTGGGCCGCACGCGCCGCGGCCAGATAGTTGAGCAGCGAGGTATGCGAATCGGCCGCATGTCGTGTCAGATACTTCTCCGCCTGCTCCCATCGGCCCTCGGACATCTCGATCAGGCCGCGCGTCAGTCCGCGGCGCGATTTCTCGCCCTGGCGCCCGCGACGGCTACGGCGCCAGTTGCGTGGCGTGCGCATCACCACACCGCTCATGCGCAAGAGCGCGTACAGCAGCACGAACACGATGACGAGAAACGCGAGCGTGATCGCCAGCGAGGTCTCGATCGTCCATTGGCCGATGTGGACATACACGATGCCGGGATCGCGCTGCAGCATCAGCGCGATCCCGATGGCCGCGGCGAACAGCAGCAGCGCAGTCAGTAGCCAGCGCATGTCAGCGGTCCCCCTGCGTGTCGCCGGAACCGTCCTCGAGGCGAGTGGCGAGCGATTGGGTACGCTCGAGTGTGGGTTCGAGGTCCGGTAGTTCGGTGACGATGCGGCGTTCGCGTAGGGCGTCGAGATCCGCGCGGAAGCGCTCGTTCGCGGGGGCCGCATCGTCGTATTCGGCGGCGATGACTTCCAGCGCGCGATCGATCGCGGCGCGGTAGGCCTCGGGCTCGTGATTGAGCGCGGCCCGGCTCGCCTCGCGCAACGCGAGAAGCAGCCGCTCCGCCGGCGGTAGTTCGGCCGAGGGCGCCGGCGGGGCCGCCGGACCCGGGCGTCCGGGCGGGGCAGGCTCTGGCTCCCGGCGCACGCTGACCAGCCCGTCCAGGCCGGCCCGCAGCGAGGCCCACCAGCCCCCGTCGGCGCCGGCGGCCGAATGGTCTGGTGCCGGTGTCGGCGTTTCGGCGTCCGGCGGATCGTCGGGCTGTGCCTGCACCAGCGCGGGGATCTGCGGCGCAAGATTCTGCACCCGCAACGCGATGCCCTCGACGTCCGCCGGTTCGACCTCGCGCAGACGGCTAATGTCCGCGACGATGCGTTCGCGCAGATCGAGTACCCGCGGGTCCCCCATCTGTCCGAGGGCGTGATCGGCCGCCTCGAGCGCGGCGATGCCGGCGGAAATATTGCCGGTGATCTGCAGCTGCCGTACGGCCATGCTCACCAGGAAGCGTACTTCGGCCATGCGCCAATCAGCGCCGTCGCGCTCGCGCCGATCGCGCAGCGACTGAACGGCGGTCTCGGCCGTATCCACCCGCTGGCGCAGGCGCGAGATCGCCTCGCTGCGCTCGCCCTCGGCGCGCGAGAGGCGCCGATCGAGCGCCCGCTCCCGATCGTCGATCCGTTGCTCGAGGGTATCGACCCGCTGCGTTGTTTGGCGCACCGCGTCATCCACGGCGTCCTGCGTCGGCAGCGGATCGAGCGCGGCCGCACGCTCCTGCGGAATCCGTTCGACGCGCGCCTCGAGTTCCATCAGCCGCCAGCCCAGGTAGCCCGCGGCCCCGCCCGCCGCCAGCGCGAGCAGCAATGCCACGACCGTGAGCAGCCGACCCCCCTTGCGCGGGGGCGGCGGGGTTTCACCATCGGTGGGGGGGCTGCCGTCGTCATCCCCGGTGGAACCGCCAGTGGCGGGCGGTTCCGACTCGCTGGCGGCCGGACCTGATGCCTGGTCTTCTTGTCCCGGCTGGCTGGCGTCCGGCGCATCCGCCGAAGAAGCGGCCGCCGCCTTGTCGCGCTTGCGTGCCCTGCGCCCCCGGCGCGTCTGTGCGGCAGGGGCTTCGCTCGCATCCGGCAGCTGCGGTTCGACGGGGCTCGGCTCGGCGTTGGGGTCCGCCGCATCATCGCGCGCGGATCCATGGTCCGACGGTTCGGTGCTCGCGGGATCGGGAGAGTCCGTCGACGCAGTCGCGTCGTCCGCGCTCGGGGCGTCTTGCGCGGATGTATCCGCAGGCGGCTGGGTGCGGTGGCGTTTGTTCATGTGTTCTCGGATCTCGGTTCTGAGGCATCGGGCTGCGCACGATTCGACGACAATCGCGACGCGCAGCGCCGAATCGCCGCGAGCAGGCCCGGGTCGCCGGCCTGATCCGCGATCTGAGGCTCGTGGCGAAAGCCTTGTGCTCGCGCCAGCTCCGCCGTGCGTGCGCTGCTGACCGCCAACGGTTTCGCGCGCACGATATCCACCTCGCGGGGCTCGAGCATCGCGAGCAGATTGGTCAGGCCCTCGTTACTGGTCGCGGTCAGGATATCGCAGGCGCTGGCGGTGCCCGCCGTGGGCGCCTGCGGACGCTCGCGTCGATAGACATCAGCATAATGGACCGCGGCGCCGCGTGCCATCAGCTCGCCTGGCAGGGTCGCGCGGCCGGGCCCGCCGCGTACGATCACGATCTGCCGGCCTTGGACGCGCTCGGGAGCGAGCTGCGGTGCGCGCAGGAGTCCTTCCGAATCCGCCGCTCCGATCGGTTCGATCTCCGGGGGCAGACCGCGCTGGCGCAGCGCCGCGGCCGTTGCTGGGCCGACCGCGCCGATCTGCGCCCCGGTGCCGGCAGTGAGTCCGAGCGGTTCGAGGCCATGGGCCACCGAGGCGGGGCTGGTGAACAGGATTACATCCGCGGTGCGCGCGGCGGCGATGGCATCGGCCGAGGGTTTCGCGGCGGCGATAAGCAGCGTCGGCAGTGCCACCGGTCGGCCGCCGGCCGCCTCGATGGCCGCGATCAGACCGCCCGCCCGTTCGGCCGGCCGGGTCACCAGCACGCGCCGCCCGGAGAGGCTATCCGCCTCACTCACGCCGAGACCGCCATGCGCAGTAGCTCGTCGGCGCCGTCGGCCTGCAAGCGCCGGCCCAGCTCGAAGCCAAGCGCCTCGGGATCGTCACGCACCCCCTCGATCTCGCCGCCCACCAGGCGCGAGCCGTCGGGGGCACCGACGCGCGCGGCCAGATGCAGCCGGCCGTCGCCCTTGATCTGCCCATGGGCCGCGATGGGCGAGAGGCAACTGCCCCCGAGGGCGCGGCTGACGGCCCGCTCGGCATGCACGCAATCGCTGGTCGCGGCGTCCGACAGCGGCGCGATCAGTGGTTCAATGGCAGCATCGCCGGCGCGGCACTCGATTCCGAGGGCGCCTTGGCCAATCGCCGGCAGGCAAAGCGCCGGATCCAGCGGTGCCGTAATGCACTCGCCCATCCCCAGGCGCTCGAGCCCGGCGACCGCCAGCACGATGGCGTCGTAATCGCCGGCCTCGAGCCGCGCCAGACGGGTGTTCACATTGCCGCGCAGGTCGCGCACCGCGCAGCCGGGCAGGTAATGCAGCAATTGGCTCATGCGCCGGGGACTCGAAGTGCCGAGCACCGCGCCCTCGGGCAGGGCCCGCGGATCATCGTAGCGCTGCGAGAGGAACGCGTCGTACGGGCTCTCGCGCGCCACGATCACCGGCAGATGAAGACCGGCCGGGGCCTCGGTATCGGCCGGCACATCCTTCATTGAATGCACCGCGATGTCGGCGCGATCGTCGAGCAGCGCGTCCTCCAGCGCCTTGACGAAGAGGCCTTTGCCGCCGATCGCCGCCAAGGGGCGATCGAGCACGCGGTCGCCCTCGCTACGGATGCCGACCAGCTCGGTCTCGATCCCGGGGTGCAGCGCTTCGAGGCGCTCGGCCACCGACTCGGCCTGGCGCTGGGCCAGTGGGCTGGTACGCGTGGCGATGCGGACGCGAGTTGCGGTCATGAGCGCGATGATCCTCGTGCGCGTGCCGGCACTCAGCCGGCGAGGGAATGGCCGGTGCGCAAGCGCTGGCGCACGGTCGGCAGGTGACGGCGGCTGATGGCCAGGCGGTCGTCGACGTCATGGAACCAGAGCCGGTGGTGGCCGTCGGGCTGCCGCCGCAGACCGCCGACCCGGGCGACCGCGACCAGCGCATTGCGGTGGATGCGGACGAAGCGGTCGGCGAACTCCCGTTCGAGTCCCTTGAGCGACTCTTCGATCAGAACCTCGCCGCGGCGGTGGCGCACGGTGACATATTTCTGTTCGGCCAAGAAGTACACCACGTCCTCGATCTCGACCAGCTCCAGGCCGCCGCCGAGGCGCGCGCAGATCTGGGTCCGCGGCGCGCCTGACCCGTCGCCCGGCGCCAGTTGAGCGCGGGTACGCCGGCGCGCGGCCGCGAGCGCGCCCGCCAACCGCTCGGCCCGAACCGGCTTGAGCAGATAGTCGACCGCGTGCGCCTCGAAGGCCTCCAGGGCGTGATCGTCATAGGCCGTGGTGAACACGACCGCCGGTGGGGGTTCGGCACCCGACAGATGGCGTGCCGCCTCCAATCCGTCCATGCCGGGCATGCGCACGTCGAGTAGCACGACGTCCGCGCCGCTGGCCTGGGCCAGGCGCACGGCCTCGGCGCCCTCGCTCGCCTCGCCCACCAGCTCGCAATCGTCGAACTCGGCGATCAGACGCGCCAGCCGGGCGCGCGCCGGCGCCTCGTCGTCTACCACCAACACCCTCATGCGGGGGCCTCCGGGGGCGCGGGGATGCGGACCGCGACGCGATAGCGGTCCGCGTCGTCGCTCACGACCAACGCGCCCGCCTCGCCGAAGGCGAGCGCCAGCCGCTGGCGCACGTTGTCCTGGGCCATGCGATGTCCCTCGCGGGGCGACGTCGTTCGTGGACGCGGGTTATCGATTTCGATGACGATCGACTCGCCATCGCGCCGAGTGCGGATCGCGATGTGTCCGCCGCCCGGCAACTGCTCGGCACCATGATAAACCGCGTTCTCGACCAAAGGCTGCAGCGTCAGCGCAGGCAGTTCGGCGCCGCCGGTCGCCGGATCGTGCGCCCAATCCACCGTGAGGCGGTCGGATAGCCGCTGGCCCTCGATGCGCAGGTAGCTCGCCACCAGGGCCAGCTCCTCTTCCAGGGTCAGTGTGCTGCGATCGGCCAGGCTGGCGCGGAACAGTTCGGCCAGATCCTCGACCGCCGATTCTGCTTGCTCCGGCGCGGAACGCGTAAGGCTGGCGATGGTGTTCATGCTGTTGAACAGGAAGTGTGGCCGGATGCGCGCCTGCAGTGCCTGCACTCGCGATTGCGCCTCGGCCTCGACGTTGCGCCGCCACTGTGCGGTGACATAGAAGTAACGTAGCGCGATCGCAGTGACGATGGCGCTGATCACGCCGTGTTCGGCCAGCATGGCGGCCAGCGGTTGCGCCCCGGTGGGCAGTCCCATGCGTGCGGCGAGCCCGTGGGCCATTACGGTAAATGCCGCCGTTACGCCCTGGAGCAGTAAAAACGCCAGGCCGGCGGCAATGCGGTCATCCAGGCGGGCCAGCCGTTGCTGCAGCATGCACAACAAGGCGATATCGACCAGCGCCACCCACTGGATGAACAGCGACACCAACGCCAGGATCTGCAGGCGCTCGAGCCACGCCACCGGCTGCGCTGCCACGATGATGAACGCGAGCAACTCGGCCACGAGCATGGTGCGCAGCAGATTGCCCTGCTCGCAGAAGTCGGGCAGGAACGCCGCATCGCGGCGGATCGCGGGCGTGACCGGGAGGGCGGGTGCGCTCATCGCGCACCATCATAGCGAGTGCGCCGGCCCGGCGCATGGGCGGGCTCGACGGCTGGAGTTTAGTTGCGCCGCGCGGCCTCGGCCAAACGGCGGCACTCCACGTCATCGGCATCCGGCAATTCGACCGGCGTGATGAGCGAGGCGATCGCCGCGCCCGTGTCGAGCGCGAACTCGATGTCCGTGAAACCTCCGGCGATGTGCACGGGCGCTTGCGCCGCCAGTAGCGTCGCCTCCTTCTGTTGCGGCAGGAACGCGAGATTGACCCTTTGCGCATCGAGGTCGATATCGCCCGCGCCGACCACCAGGGTGTCCGGGGTGTCGAACACCAGGGTGCGCGCGGTCAACAGGCCGTCCTCCGCCCCGAAGTCGGCAATGAAGCAGCGCAATGGCGTGGTCGCGTCCTCTTCCAGCCCCAATGCCTCGAGGATGGGCGGCGCGTTCTGACCGGCCAACGAGGTCAGCAGTGCGTCGAACTCGCCTTCCTGCATGATCAGCTCGATGTCCCCCTGGGCCGAGCCCAGGATCGCCGCGAGCGAGGCGCCTCGGCCGGCGAGTTCGAACCCGCCGTCGAGCTTGCCGAACGCGTTGGCCTCAAGGTCGAACTCCTGCAGCATCGCATTGAGTCCGAGTTGCTCAATGGCGAACGCCGCCGTGACCGAGGTCGGTCGCTGCCGCGTGTCGATCCGCAGCGTTTCGCTGCGCACGCGGCCCTCGCCGACTGCGAACTGCAGCGGGTCGATGCGCAACACGCCATCCTCCAGCGCTAGCCCGAGCCGGGCGTGTTCGAGGGAAAGCTGAGGCAGGTAGAGGGTGCGTGCCTGGTAACGCAACTCGGCATCGAATGCCTGCAAGCGATCGAAAGCGAGGTCGTCCTCGGGGATCACGGGGCCGGGCTCTTCGCTCGGCCGTCCCGCCAACTGCACCAGGTCGAGCGTGCGCGATTGCAGCACGGCCGAGAGTTGCGGCCGCGGCCCGCCGGTATCGAGCTCGATCCGGCCACTCACGTCGCTTTCGCCCAACGTGGCCTCCAGATCATCGAGCGTCACGCGGGTGCCCTCGCGCACCGCACGTGCCTCGAGCCTGAGCGCGGGCCACTCCGGCAAGGTCCAGGGGACCACGGGCTGGAGGCTGGCGATCGTGGGGACATCCGCCAGCAGGTCGAGCGCGACGCGGCCGGGCGAGCCGTCGCCCCCGCCGACCGTGCCCTCGGCGACCACGCGTGCCTCCCCCAGACGCAACTCGGCGCGGATGGGGAGAGGCCGGTCTCCGACCGGCGTGAGCGCCTCCGCCGAGGCATCGAGTTGTAACGGCATGGCCTCGTCCACACGCCCCGCCGCGTGCAACTCGAGCGCACGCTGCGGGCCCGTGACCGAGCCGCGCGCGCCGCGGAACTCGGTCTGAGTCCGAACACCGCGCGCGCGGTCGATGTAGGTGAGCACCCCGCCGTTCATGCGCAGTGAGCGCATGATGGGGATCACAGCGTCGTCCTCGTCTTCCTCGTCGAGCGCGAAGGACCAGTTGTGGCGGCCATCGGCCGCGGTCTCCAGGGTGACCGCGGGCGCTTCCAGGGCGACTCGGTGCAGCTCGATCTCCCCGCGAAGCAGGCGCGGGATGTCGAAGCGCACGGCCAGACGCGGAATCTCGGCCATGTAGGGCCGGTTGGCCCAGCGGGCATCGGCGAGCTTGAGCTCGTGGATCACGACAAGCGGCTGGAGGCCCGGCTCCAGACGCAGGTCCCCGGCGATGACCACCTGGCGCTCGAGCGTGGCGCTGAGCTGACGGGCCACCCACGGCTTGAGGGCGTCGCCGTCGATTGTGACCAGCCCCGCGCCGAGCACGAGCGCGCCCAGCGTGGCCACGCCGAGCAGCGCCGCCGCCAACGCGATCAGGCCCGCGGCCAACGCCTTGAATGCACGCGTCATGCGTCGCCTCGGCGACACGCATCGCTGGCCGAACGGGCCGCTGGGCGAGGGGCGATATTCATGGGGCCATTCCCTGGCGTCGTCCCCGGCGAGCGATGATCTGTGCGCGGCCGCGGACTGCACCCCATGAGATCGCGCGCGCCCGGAGAATGTTCCGGCCGTCGGCGAATACGCGGCCCCGCGTGCGGAATCAACGGGCGCCACGACAGTCAAACGGGACTGCCCGCCCGGATCGGGCGCGCCAGCAAGGAGGCGAGCATGGAAGCAGGGACGCAATTGGAGCCGGTGCGCGTGCCGCGCCGGCACCCGGAGGCCTACTACAACATCAGCGCGGCCGAGCGGAAGGTTTCGCTGGCGGTGGGTGCGGCTTCGCTGGCCTATGGCCTGCGCCACGGCGGGGCCGTCGGCTGGACCGCGGGCGTAACCGGCGGCTTTCTTACTCAGCGGGGCCTCACCGGCCACTGCTACGCCAATCAGCTGCTCGGGCGCAACAGTGCGCGGGCAGGCGACCGCGGCCGGTCGCGGCAGGGCCCGCAGCGATTCACCACCCAACTGACAATCGCCCGCCGGCCGGACGAGCTCTACCGCTTCTGGCGCGATTTCACCCGGCTGCCGACGTTCATGCGCTTCATCACCGAGGTCCGCCCGGCCGGTGGCAACCGCACCCACTGGGTGGCCGAGGGCCCTTGGGCAGAGCGCACCGGACGCCTCGAATGGGACGCGGAGGTGACCGAGGACGTGCCCGACGAGCGCATCGCCTGGCGCAGCGTCGAGGGGTCGGACGTGCAGCAGCGGGGCGAGATCCGCTTCCGCGCGACCGCGCGCGGCACCGAGGTGCAGCTCGATCTGGCCTACGCGCCCCCGGCGGGGCGCCTCAGTGCGGTGCTGGGACGATTCATGAACACCTTGAGCAAGGAAGCAGCGCGCGCGGATCTGCGCCGTTTCAAGCAGTTGATGGAGACCGGGGAGATCGCGACCAATGCCACCACGCGCGCGATGGCGCAGGGAGGTGCGTGATGAAGGCCGTTTGCTGGCACGGGGCGGGGGATCTCCGCGTCGACTCGGTATCGGACCCGCAGGTGATCAATCCGCGCGATGCCGTGTTGAAGGTCAGCGCGACTGCGATCTGCGGCTCCGACCTGCACCTCTACAGTGGGTTCGTCCCGGGCATGCGCGAGGGCGACGTGCTCGGACACGAGTTCATGGGCGAGGTGGTCGACACCGGTCCCGAGGTGAAGAATCTGCAGGTCGGTGATCGGGTGGTGGTGCCATTCACCATCGGCTGTGGCCAGTGCCATTTCTGCGAGCGCGACCTGTGGTCTCTGTGTGACAACTCCAATCCCAATGCGGGCGTGGCCGAAAAGATGTGGGGCCAATCGCCCAGCGGTCTGTTTGGCTACTCCCATACGCTGGGCGGCTACGCTGGCGGTCAGGCCGAGTACGTGCGGGTACCGTACGCCGACGTCGGTCCGCTGCGCGTGCCGGATGCGCTCGACGACGAGCAGGTGCTGTTTCTGACCGACATCTTTCCGACCGGCTACCAGGCGGCCGAGGCCTGCGCCCTCGAGCCGGGCGACACGGTGGCGGTCTGGGGCTGCGGTCCGGTGGGCCAATTCGCCATGGCTAGCGCGCGCATGTTCGGCGCCGACCGCATCATCGCCATCGACGACGTCCCCGAGCGCCTGGACATGGCCGTGCGCGAGCACGAGGCCGAGCCCCTGCGGCCCTCGGAGACCGGGAACACGTTGCGCATGGTCGAGGCACTGCGCGACATGACCGGCGGCCGCGGTCCCGATGCCTGCATCGACGCAGTCGGCATGGAGGCCCACGGCTTCGGACTCGAGGGCTGGTACGACACCATCAAGCAGTCCGCGCGCATGGAGACCGAGCGCCCGATCGCGTTGCGCCAGGCGCTGATGGCCTGTCGCAAGGGGGGCACGGTGTCCATTCCCGGGGTCTACGGCGGCTTTGCCGACAAGCTGCCGCTCGGCGCGATGATGAACAAGGCACTGACGCTCAAGACCGGTCAGACGCATGTCCATCGCTACCTGCGACCGCTACTCGAACGAATCGAGCACGGCGATCTCGACCCTGGTTTCGTTATCACTCACCGGATGCGGCTGGAGGACGCGCCAGAGGCGTACAACTTGTTCCGCGACAAGCGCGAGGGCTGCATCAAGGTCATGCTGCGGCCGGAAAGCGCCCGCCGCGACGAAGACGATCTCATCGCCGCCCATTGACTCGAGCCGCCGCGCCCACGCCGGGTGCGGCGGCACCGATCTGCCCGGCGCGTGCGCAAGCGACGGAATCTGCTAGTTTTACTTCGAGGCGCGCCGGCCTGAGTACGGCCGCTCGCCAAACGTACCAAGACAAGGAGGTGTCGACGTGAAGTGGATGAGAGCGACCACGCTACTGTTGTTTGGGTTGCTGCTGGCTGGCTGCAACACCATGGAGGGTATGGGCGAGGATACCGAGGAGGCCGGCGAGGCCGTCGAAGAGGAAGCCTCCGAGTACTAGCGATGTGTTGATCAAGTGGGCCATGCGGGTATTTCGGTAATGCTCTGCGGCGCTGTGCGTGCTCGCCGCAAGGCGCGAGGAGCGCGTGTAGCGCGTCCTACACGAGTGACGAGCAACGCAGCGGCGGGTGCGCACAGCGCCGCCCTGCGGGAGCGGACATGGCGCTCCATTACGGCGTTGCGCCTCGCTCGCGTAGGATTCGCTACGCTCACTCGCCGCGCCTTGTGCTGAAGCGCCAGGTTTGCTCAGAGTGTTACCGAAATGCCCGTATGGCCCACTAGGGCCTCCCGGCCCTCCGTTGCGACAAGGGCTACGCAGCAGACGCGCGTAGCCCTTTCTCGTGTGCGCCGCTCCCACTGGCGCAATGCCATGCGCACGTCCGTCGGTCGAAATGCCTTTTGCCTTGAGGCGCACCGACGCCCCTCCGCGTTGCTCCAGGCCCGGGCCTGCGCGCGCCCATGTCCGCCCGATCGCGCACGCTAAGGATTTGCCCCATATCCGCAAGAGCGCGCCAGCGCTTGTTTTCGCCGGCGCGGGGCGTCATCTAGATGAGGCCATCGCCGAGTTCGGCGGTGAAGCCGACGGAAGCCGTTTCCGGGACTTGGAGGTCCGTAATGAATAAGTGGGCAATGGCCGGCGGGGCTGTGCTTGCGCTGGGTATGACGTCTCCGGCTGCGTTCGCGGTGGAGGACCGGTTCGATTACTTCGAGTTGCAGGGCACCGGTACGGGCGACTTGAACGACGACGTCGACATCGAGGAAGGCATCAGCCTCGAAGCGGCCAAGAGCGCCAACGACGTCGTGTTCGTCCGCGGCACGGTGGACACCTATAACTTCGACACTGCGCTACCTGGCCAGGACGACGGCGCGGGGACCGAAACCGGGCTCGACTTCATGTCCGTGGGCCCGGGCGTGGGCGTGCCTCTGGGCATGTTCTACCTCTGGGGCCAGGTGAGCTACGAGCGGCTCAACTACGGCGGGGAGGTGGGCAACGGTCCGGGCGCCGAAGTCGGTGCCACCATCGGTCCGACCGACGGTATGCAACTCGGCGTCACCGCACGCCGCGGCGAGCCGAACTTCTCCGGCAGCGACGACATTGAATATGACCTGTACGGGGTCGACGGGCGCCTGCCGGTCGGTGAGGCCACGCACTTGGTGGTGAGCTACCAGGAAGGCACGCTCGAAACGCCGGATGAAGACGTCGATCTCAACGAGGTAGTGAGTCTCGGATTGCGGCTCGGGTTCTGATTTGCTGCCGCATCCTTTCGCGGGCGCCTCCGGGCGCCCGCTTTCTGGTGTTCCCCGGAACTCCCCGCAAGGGTGGTTCCTAGCCACGGTCCGCGGCCGCGCGCGCAGTGTTATCGTCCGACAAGCGCCATCGAGGAAGGCGCGCGAACCCAGACACGGAGGTCAATTCATGAGGCATTTGCTTCTTTCCACCGCCGCTGCATCCGCGGTGGCCATCGCCGCGCCCGCGCATGCGATCGACTACGACTACTTCGAAGCGCGCTACACGGTCTCCGGCGACGCCGTGGACGTGGGCGACGTGACCGGACCCGGCTTCGAGGCCTCGCGCAGTTTCGATAATGAGTGGCTATTCGCCCGCGCATCGGGCGACTTCTACGCGGTCGACCAAGGCAGCGAAGATGGCACCCTCGACCTGTTCTCGATTGGCCCGGGTGCGCGCTTGCCGCTTACGGCCGGACGCAACGCCGTTGACCTTTACGGTGCGCTCAATTATCAGCGCGTGGCGACCGGCAACGTCGAGAGTGGCATCGGCGTCGATGTCGGTGTCGCCATGGATATCACCGATCGGATCGAGGGTCGTCTCCAGGCCACGCGGATGGACAACGATGACGTCGATCTCGACCTGTACGAGGCCCGGGTCGCCTATGACGTCGATAGCGATTGGTCCGTCACCGGGTCCCTCCTCACCGGGGATGCCGAGGTGAGCGGTTCCGACAGGGATCCGGACAACCTCGTGCGCCTCGGGGCTCGCTTCCGCTTCTAAGCGCAGCCCGATCGACGGGCATCCTGGCCGTAATCCACCACGGGCTACGAGACGAGCGGTTCTCGTAGCCCTCTTTTCCCGCCGGCTGGGGCCGATGGCGGCACATCCACGTGCTGCGGCTCCCCCCACGCATGACCCCTTAAGCGTTGCGTGTCCGCGTGCGGGCGCGCCCAATCGCGGCCCGCGATCGCGACGTGGCGGATGCCATGCCGGGACTTCGGCGCCCAGTCCACCGCCGGGTTCTTGGCTTAAGAAACGCGACGCATTTGCAGTTAGGGCGACGGATCGCTATGCTTCGGCGCGCTCCCGGTCGCCGCCCCATCGCGGACCTAAGCGACCGGGTTCCGATGCCTGCAATGCCGACCCCGATCATGCCCCGACTCGCCAGCGCCGAACCCGGGACCGATGGAGCGCCCGCACTCGCGTTCCGCGATGTGGGCTTTGGCTATGGTGCCACGCCGACCCTGGACGGCATCGACCTCGCGCTCGACCGCGGCAGCATTACCGCCCTGTGTGGCCCGAACGGCTCCGGCAAGAGCACGCTGTTGCGCCTTGCATCGGGCCTGCTCGCGCCCGCGCGCGGGGCCGTTGAGCTGGCCGGTACGCCCTTGAGTCGGTACGACCGCCGCGCCCTCGGCCGCCACCTGGCACTGCTGCCCCAGGCGCCATCCGTGCCCGAGGGCCTGACCGTGGCCGAAGTGGTGGCGCTGGCTCGCTTTCCGCACCAGGGCCTGCTCGGCCGCGCGGACGATGCCGACCGCCGTGCCGTCGCAGACGCCCTGGATCAGACCGGGGTCGCGGCGATGGCCGACCGGCCACTCGATGCGCTCTCCGGCGGCGAGCGCCAGCGCGCGTGGATCGCCGCGACCCTGGCCCAGGGCGCCGAGCTGCTGCTGCTCGATGAGCCCACGACCTTCCTCGATCCGCAATTCCAGGTGGAGATCCTGCGGCTCGTCCATGGCCTCGCCCGCGAGCGCGGCCTGACCGTCGTGTGGGTGCTGCACGATCTGAACGAGGCCGCCGCGTGGAGCGAGCGCCTGGTGCTACTCGCCGACGGCCGCGTGGCCGCCGACGGTGACCCCGACGCGGTCCTGACCGCCGCCACCGTGCAGCGCGTATTCGGCCTCGACGCCCACATCCTCACCCATCCGGAGTCCGGCCGGCCCTTGTGCGTGCCGCGCCATGGCCGCCTCGCCGAACCCGTCGCGAGCCGTGCCGATGGTGTCGGCTGACGCCGACGCCCCCGAGGCCACGCGCGCAGCGCCGCCCGCCACCCGGTTCGCCCTTCTCGGCGCGCTCGCGCTGATCCTGGGTGCGGCACTGCATCCGCTGGCCGACGGCGCCGGCTGGGCGCCGGTGCTCGGTAGCGAGCCGGTCGCCCGCATGCTGCTACTGCACGAGGGTGTGCCGCGCATGCTCGCGATGGTCCTCGGCGGCGCTGGCTTGGCCGCTTCGGGCGTGCTGTTGCAGGGCCTGACGCGCAACCCGCTCGCCTCGCCGGGCATCCTCGGGATTACCGCGGGCGCCCACGTCGCCCTGGTGCTGGTACTGGCCACCGGGGCGCCGGTCCCGAGCCTGCTCGCCGCCTTCGTCGGGGCGTTGGCGGCTGCTGGCCTGACGCTCGCGGTCGCCGGTCCGGGCGGACGCCAGGGGACCACACTCGCGTTGGCCGGCATCGCCGTGAGTCTGAGCCTGGCCGCGGTGGCCGCGGCCGTGGCCGTGTTCGAGGAGGAGCGCATGGCGGCGGCGTTCCTGTGGGGCGCGGGGGAGCCCCTGCGCGTGGGTTGGGCGCCGCTCGGCCAGACAGCGCCGTGGCTCGCGCTTGGCGCCGCCGTGGCGGCGCTCCTGACCCGCGGTCTGGACCTGCTGGCGTTGGGCGAGTCCTTCGCGGGGGCGCTCGGCCTGCCGCGCGGGCAGTTCGCGCTGGCGGCGGTCGCGGCGGCGGCGCTCACCGCCGGGGCCGCGGTGGCGCTGGTCGGACCCATCGCATTCATCGGGCTGGTCGTGCCGAATGCCTTGCGCCGCCTGGGCCTGAGCGCGCACGCGCGCCTACTGCCGCTGGCCGCGCTCTGGGGCGCCGCCCTGCTGCTCGGTGCGGACGTGCTGGCCGGGGCGCTCAGCGTCTTTGGCCGCGCCGTCCCGGTCGGTGTCATCACGGCCGTGCTCGGCGCGCCCGCGTTCCTGTGGCTGATCCATCGAGCGCGTGGCGGCGGTCGCCTGGGCGCGACGTCCGCGCCCGCTACGGCGCGCCCCCGGCCTGCGCGCGCGGCTGTGGCTGCCGGTCTGGGCACGACGCTGGCCGCCGCCATGCTGCTGGCGCTCTGTGCCGGCGAACGCTGGATCGCGCCGGGCCACGTACTTACGATGCTGCACGGCGGGGCCGAGGGTGTGGACGCGCTGGTGGTCGCGACGCTTCGCCTGCCGCGCATGCTGGTCGCTGCCGGTTGTGGCGCCCTGATGGGGGCGGCCGGGCTCTTCCTGCAACGGGCCTTGCGCAATCCACTGGCCGCCCCCGAAACGCTCGGGCTCTCCCAGGGCGCCGCTCTGGCGGCCATCGTCGCCGTGATCGCGGGCGCCGCCCCGGGTAGCTGGGCGGTGCAGACGGGGGCGTTGATCGGTGCCGCGCTGGTACTGGCCGTGCTCGCCGGCCGCGGCGCCGGCGGGGCGGATGGCGAGCGCATCGTCCTGCGGGGCTTGGCGCTGGCCGCGCTGTGCGCCGCATTGGCCGCATTGACGCTGGTGGTGGCGGGTCTGCAGGCGAGCCAAGCGCTGCTCTGGCTCAATGGCAGCGTCTACGGGCGCGGTTGGGGCGACCTGGTTGCACTCGCCCCGGTCGGGGTCATGGTCACGGCGCTGGCGCTGGTGGGCGGACCCCGCCTGGACCTGCTCGCACTGGGCGACGCCAAGGCGGCGACCTTGGGCGTCGATCCGGAGCGCTGGCGCCGACTCGCGCTGGCCGGCGCCGCGCTGGCGACGGCGGGGGCGGTCAGCGTCGCCGGCAGCCTCGTGTTCGTCGGTCTGGCGGGCCCGCACATCGCCCGGATGCTCCGGCCGGATCGCTTCCGTGCGCACTGGCTCATGAGCCTGGTCTGTGGCGCGTTGCTGATGGTGCTGGCGGACACCGCGGGACGGACGCTCCTGGCGCCGCGCCAGGTCCCCGCCGGCATCATGACCGCATTGATCGGGGCACCCTATTTCATCTGGTTGTTGACGCGCCATCGACAGTCGGCGGCGCCGCGTTGATCGGGGATCCGGTAAGCCGCTCCACCAACCGATTGCCGATCCGCATCGCCGAGTACGGCCCACCGAACGGCCATAGCTCGCGCGCCACCCGATGGGCATTGCCCGCGCGTACCGGCGCCAGCTCGGCCCACGCGGGATGCTCCGTGAGCGCCCGGTAGGATCTGCTGTCGGCCGCGGCCGATAGGACCAGGTGTACGCCATCCGAGAGCGTTCGCAGCGCGCCGATGTCGCCCGAGCGATAGCCGTACTCACCGGGCGGCGCGTCCCAGCCATTGCGCAGTCCCAGACGCTGCATGACCTGCACCACCATGCTGTTGTCGGTGAACAGGCGAATGCGGTCGTTCCCCTGCACCACCTGGCCGAACACGACCGGCGTTCCTTCGAGTCCGGCCTCGGCAAGCTGTTCGCGGCCCTGGGCCAGGTATGCATCGATCCGCGCCAACACGGACTCGGCGCGCTGAGCGCGACCAGTGCGGCTGCCCAGATCGCGCACGATCGCCCGCATCCGCGTGAACTGGTCGCTCGCCTCCGGTTTGGGCAGATCCCGATACAGGGCCAGCGGCGCGATGCGCGCCAGCCGGTCGGCGACCCCGGCATGGCGCCAGGTCGAGCCCACGATCAAATCCGGCTGCAGGCGAATGATCTGCTCCAGGCTGGGCTCGGCCCGCCCGCCGACATCGACGGCCTCGGTGAGCGCCTCGGCGCCCACTTCGACCCAGCGTCGGTAGGCCGCCTTGTCGGCCACGCCGACGATGGGCAGCTCGAGCGCCAGCGCGATCTCCGTATCCAGGAACTCCAGCGCGATCACGCGCTGGGGATCCGTGACGCCAGACGGTATCTGGCTATGCAGCGCCCCTTCATCGGCGCGCGCCGTCGCCGCCAGGGTGAACACGATAAGCACCGCCAGCCACCGCCGCGGTCGGCACGGCAGGGGGTGGCTCGAGGCGTCGGTCGCGTACCTATGCGCCATATCGGGTTCTCCGGAGGCTTGGTTCAAGGCAGGCATCGCCGGGCGCGCCTAACGTAAGCGGAACGCAACCGGGACGGTGAGGGTGATGCGGTCGCGCCCGAGGTCGTCGGGAAACCGCGGCAGGGGCTCGGCGCGACGCAGCATCTCCATGGCGGCGCGGTCGAGCGCCCGGGCGTCGGAGCGCTCGACGAATTGGGCGTCGGTCACCCGGCCGTCCGCATGGACGGTGAAGCGCACATGGACGGTCCCCTGAATGCGCCGACGTTGCGCGCGCCGCGGGTACTCCTTGTTGCGCTGTAGATGCGCTTGGAGCTTGGTGAGGTAGTCCTCGCGCGCGCCGGGATTGCCCCCACCTGCCTGGCCATCCGTCTGGTCCGCTGCTTGACCGGCGCCGCTGCCCGCGCGTGCGTTCGTGCCCTGGCTCGCCGCGGTGTCCTTGGGGGGCGGCTGCGCTGGCTCTGGCGGCCTCGGCGTTTCGCTGCGTTCCGCTGGCTCGGCGGGTGATTCCCGTGTCGCATCGCGCTCGATGACACGCTCGTCCGGCTCCGGCTCCGGCTCCGGCTCCGGCTCCGGCTCCGGCTCCGGCTCGGGCTCGGGCTCGGGCTCGGGCTCGGGCTCGGGCTCGGGCTCGGGCTCGGGCTCGGGCTCGGGCTCGGGCTCGGGCTCGG
>JBBEEB010000117.1:0-14283 GCA_040880995.1 Halofilum sp. (in: g-proteobacteria)
GTCCTACACGAGTGACGAGCAACGCAGCGGCGGGTGCGCACAGCGCCGCCCTGCGAGAGCGAACATCGCGCTCCATCACGGCGTTGCGCCTCGCTCACGTAGGACTTGCTACGCTCGTTCGCCGCGCCTCGTGCTGAAGCGCCATGTCCGCTCAGAGTGTTACCGAAATACCCGCATGACCCAACTAGTTCTTTTCGACCTGAAGCACGGCGAGGAAAGCGTCCTGTGGAATTTCCACCTTGCCGACCTGCTTCATGCGCCGTTTTCCGGCCTTTTGTTTTTCGAGCAGCTTGCGCTTACGCGTGACATCGCCGCCATAGCACTTGGCGGTGACATTCTTACGCATCGCCTTGACGGTCGAGCGCGCGATCACATGGTTACCGATCGCGGCCTGGATCGCCACCTCGAACATCTGCCGCGGGATGATTTCTTTCATTTTCTCGACCAGATCACGCCCGCGCTGCTGGCTCTTGGCGCGATGGACGATGATCGACAGCGCATCGACCCGATCACCATTGATCAGGATGTCCAGCTTGACCAAGTCGGCCGGCTGGAACCGGACGAACTCGTAATCGAAGGAGGCATACCCCCGGCTGACGGATTTCAGCCGGTCGAAGAAATCCAGCACGATCTCGGCCAGCGGCAGCTCGTAGGTCATCGCGACCTGCTTGCCGACATACTGCATCCGCGTTTGCACGCCGCGCTTCTCGACGCACAGCTTGATCACCTCGCCGACGAATTCCTGCGGTACCAGCAGGTTCGCCTCGACGATGGGCTCGCGCACCTCCTCAATCTCGTTCGGCGCCGGCAGCTCGGCCGGATTGTGCACGCTCCAGATCTCGCCCTCGGTCGTGAGCACCTCGAATACGACCGTGGGCGCGGTGGTGATCAGCTCGAGGCCGTACTCGCGCTCCAGGCGCTCCTGCACGATCTCCATGTGCAGCATACCGAGGAAGCCGACGCGAAATCCGAAGCCCAGCGCCTGCGAGGTCTCCGGCTCATAGCGCAAAGCGGAGTCGTTCAGGCGCAGCTTGCCCAGCGCGTCGCGAAAGGCCCCGTAGTCCTCCGAGCTGATCGGAAACAGGCCGGTAAAGACATTCGGCTGAATCTCACGGAAGCCGGGCAGCGGCTCATCGGCCGGATGCGACGCCCCCGTGATCGTGTCACCGACGCGCACGGCATCGATATCCTTGATGCCCGCGATGAGGAACCCAACCTCGCCCGCGCTGAGTACGTCGCGCGATTCGCGCGTGGGCGTGAACACGCCCACGGCGTCGATCTGGTAGTTACGCCCGGTCGACATGATCTTGACCTTGTCGTTGGAGCGCAGCGTGCCCTCGAATACGCGGATCAGCGAGACCACCCCGACGTATTGGTCGAACCAAGAGTCGACGATCAGCGCCTTGGCTCGCCCCTCGGGATCGCCCTGTGGCGGCGGCACCCGCGCGACCAGCATCTCCAGAAGATCGACGATGCCCTCGCCGGTCTTGGCCGAGACACGCACTGCGTCCTGCGCCTCGAGACCGATGATCTCCTCGATCTCATCGGCCACCCGGTCGGGCTCGGCGGCCGGCAGATCGATCTTGTTGAGCACCGGCAGGACCTCGAGATCGAGACCGATCGCCGTGTAGCAGTTGGCCACGCTCTGGGCCTCGACGCCCTGCGAGGCATCGACCACGAGCAATCCGCCCTCGCAGGCCTGCAGCGAGCGGGCCACCTCGTAAGAGAAGTCGACGTGGCCCGGCGTGTCGATGAAGTTGAGCAGGTACTCCTCGCCATCGCGCGCCTGGTATTTGAGCGAGACCGCCTGGGCCTTGATGGTGATGCCGCGTTCGCGCTCGAGATCCATGGAATCGAGCATCTGCTCGGCATGGTCGCGTTGCGACACGAGGCTGCAGTTCTCGATGAAGCGATCCGCCACGGTGGACTTGCCATGGTCGATATGCGCAATGATCGAAAAGTTGCGAATGTGCTGCAGGTCCATCGCGCGTTATCGCTCCGCCAGGGCGCGCTCGAGCGCGGCCTGATCGAGGAAGTGGTGACAGACCTCGTGGCCGTCGAGCTCGAGAACGGGAATATTCAGGTTGTAGCGTGCGGCCAGCTTGAGATCGTCGTCGATGTCGACCAGCACGATCTCGAGGCCGTGTTCTTGTGCAATCGGACGCGCCGCCGCCAGCATGTCGTGACACAGATGGCAGCCGGCGCGGGTGTACAGTACCAACCCACCCGCCATCAATTCGCCCCGGATTCGGGGACCTCGATGGCGACGAACTGGGGACCGCCGGGACGCTGCACCAGCAAAGCCACCTTACTGCCCGCATCCAACTGGGCTACCTGCTCACGGAAATCGTCCACCCCGGCGATCGGACGCGAGTTCATCAGCACCAGGACGTCGCCCTCGCTCAGATCGGCGGACGCGGCGGCCTCGCGCGGCGGCGCGACCAGCTGCACGCCCCCGTCTCCCAGGCTCAGCTCCTCGCGCACGCGTTCCTCGACCGGTCCCACGCGCAGGCCCAGGCGCCCGGGCGCGGATGCACCGCGCTCGCCGGACCCACCCGGCCCGACACGCTCGGCCAAGGCCTCGCGCTCCGGCAAGCGCCCGATCTCCACCGGCAACTCCCGGCGCTCGCCGTCGCGCACGATGACCATCCGGGCGGCTGTGCCGACCGGGGTACGCCCGACCATGGCCGGCAGGGCCGTCGATTCCGTCACCTCGCGGCCTTCATAGCGCAAGATGACGTCGCCGATGCGCAGACCCGCCCGTTCCGCCGGACTATCCGCAAGTACGCGCGTCACCAGCGCGCCACGAGTGCGCTCCATGCCGAAAGTCTCGGCGAGATCGCCTGTAACCTGCTGAATCACGACACCCAGCCAGCCGCGCGTGACGCGCCCCTCGGTGCGCAACTGCGCGGCGACTTCCATGGCGATGTCGATCGGGATCGTGAACGAGACCCCCATCGAACCGCCGGTATGGCTCAGGATCTGGGCATTGATGCCGACCACCTCGCCATCCGTATTGAACAAGGGACCGCCCGAATTGCCCGGATTGATGGCGACATCCGTTTGGATGAACGGCACGTAGCTTTCGTCCGGCAGGCTGCGCCCCTTGGCGCTGACAATGCCGGCGGTCACCGAGTGGTCAAAGCCGAACGGCGAGCCGATCGCGAGTACCCAGCTGCCGACCTGGAGATCTGCCGGGTCGCCGATGCGCACGTGCGGCAGCCCGCTCGCGTCAATCTTGAGCAAGGCCACGTCGCTACGCGGGTCGACCCCGATGACCTCCGCCTCGTACTGCCGCCGGTCGTGCAAACGGACGATGATCTCGTCGGCGTTGGCCACGATGTGTCCATTGGTGAGCACAAAGCCGTCGGCGGAAATGAGAAAGCCGGACCCCAGCGAGCTCTCGGCGCGATCGGGGCGACCTTGGTCGGGCCCAAAGAACCGGCGCAGCAGCTCATCGCGCGACTGCGGTGCCGTCTCAGGGTCGACGTGCCGCGCCGTACTGATGTTGACCACGCCCACGTGCTCGTCCGCGACCAGATCGGTGAAGTCTGAAGCGACCACGGGCATCGCTAGGGCGAATGCGGCGAACCACAAGGTCGCGATGGTCAGTAGGCGGACGGGATTGAGCGTCACGATTCGGGGTCTCCCCCAGGGCGTCGGGCCGGGATAACTGCGCGGCGAAATGGCGCGGCATCATAGCATAGGCGCGCCTTCCGCAAGGCGCGGGCGGCAACGCGGCGTCCACGGGGGCGATTACTCGGCGGTGGCCTGCTCTTCGGCCTGCTCCACCGCGCGCGCGATACGCCGCACGGTGATCGGCGGGACCTCGCCCACGACCGTGATCTCGCGGTCATCGGTGCGCGTAACGAAGGCATTGACCGCTCCCAGTGCGGCGGCGCCCTCGAACAGATCGCCCGGCGCCTCGTCCAGAGATTGGACGAACACGGACACGGACGCCAGGCCATCGGAGTACACCGACTGCTGCACGGCATTCCCTCCCTGGGGCAAGGACTGGCTACGGTGGGTCACGGTGTGGAAACCCGGCGGCAGCTCCGTCACCTGCCACTCGGGGTCGTCGAGCGCATGGAGATCCGGAATCGGCTCGCCGTACTCGATGTACTCGCGCTCGGCATGGGTGGGTTCGAAATCCTCGGGGCCGACCGATTCGAGGATGCTGAAGCGCGTGAACATCAGCCGCTCGACGATCTCGCCGTCGGGCGCGATCAGGTCCGAGCGCAGTAACATATGCGACTCGCGATCGATCCAGAGTCGATAACCGTAACGGAATTCGTCGGTGCTGGTTACGCGGATTACCCGCGCGATCCGCCCGGCGATGCGGCTCGTATCCTCCACCTCGGCCTCGTACAGCCCGGGCAGTGACGCCAGCCCCTCGGGGAGTCCCGAGGGCAGCAGACGGGCGGGCTGCTGCGCGATGAGCGTGTGCTCACGCGACGGCCACAGGGCGCGAATGGTATCACCGTCGCGGATCACCTCGAACGGCTCGCCTGTCAGGGCGCGAATGCGCTCGTGCTCGCGCCCGTCGAGGACACCATGCACCACGGACAGCGTCTCCATCTCGCTGCCGTAGCCATAGACCAGGGTGCCTTCATAGGCGAGATTGCGCATGGCCTCGGCCATGCGACCGAGCCAATCGCCTTTGATTTCGCCCGCACCGGCCGGTGCCGCGATCGGCAGCAGCAGCGCCACCAGCCACCATGACAGAATGACCCGACCCGTGCGGTACGCGCGCGGCATCGAGGTCAGCGAGCTGCCGCGTTGTAGCTAGCGAATCGGCTGTAGGGCACGAGATCAGGCATCTCGCCGGCGCCCGCGTACTCGTTGTGCCGCGCCAGGTAGACCGCCATGCGCTGCTGTCCTTCGCCCTCATCGCCGTAGCTTACGGCAGTCAATGGAGCCGGGGAGGCGGGCTCGCCCAGCGCCGCATCCGTGAGCGTGCTCCCGCCCGCGCCGGAGTCGACGACCACCATCGGGTCGCCACCCGGCGATCCGTCCTGCGATTGCAGCGCGATCAACCCGCCGGCGGTCACGAGGGTCACGCTCGCTGCGAACGCCAGAGCGCTGCGCCCGGTTCCCCCCGGGGAGCGGCGTCGCCGCGCGGGCGGCGCGACCACCGTGGGCTCCTGTGCGAGCGCGGTACGCAAGCGCTCGCTGAAATCCGGCCGCAGATGGGTCTGCCCGGCGCCCTCGCAGGCCGCCCGGACCACGTGATAGCGGGCCCAACGTGCCTGCAGCCGGGCATCCCGCGCCAGGCGCTCGAGCGCCCGCCGGCTTTCCTCGGGCGCCAGCTCCCCGTCGACGAGCGCCGACAGGGTTACGTCATCGCGCCCCCATGTACCGTCATGTGTTGCCATCGTTACCCCCCGTGTCGTCCAACAAGGGACGGAGTCGACTATCTATGGTTTCTCGTGCGCGGAAGATGCGCGACCGGACGGTCCCGATCGGACAGTCCATCACCTCCGCGATTTCCTCGTACGAGAGCCCCTCCAGTTCACGCAGTGTGATCGCTTCCTTCAGTTCCGCCGGCAGCGACTCGATCGCGGCATAAACCGCCGCCTCGATCTCATTGGTCAGTGCCTGACGCTCGGGCGTATCCCCCTCCTGCAGCAATGTACCCGACTCGTACTGCTCGGCCTCGCTTGCGTCGACTCCCTGATCCGGCACTCGGCGCCCGGCCGATACCAGATGATTCTTGGCCGTATTGATCGCGATCCGATAGAGCCACGTGTAGAAGGCGCTCTCGCCGCGAAAGTTCGCCAGGCCACGATAAGCCTTGATGAACGCCTCCTGCACGACATCCTCGACCTCTTCGGGGTCGCGAATGTAGCGGCCCACCAGATGCGCGATCCGATGCTGATACTTTTGCACCAGCAGGTCGAACGCGACCCGATCACCGCGCTGGACGCGTCGGACGAGCTCAAGATCGATTGCACGCTCACCCATCGATCAGGCCCGCGCCCCGGCGCCAGCCGCGACCGGCCCTACTTGTACGCGATAGACAATAGGCCGGAATGAAGGTTTCTGGCACCCTGGTGGCGGTCCGCAGAACACGAACCGGCTCACACTCCGGCATTCCGCGCGGCGCGGCGTGTCCGCGCCCGGTGGATGTGGCAGAATCGCGCCGCCCCTTTGCTGCCCGAATCGGTTGCCGCCGTTGCATCCCAGTCTGCTGTTCCTCCATTGCGCGGCCGCGCGAGGCCGGCCCGCACGGCGATGACGCCCGCCATGAACCCAAACCGCTACAGCGATGTCCTCGTTCTCGGCAGCGGCGCCGCGGGCTTGACGCTCGCCCTGCACCTCGCCGATCGTGCCCAGGTCACGGTGCTGGCCAAGGGCGCCCTCCCCGAGGGTAGTACCTGGTACGCCCAGGGCGGGATCTCGGCCGTACTCGACGCCGGCGACAGTTTCGATTCGCACATTGCCGATACGCTCGACGCCGGCGCCGGCCTGTGCGATCCCGAGGCCGTGCGCTTCACCGTCGAGCACGGCCCCGGCACCATCGAATGGCTGAGCTCGATCGGCGTCGCCTTCACGCGCAACGCCGACGACCCCGACGCCCCGTTTCACCTGACGCGCGAGGGGGGGCACGCCCACCGGCGCGTGATTCATGCCGCCGACGCCACGGGCCGGGCAATGGAGACCGTGCTGCTCGAACGAGCGCACGCCCACCCCGGCATCACACTGCTCGAACACCGCAACGCGGTGGACCTGATCACGGCGCCGGACGAAGCCGGCGGACGCCGCTGTGTCGGCGCCTACGTGCTCGACACCACTAGCGGCAACATTGAGACGTTCGCGGCGCGCACCGTCGCACTGGCGACCGGCGGCGCGAGCAAGGTTTATCTCTACACCAGTAATCCGGATAGTGCCACGGGCGATGGCATCGCCATGGCCTGGCGGGCGGGTTGCCGCGTCGCGAACATGGAGTTCATGCAGTTCCATCCGACCTGCCTGTATCATCCTCAAGCGCGCTCCGTGCTGATCTCCGAGGCCGTCCGCGGTGAGGGCGGTCGGCTGTTGCTGCCTGACGGCACGCGCTTCATGCCGAAGTTCGACGAGCGCGCGGAACTTGCGCCGCGCGATATCGTCGCGCGGGCGATCGATCACGAGATCAAGCGGCTCGGAGTCGACTGCGTCTACCTCGATATTAGCCATCGCGACGCCGGCTTCATCCGCGAGCACTTCCCCAACATCCACGCCCGGTGCCTGGATTTCGGCATCGACATGACGCGCGAGCCCATCCCGGTCGTGCCCGCGGCGCATTACACCTGTGGCGGCGTGTACACCGATCTCACCGGGCAGAGCGACCTCGCCGGCCTCTACACCATCGGCGAGTCGGCCTTTACCGGGCTGCATGGCGCCAACCGGATGGCGAGCAACTCGCTGCTCGAATGCCTCGTATTCGCACGCGCGGCGGCGGCGGACATCACGGGGCGGTTCGACCAGCTTCCCAAGCCCGAGCCCCTGCCCGCGTGGGACGAGAGCCGAGTCACCGACTCGGATGAAGAGGTCGTGGTGGCGCATAACTGGCATGAGCTGCGGCGGTTCATGTGGGACTACGTCGGCATCGTGCGCAGCGACAAGCGCCTGGAACGCGCGCGCCACCGCATCGACCTGCTGCGGGCCGAGATCCACGAGTATTACGGCAACTTCCGCGTGACCAACGACCTGCTCGAGCTGCGTAACCTCGCCCTCGTGGCCGATCTGATCATTCGCAGCGCCGCCTCGCGCCGCGAGAGCCGGGGGCTGCATTTCACGATCGACCATCCGCAGCGCGCGGAGCGCGCCGAGAACACGATCGTCTCGCCGCCGAATGCCGTGCGCGGCAACCCGGCCCGATCCGGGACCCCATGAGCGCGCAGCGCCGCCACGCGGACCATGGTTAGCGAATTGCCGTTTACAATGGTCATCAGCGCGTCATCCGTTTCGTCACGGGGTCCATGATGAGTGAACGCCTGCCACTGCTAGTCCAACCCGAGGAGCTGGCGGCAAGGCTCGGCGAGCCCGGTCTGCGCGTCATCGACCTGAGCCCGGGCGACATATTTCGTCAGCAGCACGTCCCCGGATCCGTTCATCTGCCCTATGGCGAGATCGTCGCCTCGCGGCCGCCCGTCGGCGGGCTCCTCCCCGAACAGGATCTGCTCGAACGCGTTCTGCGCAGTGCCGGGATTGACTCTGACGCTCGGATTGTCGCGCTCGACGCCGAAGGCGGCGGTGCGGCCGGACGCCTGATGTGGACCCTGGAAATATACGGCTTCGATAACGTCTCCCTGCTCGACGGAGGGTTGCAGGCCTGGGTCAACGAGGGCTTCCCGACCGAGACCGGCGCGCCAGCCTCGGTACCGGACAGCGACCTGACGCTGGACGAGCCGCAGGACCACATCGCGGATGCCCGCTTCATCATGGAGCGCCTCGACCACGAGAATTTCCTCACCCTCGACGCGCGCTCACCCGAGGAATATGCCGGCACGGCCGTGCGCGCCGCGCGTGGCGGGCACATCCCTGGCGCCGTCCACTACGAATGGACCCGCGCCATGGATCGTAGTCGTAATCTGCGCCTGCGACCGGCCGACGAACTCCGCGACGAACTCGCCAGGCTCGGCATCACCCCAGAACGGGAGGTCGCGGTGTACTGTCACACCCATCATCGCTCGGCCCTGAGCTACGCCATGCTGCGCATCCTCGGCTTCGAGCGCGTCCACGGCTATCCCGGGTCCTGGTCGGATTGGGGCAACCGCGACGACACGCCGGTCGAATAAGGCCCGCGTCACGAACGCCCGGCGCCGCGCCCCCCCCAAAAAAAATCCACCCCCTTCGATCGCGCCCCTCCTCTCGCGTTGCATGGATCGGCACCCTCGTGCAACCGATCTGGCCCCCATTCCTGTGACGGAACTCGCAGTTTGCCGCGGCCGTGGCTTCGGGGTAGCCTTCTACCCGTAGCGGTTGTCCCGGCAATCCCTCAGCTCGGGCATCGATCATTTCCCGCGTGGAGTCCGGCAAATGGTAGGACCGTGGAGACCACCGGCGCCCGAAGCCGAGCCGGATTTACGGCAGCGGGCGCGCGAACGCTTGCAGCACGGCGGCCGGACGGAATTGCGTAACACGCATGTTCAGGATGTCCCGAGCGTGCTCGAAGAGCTGCAGGTCCATCAGTTCGAATTGGAGATCCAGAACGAGGAACTCCGCGCCACCCAGGCGGCCCTCGCCGAGTCGCGCGATCGCTACCGCCAGCTTTACGACGCCGCCCCGATCGGGTACGTGACACTCGAGGGCGATCGAATCGCCGAAATCAACCGGGCGGCTTGCGAGATCCTCGGCTACACGCGCGAGCATGCGCTCGATACGCCACTGGTCCATTTCATCGCCCCCGAATCGCTCACGGAATATCGCCATCATCGGGATGCGGTGCGCAACCATCCCGGCCCGCATCGATGCGAGCTGGTCCTGCATCGCCTGGCAGGAAAGCACTGGCACATCGAACTCGAGAGCAGCACCGCCCACGCGGAGCATGCCGGCCAGTGTAACTGCGCGATCATCGACATCACCGCCCGGAAACAGGCCGAGTCGCGGACGAAGCAGCTCGAACGCGACTTCATGTCCGCGACGGACCTGGAGCGCTCGCGCATCAGCCGCGAGCTGCACGACGGTGTCAGCCAGGAACTCGCCGCCCTCGCCATGCTCGCTCGCGGGGTCGAACAACGACTGGCGGACGCGGGCTCGGCCGAATCGGAAGCGGTCGCGGAACTCGGGCGCGAACTACGGAACGCGGTGCGCGGTCTGCGCGTGGCGGTGTACGATCTCGCGCCGCCCGAACTCGGGCACGACACACTCGGGGTCGCTTTGGCCAACCTGGCGGCGGAAACCAACCGGCTGGGGAGCATCGACTGCCACAGCAACGCCGATGCCTCCGTGGGACCGGTCGACATCTCCACGGGGCTCCAGTTGCTGCGCATCGCTCGCGAGGCCGTCCACAACGCGTGCAAGCATGCCGCGCCCACGCGCATCGATATCGCGCTCAGGCGCATTCAAGGGACACTGGAACTTACCATCGAGGATGATGGCTGCGGCATACCCGCGCGCGAGGACGGCAAGGATGAAGATAACGCCCCGAATGATGGCCGCGCCGAGGGCCTCGGGCTCCGCAGCATGCGCTACCGCGCCCACCTGCTCGATGCACGGCTGGAAATCGCTCCGCGGACGGGCGGCGGGACCGTCGTGCGCTGCACACTAGAAGTCCAAATTCCACAAGGTGTGCCCCCCCCCCTCACGGGAGGTTGAATACGAGCTGCCCTACCCATCGCAACGCGCCGGACATCCCCGCCCCGGGTAAGCAGACTGTTCGATAGCCGCCTACCGATGCCCGTGCCCCCGCGTTCGCGGCAGCCATGCCCGGGCCGCTTCGATCGGGATTCCCTCCTCCCCTTTCACCCTCGGCTTGGGAGTGTCCGCAGCGCGTCGGCAGAGGGGAGCCTGTGTCCCGGCCCACATCGAGATGTACACTTGTATCCTGTATCCGAAATTCGGCGTTTTTGGCCCCTGGCGGTGTTGCGGCGCCGGCCCGGTAGCTCAGGCTACCGAACCGCCACCGCGCCTAGCCAGGTAACCAAAGTCGGCTCGTGCGCGGCCACAATGGATTGATCAGACCTTCCCTAGTCCGCCAGGGCCGCCGAAAAACCGCTCATTCTCGACTCAGGACGCTACGCGTCGGGACGCGAATTGCGCACACCTTGCGTGATAGTACGATCTCCCGTGCCCGTATAACCGGTGGTTCGGACCAATCCGCTCGGCTCACGGGCGCCGACGATCACCTTCCGCTTCTAACTGCGGCAAAGGCCGCGCACGAATACGAGGCAGCTTCGATGACGGAGCACGGTCGAGACGAGCCGGCTGGCACCGCCGCCGGTTCCGATCCCACGGACGATAGCGCGGGGGCGACGGACTTTCCGGTCGTGGCACTGGGTGGATCGGCCGGGGCGCTTCACTCGCTCCAGGAGTTCTTCGGCGCCATGCCCGCCGATAGCGGATGCGCCTTCGTGGTCATCACGCATCAGCATCCGGGGCGCAAGAGCCTACTACCGGAGCTCCTGCAGAATGTCACCTCGATGCCGGTGAGCGCGGCGCGGCATGGCCTGCGCGTAGAGCCCGATCACGTCTACGTCGCGGTCCCCGATGGGCAGGTCTCGATCGACGACGGCTTGCTGACCGTCGACAGCAAGCCCGGTCCGCCGGATGCAGGCACACCCGACGAAGGCCACAGCACGCGCGCCGCGCATCATCCGATCGACGCCTTCTTTCGCGCACTCAGCGCCGAGCGCCGGGAGCGAGCGATCGCGGTCGTACTATCGGGCTCCGGCGCCGATGGCTCGATCGGGCTCAAGGACATCAAGGCCGAGTCCGGCCTGGTCCTGGTCGAGCAGCCGGAGACGGCCGAGTTCGACAGCATGCCGCTGGCGGCGCTACGCACGCACCTGGTCGACGACGCCCTGCCCATCCACGAAATCCCACTCCGGATCGCGGACTTCGTGCACGCCAGAGTTTTCCCGGAAGCCGCCGAGGCCATCGATGGAGAAACCGGGGCATCCGACGAGGAAGCCAAGAACGACATCCTCGCGCAGTTGCGCGAGCGCTGCGGACACGACTTCTCCGGCTACAAGGACAGAACCATTCACCGGCGGATTCAACGCCGCATTGGGATCCGTTCGCTCCAGCATGAGCGGGCCTACGCCGACTTCCTGCACGAGCATCCGCAAGAGCTGGACATCCTCTTCCGGGAGATCATCGTCAGCGTGACCCGCTTCTTCCGCGACCCGGACGCGTGGCATGCACTCGCGTCCGCATTGCGCACGAAGCTCGAGACGATGTCCGAGGACGATGCCCTGCGCGCATGGGTGGTTGGCTGCGCCTCGGGTGAGGAGGCCTACACGCTCGCCATCGTGGCCAACGAGTGCGTGAGCGAGCTGGAGCGGCATATCCCGATACAGGTGTTCGCCACCGATCTCGAACCAAAGTCCATCGAAACCGCCCGGGCCGGCGAATATCCGGCGGGGATCGAGAACGACGTCCCGCCCGAGCTGCTGGCCAAGTACTTCGTGCGCCTCGAAGACCATTACCGGGTGCGGAAAAGTCTGCGTGAACGAGTGGTGTTCGCGGTGCAGAACGTGACCCAGGACCCGCCGTTCACCCGCATGGACGTCATCGCCTGCCGCAACGTTCTCATCTACATGGACAATGACCTCCAGCAGAAGGTCGTACCGGTGCTGCACTATGCGCTGCGGTCCGGCGGCCTGCTGCTGCTCGGCTCCTCGGAGACGGTGAGCCGGGATCGCTATGGTCATTCCTTCGAGGCCGTCGACCGAGGCGAGAAGCTGTACCGCCGCAGCGATCAAGCGATGCCGGGGCGTCCCTTGCCGCAGTTACCCTTTCGGCCGACGCCGCGCGGGCGTCACGACGAGCCCCGGCCGCCCGAGGACCGACGGGGCACGTTCGGCCGCACCATCGAGCGTATCTTGCTCGACCGCTATGCACCGGCGAGCGCCGTGATCAACGAGCGCGGAGAAGCGGCCTACTTCCACGGCCGCACGGGTCGCTACCTCGAGCCCGCCGCGGGCGTGCCGGGGAACAACGTGCTCGACATGGCGCGCGAAGGCCTGCGCCCGGCCCTGAGCGACGCGCTGCGCACCGCGGTGGCCGACGAACAGCAAGGCGTGACCTACCGGCAGGCGAGCGTGCGCACCAACGGCGGGTTCGAACATACGACCATCCAAATCAGCCGAATCGACGCGCCCGAATCGGTGCGCGGGTTGCTGCTCGTCAGCCTCCAACCCACGCCCGAACCGACTCGTGCGCCTCCGTCCGAGTCTCCCGAACCCGCCTCCGAAACCGAGGACAACCGGGTGGCGCGCCTCGAGCGCGAATTCGAGGCGGTCACGGCAGAGAAGCGCTGGACCGTCGAGCAGCTCGAGTCGACCAACGAGGATCTCCAATCGGCCAACGAAGAACTGCAGAGCACCAACGAGGAGCTGCAGAGCAGCAACGAGGAACTCGAAACCTCCAAGGAGGAGATGGAGTCTCTCAACGAAGAGCTTTCGGCCGTAAACTCGGAACTCCAGGAGAAGATCCATAGCCTGGAGCAGGCCAACAACGACATGAACAACATGTTGAACAGCACGGAAATCGCCATCCTCTTTCTCAGCCGCGAGCTCGAGGTCCGGCGCTTCACCGAGAAGGTTCGCGACCTGATCTCACTGCGCGAATCCGACATCGGCCGCCCGGTCTCCGAGCTCGCCTCCAACCTGCAATACGATGCGCTGGTGGAGGACGCGGAGGCGGTGTTGCGGACGGTGCAGACCCGCGAGATCGATTTTCAGACCAAGAGTGGCCAGTGGTCGCGCATGCGGATGATGCCGTACTGGACGATCGACCAGCGCGTGGATGGTGTCGTATGCACGTTCATCGGCATCGACGAGACCAAACGGGCCGAACAAGGCGAGGCTTACTTCAAGAGCATCGTCCAGACCCTGCGCGAGCCGCTGCTCGTGCTCGACTCCGAGCTACGGATCCTGTACGCGAACAGCGCCTTCTATAGAACCTTCGACCTCGACGCCGCCGAGGTCGAAGACCAGCATATCTACTCCCTGGCCGGCGGCGAGTGGGACACGGCCGATCTGCGCCGACTGCTCGAGGAGATTCTTCCGCGCAACCGCAGTCTCGCCGACTACGAAGTCTCGGCTGACTTCGATCGCCTCGGGCACAAGCGCCTGATGCTCAATGCCCGTCAGCTCGAGCGCGACCCGGACGCGCCCGATCTCATCCTTCTGGCCATCGAGGACGTGACTAACCAAAGCGCATGAACGACCGCGGGGAGCAACAGCAACGGCCGGGCGACTTGCGCGAACGCGCGCGCGCCTGCGTGGTGACCGCATCGATCCGGACGCACTGGGCTCGCATGACGTGCGCGAACTGCTCGAGGACCTTCAACTACACCAGGGAAGGTCTGATCAATCCATTGCGGCCGCGTCGCGCTACCGCGAACTCTACGATGCCGCGCCAGTGGGATATCGGGCGCTCGACGGAGACTACATCGTCGAGCCCAACCCCGCCGCCTGCGACTTCCCCGGCGACACCCACGAGCACATCGAAGTAAGGAACGACCGCGCGACGCCGTGCCTCGAGGGCAGACGGGAGGGATTGGATTCGCAGAGTCTGGAGCAGGTGCGCTACGCGTTAAAGGTAACCTCGCCGAGTTCGGAGATGTCATAACCG
>JBBEEB010000118.1:0-46323 GCA_040880995.1 Halofilum sp. (in: g-proteobacteria)
GCCAGCGCCATGGCGCCCTCGAGGATATTCTCGAGTTCGCGTACGTTCCCCGGGAACGGGTACTCGTGTAGCGCGGCCAGCGCATCGGGCGTCAGCCGGGCGCGACGTCCCTGGGCGCTGCGTTCGAGGATCGCGTTCGCCAATGGTTCGATGTCGTCGCGGCGTTCCCGCAACGGGGGGACGTGGAGTGCGATGACGTTGATGCGGTAGTACAGGTCCTCGCGGAAGCGGCGCTCGGTGACGGCGGCGCCTAGATCGCCGTGGGTCGCGCTGACGATGCGCACGTCGACGGGCGTCTCCCGCGTTTTGCCGACCGGGCGGATCTGCTTTTCCTGGATCGCGCGCAGGAGCTTGACCTGCATGTCGAGCGGCAGTTCGACGACCTCGTCCAGGAACAGCGTGCCTCCGGCCGCCGCTGCGAACAGGCCTTCCTTCTCGCTGGTGGCGCCGGTGAAGCTGCCGCGGGCATGGCCGAAGAACTCGCTCTCCATCAGCTCGCGTGGGATGGCGCCGCAGTTGACCGGGACGAACGGGGCGTCCGCGCGCGGTCCCTGGCGATGGATCATGCGCGCCACGAGCTCCTTGCCCACGCCCGATTCGCCGGTGACGACGACGGGCGCCTGGCTGCGGGCGACCCGAGCCACGCGGGTGCGGACGGCCTCGATCGCCGGCGAGCCGCCGATCAGCTTGTCGCGCGCACGTTCCGCCGGCTCTTCACCCAGGCGCAGTGCCTGGCCCGCCAAGCGCCGCAAGTCCTCCAGATCGACCGGCTTGGAGACAAAGTCGAATGCGCCGGCCTTGAGCGCGGTGACGGCCGCATCCATGCTGCCATGCGCCGTGATCACCGCGATGGGGATCGCCGGGTATGAATCGGCCACCAGGCGTACCAGCTCGAGGCCGTCGCCGTCCGGCAGCCGCATGTCGGTTACGCACAGGTCGAAATGCTGGCTCGAAAGGGCCGCTCGTGCCGCGGCGACATCGCCCACGGCGGTCGTGTCGATGCCCATGCGGCCCAGGGTGATCTCGACGAGTTCGCGGATATCGGCCTCGTCGTCGACGACGAGGGCACTGGCTTCGGTCATGTTCTACGGTTCCTGCTGGGTACATCGAATCGGATCCGGAAACGATTGCCGCCCGGATCGGGGACGAAGCGCAGGCGCGCACCGTTGCTCTCGCACAGCTCGCGCGCGACGAAGAGGCCCAGGCCCGTGCCGCTGCTGCTGGTCGAGTAAAACGGCTCGAATAGCTCCTCGACCCGTGCGCTGTCGAGCGGCAAGCCATCGTCGGCGATGTCGAGGATGGGCTCGCCGGTGGCCATGGTGCCCGGTTCGAGGGTTACTCGCACGGGCGCATCGTCGCCACGGTGGCCGTGTCGCACGGCGTTGTCGCACAGGTTCGCCACGACCTGATGCAGCTGATCGGGATCGAAGCGAACCGTAGCCGCCTCCTCGGCGCTGGAACGCAGGCCGATCCGCTCCGGTGCAAGGTCGCGCGTTCGGCGGAATTCCTCGGCGAAGGCGTGCAGCCATTCGTGCAGCGCGATGGTGATATCCGGCTGGTTGCGGCGGCGGGAGACGACCAGCACGTCCTCGACGATCCGGTCGATGCGCCGGCAATGCTGCAACTGGATCTCGACCAGGCGCTGGTCTTGCGCGTTCAATGTCGTCTCGTCCAGCAACTGAGCCGAGTGATGGATCGCGCTCAGCGGATTGCGGATCTCATGGGCGATGCTGGCGCTCAGCCGTCCCAGTGAGGCGAGTTTGAGTTGCTGCAACTGTTCCTCGATGTGGGCCGCGTCCTCGAGTGCCACGAGGGTGCCGAGTTCGTCGAGCTCGGTGAACTGGGGCTGGAGACGGCGCTCCCCGCCCGGGCGGGCGGCGATGGGCGCCAACACGGCGCCGGGCTGCGACTGCCAGCTCGCAAGGCTCTGGGCAAGACCCGGGGCCAGTTCGTCCAGCGACTCGCCCGGCGCGATGTCGGTGCGATCGAGCAGTGCGTTGGCGCTGGCGTTGGCGAGTTTGATCGTCCCATCGGGGCCGACCACCAGGATGCCGGACTCCATCTGCTGAATGATGCGGTCGTTGAGCGTCGTGAGCCGGCGGATATCGGCCATGCGCTGACGCGCGATCGCCGCGATCTGCGTACTGCGCCGGGTGAACAGGGCCGACAGCAAGGCGGTGGCGAATAGCATGGCGCCCAGGAGCGCCGCGCTGGGATAGTCGGCCGCGTTACTGCCGAGGTCCTGGTGCCGCACGACTTCCGCGGTAAGCGCCATGACGGTCGCCAGCGCCGCGTACACGAGCGCGTCGCGCGTGGGTAGCAAAATCCCCGCGCCAGCCACGGGCACCAGCAGGAGCACGCCCAGGCCGCTCTCGGCCCCGCCGGAGGCGTACAACGCCCCGCTGAGGGCGACCACGTCGGTATAGAAATGCAGATAGGCCTGAGTAATGGCCTGCGGCCGCCGCTGCAGAAGCATGACCGCGAACAGCAATCCGGCCACGAGATAGCACGCGCTGAACGCGTAGAAGACGACTGGAGCGGCGTGCCCGAAACCTGTGGCCGGGGCGAAGAAGACGGCCAGCAACACCACCGCGACGAATAGCCGGTAGCTGTTCAGCAGCCGTAGGGAGGTCCACTGGCCGGGGTGCCCGGGGCCGGGGGCCGCCTGTGTACCGATGGCCAGATCGGTCGAAGACATGAGGTGAGCGCGCGTGTGGTTGTAATTTGGCGCGATTATCCCATAGGTTGCTTGGCCGGCGAGCGGCCGTCGGCCACAATGCGATCCGCCCGCCGAACCCGCCCGGAGGTCCCGTGTCCGCATCGTCCGACCTGGTAGTCGCTCTGGCTCAAATCGACGTACTCGTCGGCGACGTCGAAGGCAATGCCCAACGCGCCCTCGAGGCGGCGTCGGCCGCTGCCGACGCCCATGGCGCGCGCCTGGTCGTGCTGCCTGAGCTATCGCTTCTGGGCTACCCGCCGGACGATCTCCTGCTGCGTCCCGACCTGCCCGAGCGCATCGATCGGGGGCTCGCGGTCATCGCGGATAGGCTGGCCGATAGCGGGGTCGCTGTACTCGTGGGGGCGCCGCAGTGGCAGGACGATGCCTGCTACAACTCAGCCGTGCTCCTCGATGGCGGCGAGCGCGTGGCGGCCGTACACAAGCGCTGTCTGCCGAACTACGGCGTGTTCGACGAGAAACGATACTTCGCCGCGGGCCGGGACGCCGGCGTGGCCACGCTCGATGGCCACCCCATCGGCATTCTCGTCTGCGAGGACTTGTGGGAACCGGAGCCTGCCGCCGCGGTGGCTGCGGCCGGTGCCGAAGCGATCCTCTGCATCAACGCCTCGCCGTTCCACTGGGGAAAGCACCAAGAGCGCCGCGAGGTCGCGCGCGACCGGGTTCGCGTTACCGGCCTACCGCTCATCTATCTGAATCAGGTCGGCGGCCAGGACGACCTCGTGTTCGATGGCGACTCCTTCGCGCTCAACGCCGCGGGGGAGGAGGTGGCCGCGCTGCCGGCCTTGTGCGAGGCCGACGGCGCGCTCGCCCTCGTGGGCGGAGACATCCGGCGTCTGCCCTCCGGGGCCGGGCCCGAGCCGAGGCTGGAGGCATCCGCGGCGATCTACCGCGCTTTGGTTCTGGCGATCCGCGACTACGTGGACAAGAACGGCTTCGGCGGCGTTTTCGTCGGGCTGTCCGGCGGCATCGATTCCGCGCTGGTGCTAGCCCTGGCCGCCGACGCACTGGGCCCGGATCGGGTCGGCGCGGCGTTGATGCCCTCGCGCTATACCGCGCAGATAAGTGTTGACGACGCCGCCGACGAGTGTCGGCGTCTCGGTGTGGCTTATCACACCCTGTCCATCGAGAAGCCCTGCGCCGCGTTTTCGGAGGTGCTCAGCGAGGTCTTTGCGGGTCTCGAGCCGGACGTTACGGAGGAAAATATCCAGGCCCGCGCACGCGGCCTCATGCTCATGGCGTTGGCCAACAAGCGCAACTGGATCGTGCTGGCCACGGGCAACAAGAGCGAGATGGCGGTGGGCTACGCCACGCTCTACGGTGACATGGCCGGTGGCTTCGCGCCGCTCAAGGACGTCTCCAAGATACGCGTTTATGAGCTGGCTCGCTGGCGTAACAGCCAGGGCGAGGTGATCCCGCAGCGGGTGATCGAGCGGCCGCCGACGGCCGAGCTCGCCGAGGGGCAGGCGGATACCGACAATCTGCCGCCGTACGAGGTGCTAGATCCGATCCTGGAGGCGCTGGTCGAGCGCGACGATCGCGTGGAGGATATCGTCGCGGCTGGCTATGACGAGGCGACCGTGCGTAAGGTGGCGGGCATGCTATTGCGCAGCGAGTACAAGCGCCGCCAAGCCGCTCCCGGCCCGAAGGTCTCGCCGCGCGCCTTCGGCCGCGAGCGGCGCTACCCCATCACCTCCGGCTATCGCTTTTAGCAGTCTGAGTTTCCGTCCCCTCGCCATGGGAGGGTGTCGCAAAAGGTTGGATCCGGCAGCCGTAGCCCGGATGAAGCGCCAGCGCAATCCGGGAAACCGCGCCACGGCGCGACCTCGCCCCGGATTCCGCTTCGCTGCATCCGGGCTACACCGTTCTTGGGACACCGTTATGGGGGCGAGAGAGTCACCTCCTAGTGTAGGAGCGGCTTGCAGCCGCGAATGAACCGGGTCACCACGTCAAACGTCGACGGTTCGCGGGCAGGGCCCGCTCCTACCTCCTACGAGAGGCCTTGTGGTAGCCACGCAATCTCAGAGGCTGCCGTCGGCGGCAGATGGCCGCCTAAATACCGGTCAGGAGTCGGCCAATGCCGAGTGCTCCGGCCAGTTGCGTGCCAGCACCCGGCGCGCGTCCTCGGCCAGGTCCGGCATGTCGAGCGCGCGATAGGCGTCGATCTTCAGCGCCAGCGCATCGGGGACGCTGGCGGCACGATCGTAATGCGACAATAGATAATCGACGCGGTTGAGCGCCGCCGCGTAGGCGCTGCGGTCGAAGTAGAAGCGCGCTACGTTGAGTTCGTGCTGGGCCAGTTCGTTGCGCAGATACACCAGCCGCTGCCGGGCGTCGTCGACGTAGCGGCTCTGCGGGTGCTCACGCACCACGGTCTGGAAGTCCGAGAAAGCCTGACGCAGCAGGCTCGGGTCCATATTCGCCATGTTGCGCGGGAAGAAGTGGCCCAGCAGGTTGTTGCCCTGGTTGTAGCGCACCAGGCCGCGCAAATAATGCGCGTACGCTGCACCCTCGTGGGTTGGATGCAGCTTGATAAAGCGATCCGCCGCCGCGATGGCCGAGGCGTTCTCGCCGTAGCGGTAGTACGAGTAGGCGATATCCAGCTGGGCTTGCAGCGCCAGATCGCCGAACGGATAGCGCGCCTCGAGGGTCTCGAAATACTCGATCGCCTGCTGGAAGTCGGCGCGCTCCATCGACTGCTTGGCCTCGTCGTACAGCCGTTGCGCCGACCAGCCCGCCGTCGGATCGCGTTGATGCGCGCAGCCGGCGAGCAGTGCCAGGGTGAGGCCGAGGCAGGCGAGTACTCGCGCGAATCCCGCGCCGCGTTTAGCTGTGTGCATTACTGACTTCCAAAATTGCCCTCTGACCCGCTAGGCTGACCCGATGGAGCAAACTGAAGAACCGGACATTCGCCGTATCCCCGCCGGACTTGCGGGTCAGCGACTCGACCGCGCCCTGGCGGATCTCTTTCCCGAATATTCGCGTAGCCGCCTGCAGGAATGGCTGAAAGCCGGACACCTGCATGTCGATGGCATGTCACCGGCCCCGCGTACCCGCGTCGTCGGCGGCGAATCCGTGATACTGGATGCCGGCATCGCGGAGACCGTCGACCCCACGCTTACTGCCGGGCCCGAGGACATCGCCCTTACGATCGTCCACGAGGATGAGCACATCCTCGTGGTGGATAAGCCGGCCGGCCTGGTGGTCCATCCGGCCGCGGGCCACCGGCGCGGGACCCTGCAAAACGGACTGTTGCATTACGATCCGAAGCTCGCGGCCGTGCCGCGCGCGGGGATCGTGCATCGACTGGACAAGGATACCACCGGATTGATGGTCGTGGCCCGCACGCTGGCGGCGCACAACCGGCTCGTGGTTCAACTCCATGAACGCGCCATCGTTCGCGAGTATCACACCGTCGTCGCCGGCGTGCCCGTGGCCGGGGACGTCATTGACGCCCCCCTCGGCCGACACCCGCGCGACCGCCAGCGTCAGGCCGTGGTCAAGAGCGGCGGGAAGCCGGCGGTGACGCATTATCGCGTGGACCGCAAGTTCCGGGCGCACGCCCATTTGCGGGTACGGCTGGAGACGGGGCGCACGCACCAGATCCGCGTTCACATGGCGCATGTGGGTCTGCCTCTGGTCGGCGACCCGATGTACGGCGGTCGCCCCAAACGCCCCAAAAACCCGCATCCAAAACTGGAAGAGGCGTTGCAGCAGATGCGCCGCCAGGCGTTGCATGCCGGGCATCTGGCACTGTCGCACCCGGAGAGCAACGAATGGATGAGCTGGGACGCACCGCTCCCGGCCGATTTTCAGGCGCTGCTGGCTGGGCTCGAGGCGGACCTGGACGCCTGTGTCTGAGCGCGCCTGGTTGGGGCCATCCTGGGGCGCGGCGTGGCCGGATTCGTCGGTGCGCGCGTTGACCACCACGCGCATCGGCGGCGTCAGCGGACCGCCGTATTCCACGCTGAATCTCGGGCTGGGCGGCGCGGATGATCCCGCGACCGTCGCCGCCAACCGCCGGCGCCTGCGCGCCGCGCTGGGCCTGACGGCCGAGCCGGGCTGGCTTCGCCAGGTCCACGGGGCGCGGGTCGTGGAGCTTTCCGCCGAGGCGGAGCCGGGCGAACCGCCGGAGGCCGATGCCGCCTGGACCGATCGTCCCGGTGTTGCCTGTGCGATTCTGACCGCCGATTGCCTGCCGGTTGTGCTCGCCGATGAGCAGGGCAAGGGCGTCGCGGCCGCGCACGCGGGTTGGCGGGGTCTGGCGGCTGGCGTACTCGAGGCCACCGTGGGTGCCTTGCCGGTGCCCGCTGGGCGTTGCCGGGCCTGGCTTGGGCCGGCCATCGGGCCGCGCGCTTTCGAGGTTGGCCCGGAAGTCCGCGAAAAACTGCTCGATGCCGATCCGGGGGCGGGCGCGGCCTTCGCGCGCGGCACCGGCGACCGCTGGCTGGCCGATCTCTACGCCCTGGCCCGCCGGCGGCTTCGCGCCGCGGGGGTCCAGCGCATCGGCGGCGGGGTGCAGTGCACCTTCAGTGAACCCAATCGGTTCTTTTCCCACCGCCGAGACGGCGGGGCGACCGGGCGCATGGCCACCCTGGTCTGGCTTCGGCACTGAAGCGCGCGGGCACCCGACGCACTTGAAAATTCCCGTATGGCCCGCACTTATGCGGGTAATTACGAATCACGCGGGGAAGAAACCACATGCGGATGGACAAACTTACCGGCAAGTTCCAGATGGCGCTGGCCGATGCCCAATCGCTGGCCGTCGGCCGGGATCATCAATTCATCGAGCCGGTTCACCTGATGGCCGCGATGCTCGATCAGGACGGCGGCGGCGTGCGCCCGCTATTGTCGCAGGCGGGCGTCGACATCAACGGCCTGCGTTCGGCGTTGGGTGCCGAGATGGACCGCTTGGCCCAGGTATCGGGTGCCGAGGGCGAGCTCCACGTCTCCAATGATCTGTCGAAGCTGCTCAATCAGTGCGACAAGCTGGCCCAGCAGCGCGGCGATCAGTACATCTCGAGCGAGCTGTTCGTCCTGGCCGCCGTGCAGGACAAGGGCCGTCTTGGCGACCTGATGAAGAACGCCGGCGCAGTGAAAGGGGCGATCGAGAAGACGATCGACAGCATACGCGGCGGGCAGAACGTCGATGACCCCAATGCCGAAGAGCAGCGTCAGGCGCTGGAGAAGTACACCACCGACCTGACCGAGCGCGCCGAGCAGGGCAAGCTCGATCCGGTGATCGGCCGCGACGAGGAGATCCGCCGCGCCGTGCAGGTGCTGCAGCGGCGTACCAAGAACAACCCCGTGCTGATCGGCGAGCCCGGCGTCGGCAAGACCGCCATTGTCGAGGGCCTCGCGCAGCGCATCATCAATGGAGAGGTACCCGAGGGCCTCAAGAACAAGCGCTTGCTGAACCTGGATCTCGGCGCGTTGCTCGCCGGAGCCAAGTATCGTGGCGAGTTCGAGGAGCGCCTCAAGGCCGTGCTCGCCGATATCGGTAAGCAGGAAGGCCGCATCATCCTGTTCATCGACGAGATTCACATGGTGGTCGGAGCTGGCAAGGCCGAGGGCGCCATGGACGCGGGCAACATGCTCAAGCCGGCGCTGGCGCGCGGTGAGCTGCACTGCATTGGCGCGACCACGCTCGACGAGTACCGCAAGCACATCGAGAAGGATGCCGCGCTCGAGCGCCGGTTCCAGAAGGTGCTGGTCGACGAGCCCACGGTCGAGGACACGATCGCCATCCTGCGTGGCCTCAAGGAGCGCTACGAGGTGCACCACGGCGTGCAGATCACCGACCCGGCGATCATCGCCAGCGCGCAGCTCTCGCACCGCTACATCACCGATCGGCAGATGCCGGACAAGGCGATCGACCTGATTGATGAGGCGGGCAGCCGCATTCGCATGGAGATCGACTCCAAGCCGGAGGAAATGGACCGGCTGGAGCGGCGGCTGATCCAGTACAAGATCGAGCTCGAGGCCATGAAGAAGGAATCGGACGAGGCCTCGAAGAAGCGCCGCAAGGATCTCGAGAGCGAGGTCGAACGCCTGGAGAAGGAGTACGCCGACCTCGAAGAGGTCTGGAAGGCGGAGAAGGCCGCCGTGCAGGGCGAAACGCATATCAAGGAGGAACTCGAGCGCGCCCGCCAGGAGCTGGAGACCGCGCGCCGGGCGGGCAACCTCGGGCGCATGTCGGAACTGCAGTACGGCCGCATCCCGGAGTTGGAGAAGCAGTTAGCCGAGGCGCAGGCAGCGGAGTCGCAGGAAGAGGCGCACCATCTGCTGCGCAACAAGGTGACCGAGGAAGAGGTCGCGGAGGTCGTCTCGCGCTGGACCGGCATTCCGGTGGCCAAGATGCTCGAGGGCGAGCGCGAGAAGCTCAACCGCCTGGAGGAGGTGCTCGCCGAGCGCGTCATCGGCCAGGATGAGGCGGTCACCGCCGTGGCCTCGGCCATCCGTCGTTCGCGCGCCGGCCTGTCCGACCCGAACCGGCCCAACGGTTCGTTCCTGTTCCTTGGTCCCACCGGCGTGGGCAAGACCGAGCTGTCGAAGACCCTGGCGCAGTTCCTGTTCGACACCGAGGAGTCGATGGTCCGCATCGACATGTCGGAGTTCATGGAGCAGCACTCGGTGGCGCGGCTGATCGGCGCGCCGCCCGGCTACGTCGGCTACGAGGAGGGCGGTTATCTGACCGAACTCGTCCGGCGTAAGCCGTATTCGGTGATTCTGATGGACGAGATCGAGAAGGCGCACCGGGACGTCTTCAACATCCTGCTACAGGTGCTCGATGACGGTCGCCTGACCGACGGTCACGGCCGCACGGTCGATTTCCGCAACACCGTGGTCATCATGACCTCGAATCTCGGCAGTGACGTGATCCAGGAGATGGCCGGGCGCGGCGACTACGATGCGATGAAGAGCTCGGTCATGGAGATCGTCGGTCACTCGTTTCGGCCGGAGTTCATCAACCGCATCGACGACGTGGTGGTCTTCCGCCCGCTGGCCCGCGAGCAGATTCGTCGAATCACCGAGATCCAGGTCGGGCATCTGCGCGAGCGGCTGGCCGAGCGCGACATGGGCGTCGAGTTCACGACGGCGGCGCTCGATCACCTGGGCGAAGCCGGCTTCGATCCCGTCTACGGTGCCCGTCCGCTGAGGCGCGCAATCCAGCAGCAGCTGGAGAACCCGCTGGCCAAAGAGATCCTCGGCGGCCACTTCGGCCCCGGCGACACCATCCGCATCGACACCGGCGACGAGGGTCTAACCTTCGAGCGCGGCGAGACCGTCGTCCAAGCCGCCACCGGATGATCCGCCAGTCGGCTCGTGCAGCCAAACGGGCGCCTTCAGGCGCCCGTTTTCTTTGGAACCACGGATAAACACGGATAAACACGGATATGCGTCACGGCGTGGCGGCCAATGCGATAAAGGGGAAATGGCTCGAGTTCTCGGACGCGTGCTGAGCTGACGGGGTTGAGAACGTTCTGATCCGTGTTCATCCGTGTTCATCCGTGGTTCTCGAACGGTCCAAGAACGTAACGATGACTTTTGCGCTGGCGTTTGGGGCTTCGATGTGGACCCAGTGGCCGGCGTCTTCGATGGTTTCTATGCGCGCTTGGGGAAAGCGCTCGCGGATGGTGGGGACCGTGTCGTCGGTGAGGTAGGACGATCCGGCGCCGCGGAGAAAGAGGGTGGGCCCCTCGTACACACCGACCGACGGCGCGGCGGCGAAATGCGCGTATTGCTCGGAAATCGTGTCGAGCGGGATGCGCCAGGTGAATCCGTCTTCGCCGCGCACGAGGTTCTTGAGCAGGAACTGGCGGATCGCGGAGGAAGGCACGCCGGAGGCAAGGGCTGCGTCGGCATCCCGGCGTGAGGCCAGCGCCGTGAGATCGAGTCCGCGCATCGCCTCGAGCTTGGTGTCGTGACCGCGACCGTAGGCGATCGGCGCCATGTCGATTACGACGAGTCGATCTACCCGCTCGGGTTCGGTCAGGGCGAGTTCCATGGCCACTTTGCCGCCGAGCGAATGGCCGAGAAACGCAGCCGCGTCGAGGTGATGGGCCGCCATCGTCTCCCTTACGTCGGCCGCCAGTGTGGGCAGGTGCATGGTCTCGGCATGTGGCGAGCGGCCGTGGTTGCGCAGATCGAGCGCATGGACCGTGTGTGTCTCGGCCAGCGCGCGCGCGAGTCCGCCGAGATTATCGTTCGAGCCGAACAGCCCATGTAGTAGGACCACGGGTGGGCCTTCACCCTGAACGCGCGCATGAAGCTCCACTGCCGTCCTCCTGTACCGTGCTATCGTTGCGAAGCCCGGAGACTAGCAAAGGATTCCGCGTCGATGTTGGGACCCGATCCGGAGGCCGAACGCCAGGCACTCGCCGATTCCGCCACGCACACCTTGTGGCGGCAAGACATCATCCGCTTCGCTGATCTGGATATCCTCGGTCACGTGAACAACGTGGCCTACATGGTGTTCTTCGAGACGGGACGGGTGGCGTTCCTCGAACAGTTGGGCCGGCCGCCAGCCGATCGTGAACATGGACCCGTGTTCGTGCTGGCGCATGTGGCCGCCGACTATCTCGCCGAGCTGTACTATCCGGGTACGGTCGAGATCGGAACCGCCCTACGTCGCGTCGGCAGCAGCTCCTTCCACCTGGGCCACGGAATCTTCCACGAAGGCGAGTGCAAAGCCATCGCCACCTCGGTGATCGTCCAGGTACAGGGGAGGCCCTTGCGCCACGTCGAATTGACGGATGAGCAAAAAGCACGAATCCGCCGCGTTGCGGATGTGTGAAGCGGTGGACATGTCTAGCATCATCGACGAAGACGGTTCAGTGCTTGGCGTCCAGCGCTTCGCGTAAGCCTGGTTGTAGGTCAGGCTTCAGCCTGACCGAACGTGGGCAGAATCGTTCAGTCGGGCTGAAGCCCGACCTACATCCTTCGGATATTCATCCGTGGTTTCTCGATCCTTCAATCAATCCCAGCGCGGATCGCGGACCTGAACGGTGCCGGCGTCGGTGACGCGGATGGGGAAGGTCTCGGTCGGCTCATAGGCGGGCGGCGTGAGCGCCTCGCCGGTCTTGATGCAGAAGCGCGCGCCGTGGCGCGGGCAGACGATGCAGTCGTCCTCGACCGAGCCACCGGAAAGCTCGGCACCGTCATGAGTGCAGACATCCTCGAGGGCATGGAACTCCCCGTCAAGGTTGAACACCACGATGTCGACGTCATCGACATCGACCACGCGATACTCCCCGTGCCCGATCTCACTCGCCTGCGCCACGTCGACCCAGTCCGACATGCTGCCTCCCTCTCATCAGCCTTAAGAAAACCACGGATGAACACGGATGAACACGGATAAATGGGAACGGACGGGTTTTGCGCGTTCGGGCGATTGGATCGCTGCGGCGCGGCTGAGGCGTTAACGCACGCGGTATCTGTGTTCATCCGTGGTTCTTACTGTTCAGAGCATCCCTGTCTGCAGGCGGGCGGCCTCGGACATCATCTCGGGGTTCCAGGGCGGATCGAACACCAGGTGTACGTCGCAGCGCTCGACGCCCGGGATGGTCTCGACGCTGTAGCGCACGTCGTCGGCGATGACGTCGCCCATGCCGCAGCCGGGTGCCGTCAGGGTCATGCGGATCTCGACCGCGTACTCGTTGTTCTCGCTGCGCTCGATGTCGCAATCGTAGACCAGACCGAGCTCGACGATGTTGATCGGAATCTCGGGGTCGTAGCAGGTCTCGAGCTGGCGATAGACCGCGGCCTTGATGTCCTCGTTGGTCGGGTTCTCCGGGATCTCCGGCCCCTCCAGGGGATCGCGTCCGAGGGCGTCGGCGTCCTCATTGGCGATGCGGGCCAGATTGCCGCCGATGTTGACGGTGAAGCTGCCGCCCAGGGCCTGAGTGATGATCACCTGCATGCCCTTGGGCAGGATGATGCGGTCGCCGGAAGGTACCCGGATGGCCTGTACGCCGCGCATCAACGAAACCGGTTCATAGCCGTGCATGGTGACTCCACCTACGCCAGAAGCTTGCGCACGGCGGCGATGCCCTCGATCAGGCGATCGACGTCCTCGCGCGTGTTGTAGAACGCGAATGAGGCGCGCGCCGTGCCGGCGATACCGAAATGCGTCATCACGGGCATCGCGCAATGATGGCCCGTGCGGATGGCCACCCCCTCCTGATCGATCAGCATGCCGAGATCGTTGGGGTGGACATCGTCCATGATAAACGACAGCACGCCCGCCTTGTGCCGGGCGGTGCCGATCACGTGCAGCGTGTCGATCTCGCGCACCCGCTCGTGGGCGTAGGCGAGCACGTCGGCTTCGTGTGCGGCGATGCGCTCCGCGCCGATGCCCTCGATATAGTCGATCGCCGCCGCGAGGCCGATGGCGCCGGCGATGTTGGGCGTGCCGGCCTCGAACCGATGCGGGATCACGTTGAACTCGGAGCCCTGGAACGTGACCTTCGAGATCATCTCGCCACCGCCCTGATAGGGCGGCATGACCTCAAGAATGTCGGCCCGGGCATACAGTGCGCCGATGCCGGTGGGGCCGAACATCTTGTGGCCCGAGAAGCAGAAGAAATCCGCCCCCAGGGCCTGCACGTCCACCGGCATGTGCGGCACGGACTGGGCGCCGTCGACGAGTACGGGCACGCCGTGGGCGTGCGCGGTCGCGATCAGATCGGCGACCGGATTGATCGTCCCCAGGGCGTTGGAAACATGCCCCACCGCGACTAGCCGCGTGCGCTCGGAGAACAGCCCCTCGTACTGATCGACCGCGAGTTCCCCGGCATCCGTGATGGGCAGCATTCGAATCCGGGCGCCAGTCGCCTCGGCGACTAGCTGCCAGGGCACGATGTTGGAGTGGTGCTCCATCTCCGAGACGATGATCTCGTCGCCGGCGGCGAGCTTGGGCCGCAGATAGCTCTGGGCAACGAGGTTGACCGCCTCGGTCGTGCCGCGGGTGAACACGATCTCGCGCGCCTCGGCGGCATGGATGAAGCCGGCCACGCGCTCGCGCGCCTGCTCGTACTGTGCGGTGGCGCGCTCGGCGAGGGTATGCACGCCCCGGTGAATGTTGGCGTTCGACTCGCGGTAATACGAGTCGATCGCCTCGATCACCGCGGCGGGCTTCTGTGAGGTCGCGGCGTTATCGAGATAGACGAGGGGCCGCCCCCCGATCACCTTGCGCAGGATCGGGAAGTCGGCCCGGATTGCCTCGACGTTCAGCGGCGACACCGCCGGTGCCGCCTCGGAGGTTGCGCTCATACGAATTCCCGGACCCGCTCGCTGTGCGGCAGCTCCTCGATTACGAAACCCTGCAGCCACTCGCGCAGTGCGGACAGCTGCATGCGCTCGATCGTCTCTTCGGCGAAGGCGTAGAGCAGCAGGCCGCGGGCGGCCTCCTCGTCGACGCCGCGCGAGCGCAGATAGAACATCGCCTGCTGATCGAGCTGGCCGACCGTGGCGCCGTGCGAGCAGACCACGTCGTCGGCGTAGATCTCGAGCTCGGGCTTGGTGTCGATCTCGGCCTTGCCGGACAGCAGGAGGTTGTCGTTCGACTGATAGGCCGCCGTCTTCTGCGCATCCCGTGCGACGTAGACGCGGCCGTTGAACACGCCGCGGGCGTTGTCGTCGAGAATGCCGCGGTAGGCCTCTTCGCTCTTCGTGTTCGGCGCCATGTGATTGATGCGCGTGTGCGTATCGACGTGCTGGCGGCCGTTGGCGAGATACAAGCCGTTGAGCAATGTCTCCGCGCCCTCGTCGTTGAGCGAGGTGTTGATGTCGCTGCGGACGAGTTGGCCGCCGATCTGCATGTTATGCGACTCGAAGCGGCTGGCGCCGGCCTGTTGCGTGTGTACGCTGCCGATGTGGAAGCCTTTGCGGCTGTCGCGCTGAATGCGGTAATGCGCGATCCGCGCACCGGCGTCCAATACAGCCTCGGTGACCACGTTGGTCAGATTTGCCGCGTCGTCGATGCCGATGTAATGCTCGATGATCGTGGCCTCGCCGTGGTGCCCCGCGCTAATGAGCACGCGCGGGTGACACGCGACCGCGGGGTCCTGTGGCGTGGATACGAACAGTAGCTCGATCGGGCGTTCGCCCCGCGCGTCGGCCGGCACCTCGATGACCGCGCCATCCTCGGCGAAGGCCGTGTTCAGCGCGGTGAAGCCGCTGAAGTCGGATGGTGCGCAGCCGCTGAAGCGACCGCGCAACGCCTCCGGATCGTCCGCGAGGACGCCGGCGAGGCTGCGCACGCGGACGTCGCCGCCGGGCCCCTGGCCGTCGGATAGCGCCGCGGAGTAGTGCCCGTTGATGAACACCAGCCGGCAGGTGTCGAGGCCCGGGATGCGCTGAGCCTCGATCGCCGCGGCATCGGCCGTCGCCTGCGAGGCATCCGGGCGCGCGAAGTCGCGCCGCGCGATCGGCTTGACGCTGGTGTACTTCCAGTCCTCCAGGCGCTGATGCGGCAGGCCCGTGTGGGCGAAGGACTCGGCGGCCTCGCGGCGCAGATCGGCGATCCACTCGGTCGCGTCGCCCGGGCGATCGCCCGCGAAGCGGTCGAGAAAGCGCTGGGCGGTATCGTCGACTTCGGTACTCATGCGTTCGACGCCTCCTCCTGGCGAACCCACTCGTAGCCCCGATCCTCGAGCTCCAGGGCGAGGTCCTTGTCACCCGACTTGAGCACGCGGCCGTTGGCCAGGACGTGGACCTTGTCCGGCTGGATGTAATTGAGCAGGCGCTGATAGTGCGTCACCAGCACGATCGCGCGATCGGGGCTGCGCATCTCGTTGACGCCGTTGGCGACGACCTTGAGCGCATCGATGTCGAGGCCGGAGTCGGTCTCGTCGAGGATGGCCAACTCGGGCTCGAGCACCATCATCTGGAAGATCTCGTTGCGCTTCTTCTCGCCGCCGGAAAAGCCCTCGTTGACCGAGCGGTTGAGGAAGCTCTCGTCCATGCCCATGAGCTTCATCTTCTGCTTCACGTCGGTGAGGAAATCCACGGCATCGACCTCGTCGAGGCCCTTGTGCTTGCGCTTGGCGTTGAGCGCGGCCTTGAGCAGGTAGATGTTGTTCACGCCCGGAATCTCGACCGGGTACTGGAAGGCCAGGAACACGCCCTCGTGGGCGCGCTCCTCGGGGGCGAGCTCGAGGAGGTCCTGGCCCTTGTAGGTGACCGAGCCGCCGGTGACCTCGTAGTCGCCGCGGCCGGCCAGGATGTTGGCCAGGGTCGACTTGCCCGAGCCGTTCGGGCCCATGATCGCGTGGACCTCGCCAGCGTTCACCTCGAGGTTGAGGCCGTGGAGGATTTCGCTCTCCTCGGCGCGCGCGTGCAGGTTCTCGATGTTCAGCATTGCCATTTACGTCATCCCAAACTGGTTGTTCGTGTGCGCGGCAGCGGGCGGGGGCACGGCCCGCGCGGCGCGTTGCGCGATGTCAGCCCACGGCGCCTTCGAGCGTGATGCCGAGCAGGGCCTGTGCCTCGACGGCGAACTCCATTGGCAGCTCGCGGAACACATCCTTGCAGAAGCCGTTGACGATCATGTTGACCGCGTCTTCCTCGGAGATGCCGCGCTGCAGGCAGTAGAACAGCTGCTCGTCGGACACCTTCGAGGTGCTGGCCTCGTGCTCGACAATCGCGCCCGGGTGTTTGACCTCGATGTACGGGAAGGTGTGCGCACCGCAGCGGTCGCCGATCAGCATCGAGTCGCACTGGGTGAAGTTCCGCGCGCCCTCGGCGCTGGGCAGGATTTTCACCAGCCCGCGGTACGAGTTGTTGCCCTGCATCGCGGAGATGCCTTTGGCAACGATCGTGCTGCGGGTGTTCTTGCCGATATGGATCATCTTGGTGCCGGTATCGGCCTGCTGATGGTTGCTCGACACCGCCACCGAGTAGAACTCGCCCACGGAATCATTGCCCGTCAGCACGCAGCTGGGGTACTTCATCGTGATCGCCGAGCCGGTTTCCACCTGGGTCCAGGTGATCTTGGAGCGCTCGCCGCGGCACTCGCCGCGCTTGGTCACGAAGTTGTAGATGCCGCCCTTGCCGTTCTCGTCGCCCGGGTACCAGTTCTGCACGGTCGAGTACTTGATCTCGGCATCGTCGAGCGTGACGAGCTCCACCACGGCTGCGTGCAGTTGGTTTTCGTCACGCTGCGGTGCGGTGCAGCCTTCCAGATAGCTGACGTGCGCGCCTTCCTCGGCGACGATCAGCGTGCGCTCGAACTGGCCCGTGTTGGCCTCGTTGATGCGGAAGTAGGTCGACAGCTCCATCGGACAGCGCACACCCTTGGGCACGAACACGAACGAGCCGTCGGTGAACACCGCCGAATTCAGGCAGGCATAGAAGTTGTCGGACTGCGGCACGACGGTGCCGAGATACTGCCTCACGATTTCGGGGTAATGCTGCAGCGCCTCCGACATCGAGCAGAAGATCACACCGGCGTCGGCCAGCTTCTCGCGGAAGGTGGTCGCGACGGAGACACTGTCGAACACCGCATCGACGGCCACGCCCGCGAGCTTCTCCTGCTCATGCAGCGGAATGCCGAGCTTCTCGTAGGTCTCCAGCAGCTTCGGATCGACCTCGTCGAGACTCTTGGGCGCCTCGGCCTCCTGCTGCTCCTTGGACTTGGGCGCGGAGTAATACGAGATCGCCTGGAAGTCGATCGGCGGATAATGCACCTGCGCCCAGTGGGGCTCGGTCATGGTCAGCCAGTGGTGATAGGCCTGCAGGCGCCACTCGAGCATCCACTCGGGCTCACCCTTCTTGCTGGAGATCAGCCGGATGACGTCCTCGTTCAGTCCGGGCGGGACCGTGTCCGACTCAATGTCGGTATAGAAGCCTTCCTTGTAGCGCTGCTTAACGAATTCCTCGACGTTTGCTGCCATAACTGCCTCGACTCCGCCTTTATCCGTTGACCTGCTCGCCGGCGACGCTGCGCCGAAGGTCCATGGGCCGTAGCGGGATGGCCTCCTGGGAGGCCAGATCCGCCAGGGTCACGCCTTCGAGCGCGGCGCGCACGGCGCGGTTGATCTGTTGCCACTGCGGGCCGACTTGACAGACCCGCTCGAGTTCGCACTGATGGCCCTCGAGGCCGCATTCAGTCATCGCCACGGGGCCTTCCACCGTGTCGATAATGCGCGCCGCGGTGATCTGCTCCGGCGCCAGGGCGAGCAGGTAGCCGCCGTGCGCGCCCCGGTAGGAGGTCAGGAGTCCGCCGCGCGCGAGCTGCTTGAGCAGCTTGCTCACGGTCGGTCGCGCCAGGTGCGTGCGCCCGGCGAGTTCCGGCGCGGTATGGACCTGCGCCGGCGCCCGCGCCATCTGGGCCAGTACCACCGTGGCGTAATCGGTCAACTTGCTGACGCGCAACATCTATTAGACTCCGTCTAATTGGGGACAAGTTTAGTACTGTTTATGGAGCGATGGAAGCCCCCGGGGCCCGAAAAGGCCGTGGCGGACCAGCTATTTACGTTGACAGGCCGTAACTCGGCCGAGAAGAATAATGGACCGTGGATTCATGCATTGGAGGAATCACAATGACAAAATTGAGCCGCTTCGGGGGCGGCCGCGGCCGGCACGCGCTGGCTGCCGCGGCGATGACTGCCTTCACACTCGGCCCCGCACATGCGCAGGATCCCCTTGAACTTGGTGCCCTGATGCCGATGACCGGCGATCTGCAGGCCTATGGCGAATCCTCGCTCAGTGGCATTGAGCTGGCCGCTCAGGAGATCAACGCCGCAGGCGGCGTTCGGGGGCAGGACCTGGCCATCCGCGTGGGTGATTCGCAGACGCGCCCGCAGTCCGGCACCGATGCCGCCCAGCGCCTGATCTCCATCGAGGGGGTTGAGGGCATCGTAGGGGGACTGTCCTCCGGTGTGACCATCCCGGTGGCGCAGAGCGTAACCAGCGAGGAGGGCATCCCGCAGATATCCCCCGCGTCGACGTCGCCGGTCATCACCGGCCTGGACGACAACGACTTTCTGTTCCGCACCGTTCCCTCGGACGCGTTCCAGGGGCGGGCATTGGCCGAGATCGTCGACGCCAAGGGCTTTGACACCGTCTCCGCGCTGTACATCAACAACGACTACGGTGAGGGTCTGGCCGAGAGCTTCCGCGAAGCCTTCGAGGAGACCGGTGGCAGCATCGCCGCTTCGCTCGCCTACGAGTCCGGCAATGCTTCTTACCGCGGCGAGCTTGCGCGCGCCGCCGACGGCGGTGCCGAGGCGCTGGTGCTGATCGGCTATCCCGAGAATGGCGTCACCATTCTGCGTCAGGCGCTCGAGGGCGGGCATTTCCGGGAGTTCGTCTTCACCGACGGCATGAAGGCGCCGGAGATCATCGACGCCATCGGCGCCGAGTACCTTAACGGCTCCGCCGGCACTGCCGCGCAGGCGCAAACCGACACCGACGCGGCGACCAACTTCCGTTCGGCCTATGAAAAGGCCTATGGCGAGGTACCGCCGAAGCCGTACATCGATACCGCATATGACGCGGTGTATCTACTGGCGCTCGCGGCCGAGCAGGCCGAGGATGGCGGCGGAGAGGCCTTGCGCGACGAACTGCGCGCGGTCGCCAATCCGCCAGGCGAGGTTGTGCTCCCCGGCGAATGGGATAAGGCGCGTCAGCTGATTGCCGACGGGCAAGAGATCAACTACGAGGGCGCGTCCGGCGCCGTCGATTTTGACGACCACGGCGATGTGGCCGGGACCTTTGCCCATTGGGTGATCCGCGACGGCGAGATCGTAACCGAGCGGGTGTTCACACCCAGCCGCTAAGGTGGCGCGCTTGCGCCAGACGCAGATGGTTGGTCCCCGCCGCAGCCAAGCCCGCTTCGGACGCCGAGGCGGGCTTATTTGATTGGCCTCACGGCGCTCCGGGTTAGGGGCAATTGGGTCAGCGGTCCCCGCGACACAACGGTGTGCCGACATGGTCAGTGCGGTACATGAAGGACGCCGAGAATCGCATGGGCAGAAAAGCCCATTCTCCGCACCCTGTTAGAGCATCGAGGCGATGTCCGAGGCGCCCGTCGGGTAGGCGTACAGGGTGTCGCGCAACTGGGCGTCCGTAAGCCCGTGGCGGATGGCGAGCGCGAACAGGTTAATGACTTCCGCGGCATGCGGGCCGAGCAGGTGTGCGCCCAGGATCGCGCCGCTGCCTTCCTCAATCAGTACCTTGAAGCCGGATACCGGCTCGCGCAGGCGGCGGCTGCTGTACCAGCTCGAGCTATCGCCGGCGGTTACGCGGAAGCGGTAGCCGCTGGCATCGGCCTGCTCTTCGTCCAATCCGACCCGAGCCAGGGGTGGTAGCGTGAAGACCACACTGGGCGTGCCGCGATAATCGGGGCGGGCATGATTGCCGCGGGTGAGGTTAGCCGCGACGATGCGCCCGTCGTACCCGGCAACCGGCGTGAGCGGAGGCCCGCAGCCAGCGGCGTCGCCGGCCGCGTAGACAGCGGGATTGCTGCGGCTCTGGAGAAACTCATTGAGGCGCAGCGCGCCGTTGGCGACTTCGATCCCGGCCCGCTCCGGTTGCAGCTGATTCAAGGCCGGGGCGCGTCCTGCCGCATGGATGACCGCGTCCGCGTCGAAGTAGGACCCCGCCGCCGTATCTACCCGCAAACCGTCGCGCGTGGGTGCGATCGAAGTAACCGCGGTATCCGTATGAACGCGCACGCCAAGCTGCGCGAAATCCTGCCGCAGGCGCTCGGCCAGATCGGCGTCGAACCCGGTCAATAGCCGCGGATTGCGCTCGATCATGGTTACGTCCGCGCCCGCGCGGGCCGCGATATGGGCGAACTCGGCCGCGATATACCCGCCGCCGACCAGCGCCAGACGCCGGGGTAGGCGCTCGAATTCCAGGAAGCGGCTGCTGTCGGAAAGGTGCTCCGCGCCGGCGACCGGTAGCGGCAGGGGTTCGGCGCCTATCGCAAGGACGAAGTACCGCGCAGAAAGTTCGGTTGCTCCTGCGCGAAGACGTTGCTCATCGACGAAGCTGGCCGTATCGCGATAGACATCGATGCCGCGATCGGCGTAGCCCCGCATCTGGCGCTCCGGCACGCCGTCGGTGAAAATGCGCTTGAACCGCATCAGCGCCGGCCAGTCGATGCGCAGCTCGCCCGCAACGCCGGCACCGTGCATGCGGCGCACCGCCTCCACGGTTTCGGTGCCGCTCATCAGCGCCTTCTTGGGATCGCATCCGCGCAGCATGCAGGTGCCGCCGAGGGGACGGTGGTCGCAGACCGCGACCCGCCAGCCCTCGTCGGCGCAAGCCGTCGCGACTGTGCGCGCGGCCGCCCCCGATCCGATCACCACGACGTCGTAGTCCATCGCCACGTACCCTCCGACTTTCGGCGAAGTCTTCGGGGTACCTAGCTCATGGCAGTCTCGCTGCCAAAAGACGCAAGCTGGCAGGTTCCCTAGGCGGGGACGACTTCAATCGAGGCGCTGGTCGATGGTGAGCTCGATGGGATCGCTACGGTCGGTCGCCACCGAATCGCTTCGCCCCTGCAGGTCGCCGCTACTCGGCGTGACGTCGCCGCTGCGCGAGATCCGCGCGGTCACCACCACGCGCTCCACACTCGAGATCGTCCGGCTGGGCATCATGGCCTGATCGTCCGACAGCTCGACTTCAACCGGGAGCGCCGCAGCGCGCGTGCGGCGGACTGCCAGGGGCGGGCCGTCCTCGGCCCCGGCCGGGTGGGCGAAGACGTACACCGTGGCGTCGTCTTCAACCTGACTGCGGAGACTCTCGCCGAGTCCGACGCGCACGCTGACCACGCGACCACCCTCCGCCTCGCTCGCGGGGCGGGTGGCGTCTGGTTGCGCCGCGGCGCTAGCGCCGCCGCCTTCGGCGCGTGCGATCAGCGCCTCGACCAGTTGGCGCCGGCGGTCGTCCTCGGGGATCTGCTCGGTGAGCCGTTGCCAGTGATGGACGGCCTCGGCATCGTCGCCGCGCGTGAGTGCCGCGTGTCCGGCCAGCATGAGACCCAGGGGGTTGCGCGGATCGGCCTGCAAGGACGTCGCGATCAACTGCTCGACCTCGGAATTGAAGCGCCGGTCGTTCGCGAGCAGAAGCGCCTCGGCCTGGCGCGCGATCAGGCGGGCGTCGGTGGTCTGTCCCGTCCGAACCGCGTGGGAATACGCCTCGGCAGCCGCGCGGTAACGTTCTTCGGCACGATAGGCGCTGGCCAGCAGCGCCCATCCTCGGGGCGCGTTGGGACGTGCTTCGAGGTAGGCCTCGAGGCGCGAGATTCGCTCCTGATGCGGCATCTGCGCGTAGCGCGATACTTGCTCGGGGTTCAGTCGGTCGGTTCGGTCAGCGTTCAACAGGTCGGGACGGCCACTGACGCTGTAGATGGCGAGCGTAATCGCCGGCAGCACCAAGATCGTGAGGCCCCCCATCCAGCGAGGTGTCCCGGTCCGCGCCGACGGAGCCTGCTCCTCGGGAACGTGCTGCAGCAGCTCGCGTTTGGCCTCGTCCTGGGCCGCCGCGAAATCCGCTTCGGTGATATGGCCGCGCTCGTATTCGCGTTCCAGATCGGCTAGACGCTCGCGGTAGACGGCAACCGTCGCGGCGGTTTCGTCCGACGCATCCGCCCGAGCGGGTCCGCCTCGCTGGAACAGGGGCGGCAGTATTACGGCCAGCGCGACGAGTAGCATCGCCGCGGCAATCAACCAGAAGGCGATCATCGTTCGTCCTCGCTGTCGCTGGCGAGCAGACGCTCCGCCCGGGCTTGTTCGGCCGGGGATAGTGCGGTGTTCTCGTCGTTATTGCGTCGCCAGCGAATGATGGTGGCTAGGATGGCGGCGCCGATCAGCAGCATCAGCGCCGGACCGAACCACAGCAGCCAGGTGGTCGGACCGACCGGCGGACGGTAGAGCACGAAATCACCATAGCGCTCAGTCAGAAACGCGATGGAGGCCTCCTCGGAGCGATTCTCCTCGACCGCCAGCCGATAGACCTCGTCACGCATGTCCTGCGCCAGATCGGCGCTCGAGCTGGCCAGCGATTCGTTCTGGCACACCAGGCAGCGCAGTTGCTCGAGCAGCGAGTAATAGCGTTCGCGCTGGTCGGGCGCGTCGAACTCGCGGATCGGCTCGCCGGCGGCGGCCGGCAACGCGAGCGCGCCTGCGAGCGCGAACAGGCTGATGGCCAACCAGCGCCTCACGACGGCTCCAGCTCGCGGACCAGCGGCACAATGGTGTCGCGCAGATCGGCGGGCGACAGCGGACCGATGTGCTTGTGGCGGATGATGCCGTTGGCGTCGACCACATAGGTCTCCGGCGCGCCGTAGACGCCGAGGTCCATGGCTACGTCGCCCTCGGGGTCGTAGGCCGAGGCGACGTAGGGGTCGCCGAGGCGCTCGAGCCAGTCAATGGCGGCGTCGCGCTCGTCCTTGTAGTTCAGGCCGACGATGGTCAGCTCATGTTCGCGGGCGGCGTCGAGCAGCACGTCGTGCTCTTCGCGGCAACCCACGCACCAAGTGCCCCAGACGTTGAGCAGCCACACCCGGCCATGCTCGTCCGCGGGGCCGACCCGTGCCTGCGGATCGCGCAGACCGGGCAGTTCGAAGGCCGGAACGGACTTGCCGATCAGCGGCGACGGCACCTCGTCGGCATCCTGCGTCAGGCCGATGCCGAGCACGGTGGCGATGACGACGAAGATGGCGAGTGGGATCAGGGAGCGATAGCGCATGGGCTCAGGCGGGCTCGCCCGCTTGTTCCGGCGCTTGTGCGCGGTGGCGGGTGCTGCGGTAGCGACGGTCGGTAATGGCGAGCAGGCCGCCCACGGACATCAGCAGCGCGCCCAGCCAGATCCAGCGGACGAGCGGCTTGTAATAGAGTCGTACGCTCCAGGCGTCGCCCGCTTCGCCGAGCGGGCTGCCCAGCGAGACATAGAGGTCTCGGGTAAAGCCGGCGTCGATTCCCGCCTCGGTCATCGGTTGGCCGCCCGACTGATAGAAGCGCTTCTCCGGCACCATCGTTGCGACGACCTCGCCGTCGCGGCTGGCCGTGAATGTGGCCGTGGAGGCGCGGTAGTTCGGCCCGTCGCGCTCCTCGAAGCGTTCGAAGCGGAAGGTCTGCCCGGCTACGACCGCCGTATCACCGGGCTCCATCCGGACCCGGGATTCGACCTCGTAGGCCGAGGAGATCGTGATTCCCACGACGGTCACGGCCAGGCCCAGGTGCGCCAGCGACATGCCGTAGACGCTGGCCGGTAACCGCCGCAGCGCGCCGCCGAGCTTGCGCTGGCCGGAGAGCTGCGTGCGCACGGTCTGGATTGTGCCCAGGGCGACCCATAGCGCCAGCGCCAGGCCGAGCGCCACGCTGAGATGTGTCCCCAGGCCGCCGCCGAGCATGGCGGCGATGCCCAGCCCGAGCACGACGCTGGCGACGAGCGCGTAGCGCAGGTGGAGCCAGATTCGGCGCAGGTCGTCGCGGCGCCAGCGCACCATCTGGCCGCCGCCGAGCAGTGCCAGCAGCGCAACCATCAGCGGCAAGAACACGGTATTGAAGTAAGGCGGGCCGACCGAGAGCTTGCCGAGGCCGAACGAGTCCACCGCGAGTGGATAGAGTGTGCCTAACAGCACGGTGCCCGCGGCGACGATCAGCACCACGTTGTTCCCCAGCAGCATGGTCTCGCGCGAGAGCCACTCGAAGCGGTTATTGCCGACCGTGAACGGTCCACGGATAGCGTAGAGCAGTAGGCTGCCGCCGATGACGAGACCGAGAAAGGCGAGGATATACACGCCGCGCGCCGGATCGGTGGCGAAGGCATGCACCGAGGTCAGCACGCCTGAACGGACCAGGAACGTGCCCAGGAGCGACAGTGAGAACGCGGTAATCGCCAGCAGCACGGTCCAGCTCTTGAAGGCGCCGCGCTTCTCCGTAACCGCCAGCGAGTGGATCAGGGCGGTGGCCACCAGCCAGGGCATGAACGAGGCGTTCTCGACTGGATCCCAGAACCACCAGCCGCCCCAGCCCAACTCGTAGTAGGCCCACCAGCTCCCGAGGGCCACGCCGGCGGTCAGAAATACCCAGGCCGTGGTGACCCAGGGCCGGGCCCAGCGCGCCCAGCCGGCATCGAGCCGCCCGCCGAGCAGCGCGGCAATGGCGAAGCCGAAGGCCACGGCCATGCCCACATAGCCCATGTAGAGCATTGGCGGGTGGATGATCATGCCGATGTCCTGCAACAGCGGATTGAGATCGGCGCCGTCCATCGGCGCCGGATCGAGGCGCGCGAACGGATTCGAGGTCAGCAGCATGAACAGCAGGAAGCCGGTGCTGATCAGCCCCAGCACCGCGATCACCCGCGCCACCAGCACCAGGGGCAGGCTGCGCGAGCATAGCGCCACCGCCAGCGTCCAGCCCGCGAGTACCAGCGACCACAGCAGCATGGAGCCCTCGTGGCCGCCCCAGACGGCCGTCAGCCGGTAGTACCAGGGCAGGGCGCGGTTGGAGTTGTCGGCCACGTAGGCGACCGAGAAATCGCTGGTGTAGAACGCGATCGAGAGCGCGATGAAGGCCAGCGCCACGAAGCCGAACTGTGCCAGTGCGGCCGGCCGCGCCGCCGCCATCCACGGCGCACGGCCCTGGGCGGCGCCCACGAGCGGGACGACGGACTGGAACAGCGCCAGCGCCAGCGCCACGGCCAGGGCGAGATTGCCGATCTCCGGATTCATCGCGTGTATGTCTCCGGGGGGTCGGGACGCGCGGTCTCGGCCGTGCGCTCGAGCGCTTCGGCGGCCTCCGGTGGCATGTACTCTTCGTCGTGCTTGGCGAGCACGCGTTCGGCGACGAAGGTGCCATCGCCGTTGAGCTGCCCATCGGCGACGACCCCCTGGCCCTCGCGGAACAGGTCGGGCAGTACGCCTTCATAAACCACCGGCACCACTTCGGCGTTATCGGTGACGGTGAAACGCACCTCGAGTGACTCGCTCGCCTGGTCGACGCTGCCGTCGGCGACCAGGCCACCAATACGGAACTTGCGTGCTTGCGGCGCCTCGCCCTGGGCGACCTCGGACGGCGAATAGAAGTAGACCAGGTTTTCACTGAACGCGTTGAGCACCAGCGCGGTCGCGCCGGCAACCCCGAGCACGAGCACACCGGCGAATGCCAGCCGCCGCTTGCGCCGGGGCGTCATGTCTCCTCCCGCGCGCTGGCCTGCAGTTGCTGCAACAGGCGCCGCTCGCGCCAATGCGGAATCAGCGCGTTGGCGATCAGCAATACCGCGGCCAGTCCATACGAGGGCCAGACGTAGACGGCATATCCGCCCATGGCGAAAAACGCCTGCCAGTCCATCGCTTACGCATCTCCACGGGGCGCGGTCGCCCCCAGCTGCCGGACCCAGGCGCTACGCGCCTCGGCCTCGAGGATCTCGCAGCGGGCCCGCTTGAGCACCGCCATGGCGAAGTAGGTCATGAAGGCGATGGCCATGATCAGCAGCGGTAGCAGCATGCTCAGGCTGATCGACGGCGCGTCGAATTGGGTCACCGTCGGCCCCTGGTGCAGCGTGTTCCACCACTCGACCGAGTAATGGATGATCGGGATGTTCACCAGGCCGACCAGCGCCAGTACGGCGCCGGCCCGGTGGGCACTGCCGCGTTCCTCGATGGCCGACTGCAGCGCCATGAATCCGAGGTACAGAAACAGCAGGACCAGCTCCGAGGTCAGGCGCGCGTCCCATACCCAGAACGTGCCCCACATGGGCTTGCCCCAGAGCGAGCCGCTGACGAGCGCGAGGAACGTGAAGCTGGCACCGAGCGGTGCTGCGGCGCGCATCAGGGCGCCGGCGATCTTCATGCGCCACACCAGCGTGATCAGGCCCGCAACGGCCATGAACACCCAGACGAACATCGACATCCAGGCTGCGGGTACGTGCACGAAGATGATGCGGTAGCTGTCGCCTTGTTGGTAGTCCGGCGGCGCATACGCCAGGCCCCAGACACAGCCCAGCGCGAGCAGTAGCGCCGTGGTACCGCCGAGCCACGGCGTCAGCCGCCGCGCGATGCGGTAGAAGTTCCTCGGCGAACCCAGATTGTGGAACCAGGCGAACACGCTCAGCGGCTCCGGTCGCGGGGCGACGATCGAGTTGATGGGGTTGCGGCGCTCGGGCACTCGGGCCGGCGATTGGGCCGACGAACGGGGATTAACTGCGACGCTTTCCGGACGTTCTCACAGCCAGCCGATGTTACACCCTCCGGGGGCACCAATCGAGAGTCCACCGAGTACGTTACGCGGCGGTAATGCGCAGCGCAGCGGCAACCGCCGCCGGCGCCAGCGTGAGCGCGAGCACGAGCATGGCCGCCAGCAGCGACAGGGGTGCAGCCGTGGGTAGGCCCGCGGCCGCGGCATCGACGGTGCCGGCCGCGAAGATAAGGACCGGGATATACAGTGGCAGCAACAGCAGCGCCAACAGCGGTCCGCCGGCCCGTAGGCCGACCGTCAGCGCGGCGCCGATTGCGCCGACCAGCGACAGGATCGGGGTGCCGAGCGCGAGCGTTGCGAGCAATGCCGGCAAGGCTTCGAGCGGTAATTGCAGTACGAGCGCGATCACCGGGGCGAAGAGAATGATCGGCAGTCCCGTGGCCAGCCACTGGGCGACCACCTTCGCCAGTGCGAGCAGCGCGGCCGGGTGTGGCGAGAGTAGAAGCTGCTCCAGCGTCCCGTCGTCGTAATCGTCGCGGAACATGCGTTCCATCGGCAGTAGCGCGGCCAGCAGCGCGGCGACCCAGATAATCCCTGGGGCAATACGCTCGAGTAGCTCGCGCTCGGGCCCGAGGCCGAGCGGGAACAGGGTCGCCACGGCGGCGAACAGCACCAGGGGCTGCGCCAATTCGCCCCGGCGGCGGACGCTCAGACGCAGGTCGCGCGCGAGGATCGCCGTGAATGCGTGCGCCGTGCCGCGGATGGTGGTCACGCGCCGAGCCTCAAGTGGCGCACCGGGGCCGCCAGCTCAATCCGGTGGTGGGTCGAGAGCACGGCCATCCCGCCGCTCGCGCAATGCTCCCCGACGAGTTGCTCGACCAACTCGCGGCCTTCCGCGTCGAGCGCAGTGAAGGGCTCGTCGAGGATCCACAATGCCGTCGGCGCGGTCAGCAGTCCCGCCAGGGCCACACGGCGGCACTGGCCGGCCGAGAGTCGGCGCAAGGGTGTGTCCGCCAGCCGGGCCAGACCCAGCCGCGCGAGCGCCGCCCCGACATCGGCACCTTGCTCGCTCGCGCTCAGTGCGCCCATCACGGCCAGGTTCTCTTTAGGCGTGAGTTCGCGTTTGACGCCCGCGGCATGGCCGACATAGGTCAGTGCGGCGAAGTAGTCGCTGCCGGCCTCGTCGATCTCGCGCCCTTGCCAGCGGATGCAGCCCGTCTCCAACGGGACCAGGCCGCAGAGTGCGCGCAGCAGCGTCGTCTTGCCGCTGCCGTTCGCGCCCTCGACCTGCAGGACCTCGCCGGCGGCGAGCTCAACTGAGAGGTCGGCGAACAGGGCCCGGTCGTCGCGCACACAGCTGAGGCCTTCGAGTGCCAGGGTGGTGGCGTCGGGCGCTGGAGCTTCAGCCGTATTGGCCGCGCTCACCCTCGGCTCCGGCGACGCGGAGCGCTAGCGCTGCTCATCGGCTGAGCGATCAATGGCGCGCGGCGGCCGTTCGGGCAGGATGCCCTGCGGGCGGGTGACCAGGATGATCTCGAGCAGCAGTCCGATCAGAAAGATGCGTAGCGCGGGGGCCCGGCTGCCGAGATCACCGGGCAGGGCGCCGGCGAGTGTCTCGCTCAAGGTCCACACGGCCCAGATGACCAGAGCCCCGAGGATGGCACCGCGGTTGTTGCCGCTGCCTCCCGCGATGAGCATCACCCAGACCACGAAGGTGGCGAACATGGGGTCGAACGCCCCCGGGCTGATGAAGCCGGAGAAGTGGGCGTACAGCGCGCCGCCTAGCCCCATGATCATCGAGCCGATGACGAAGGCCTCGACGCGGAAGCGCAGTACGTTCTTGCCCGCGGCGGTCACCGCATCTTCGTTGGTCCGAATACCGCGCAAAACGCGTGACCAGGGAGAGGCGAACAGGCGCTGCATGCCCAGGTACACCAGCGCGGTGATCGCCACGATGACGCCCAGATAGGCAATATTGTCGGCGATGCCGCTGCCGCCGGCGAATGGTCGCGGGATCGACGGGATGCCGCGCACGCCGTTGGTGAGCCAGGCCTCGTTCTTGAGGACCAGGCGCACGATCTCGGCGATCCCGATGGTGGCGATCGCCAGATAGTCGGTACGCAGGCGCAAGGTAATCAGGCCGACGACCAGAGCCAGTATGCCGGCGATCAGCATGGCCAGGACGAGGCCGGCGACGAAGGGCAGGGCGAAGCCGCCGAGGTGATTGGCGCTCGGCGCCGTGGTGGCGATCGCCGCGGTGTAGGCGCCCACGGCGAAGAAGGCGGCGACACCGATGTTGAGCTGGCCGGTGTAGCCCCACTGCAGATTCAGCCCGAGCGCGAGTACGGCGTAAATCGCCGCCATCGACAGGAAGAAGGTCAGGTAGCCGAACAGCCCGAGTAGATCCATTCCGCGCCCTCTATCCCGTGCGGTTGCCGAACAGGCCCGTGGGGCGCCAGACCAGCATCGCGATCATGATCGCGAAGGCGACCGCGGGCTTGTAGGCTGGCTCGATCACGAGGGTCGACATTTCCTGGGCGATGCCGATCACCAGTGCGCCGGCGATGGCGCCGTAGGGCCGCCCGATGCCGCCGAGGATGGCGGCGGCGAAGATCGGGAGCAGCAGCTTCCAGCCCATGATCGGGTTCAGCCGGGTGTCGAGCCCGATGAAAAAGCCCGCGGCGGCGGCCAGCACGCCGGCGATCAGCCAGGTCCAAATGACCACGCGCTCGGTGTTGATGCCTGAGACGCGCGCCAGATCGGGATTATCGGCCATGGCGCGCATGGCCTTGCCCAGGCGCGTGTGCTGCAGGAAGGCGTGTAGCAGGACCATCAGCGCGGCCGCGCCGCCGACGATCAGCAGCCATTGCGGCTTGATGCGCAGACCGCCAACAATCCATGGCATCTGAATTCCGCTGCTGTAGATCTGGTTGTCCGGGCCCCAGACCATCTGGATCACCGAGCGCACCATGAGGGCCACGCCCACCGAGCTGATCAGCAGGATGATGGGCTGGCTGCGCCGTAGCCGGGCGTACAGCGCCCGGTCGATCCCGACGGAAACGGCGGCGGTGGCGATCAGCGCCAAGGCGAATGCGGCGAGCTGCGGCAGGCCCATGCCGGCGATGCCGGCGAGCGCGAAGTAGGCGCCCAGGGTCATCAGGTCGCCATGGGCGAAATGTGCGAAGCGCAGGATGCCGAAGATCAGCGAGACGCCGATGGCCCCGAGGGCGATGATGCTGCCGAGCACCAGGCCGTAGATCAGTAGCTGGGCGATCTCGAGCATGCTCGCGTCAGCCCCCCAGGAACATCTCGGCGACGTCGGGGTCGTCGATCAGGTTCGGGCCGGTGTCCTCGTGGCGGTTGCTGCCGAGCACGAGTACGTAGCCGCGATGGGCGAAGGAGAGCGCCTGTTTGGCGTTCTGCTCCACCATCAGGATGCCGACGCCCTGCTCGTTGATTGACCGGATGCGCTCGAAGATCAGTTCGACGAACCGCGGCGACAGGCCGGCCGTGGGCTCGTCGAGCATCAGCACGCGCGGCTCGAGCATCAGCGCCCGGCCGATGGCGACCATCTGGCGCTGGCCGCCGGAGAGCGTGCCGGCGCTCTGGCGGCGCTTCTCCTTGATGGGTGGGAACAGGTCGTAGATGCGCGCGATCTGGTCGGCATAGTCATCGTTTCGGACGAACGCACCCATCTCGAGGTTCTCGTGCACCGTCAGCGACGGGAAGACGTTCGCTTCCTGGGGCACGTAGCAAAGGCCGCGTGTAACGATGCGGTCGGGCGCCCAATTCGTGATGTTCTCGCCGTCGAAGTGGACCTCGCCCTGGCGGATCTGCAGTAGGCCAAACAGCGCCTTCATGGCGGTCGACTTGCCGGCGCCATTGGGTCCGACGATGACCGCGATCTCGCCCGGATCCACTCCGAGCGAGACCCCGTGCAGGATGTCGGCCCCGCCGTAGCCGCCGTAGAGCTCGCGGGCCTCGAGCAGGCTCACGCCGCGTTCTCCGGCGTGCCGCCCAGGTACGCCTCGCGCACGCTTTCGTTCTGTCGGACCTCGTCCATCGTGCCCTGTGTGAGCACGCGCCCCTCGGCCATGACCACGACCGGGTCGCACAGGCGCGCGATTAGATCCATATCGTGCTCGATGATGCAGAAGGTGTATCCGCGCTCGCGGTGCAAGCGCTGGATGTCGTCGGCCAGGCGCGCCAGCAGCGTGCGATTCACACCTGCCCCGGGTTCGTCGAGAAGCACCACGCGGGCGTCCGTCATCATGGTCCGGCCCAGCTCGAGCAGCTTCTTCTGACCGCCGGACAGGTTGCCGGCGAGTTCGTCGCGCACGTGCGTCAGCTGCAGGAATTCGAGCACGTCCTCGGCGCGTTCGCGCACGGCGCGTTCGCGGACCCGGACCCGGCGGTAGCGCAGGAGTACATTCCAGACCTGCTCGCCCGACTGCTCCGCCGGCACCAGCATCAGGTTCTCCAGCACGGTCATCTGCGAGAACTCGTGCGGCACCTGGAAGGTGCGGACCAGGCCCTTGTGGAAGCGCCGGTGCGGCGGCAGGTGGGTAATGTCCTCGCCGGCCAGGGTCACGCGGCCCTCGTCGGGGCGCAGGAAGCCGGCGGCGATGGCGAACAAGGTCGATTTGCCGGCGCCATTGGGGCCGATCAGGCCAGTGATCGAGCCGGCCGGGACATCGAAGCTGCAGCCATCGACGGCCCGCAAGCCCCCGAATTGCTTGACGATGTTATGAACGGAGATCATGGCCGAGCACAGGCATTGGGGCTGGCGCACGATACACACGGGCCTGTGAAAGCTCAAGCTGCCCAGACTTTCGTGGACCCCCCGTTTGGCGCTATGATAGCGGGGTTACAGGCGGCGGATTGGGCAAGCGGAAGCGCGGCCCAGCGATTCGTTGCGCCTGGCCGAATGCAAGGTGAGGAGATTATTCCCGATGGCCGAAAGCCAGACGAGCCCGACCAACGTGAGCGGCGGCGACAACGTCGAGCCGATCGAAAAGCCGCTGCGCAAGCGTGCGCGGCCCAAGGGACGGTCGGTTGACCCGCAGGCGCTGGTCGAGGTGCAGGAACTGCTGGGCGATGCCCCGCGCGACAGTGACCTTTTGATCGAGCATCTGCACAAGATCCAGGACCGCTATGGCCATATCTCGGCCGATCGCATGGTGGCGCTGGCCCGCGAGATGAAGCTCGCGCCGACCGAGGTCTATGAGGTCGCGACCTTCTACCACCATTTCGATGTGGTCAAAGAGGGCGAGGACGCGCCGCCGGCGCTGACTGTGCGTGTCTGCGACTCGGTGGTCTGCGAGATGTGTGGTTGCGACGAACTGGTCAGCGCCCTGGAGAAGGGCCTGGGTAGCGGTGTCCGCGTCCAGCGCGTGCCCTGCGTCGGCCGTTGCGACAAGGCGCCCGTGGCCATCGTAGGCCGCAATCAGGTCGACAATGCAAGCTTCGATAGCGTCAAGTCCACGGTCGACGCCGACGCGCGCATGCCGCAGTTGCCGAACGAGACGGTCGACTTCGAGACCTATCGCGCCGATGGCGGCTACGAGTTGCTGACCGAATGCGTCGAGGGCAAGCGCGACGTCGATGACATCGTCGCCACGCTCGAGAACGCCAACCTGCGCGGTCTCGGCGGCGCAGGCTTTCCGGCCGGCAAGAAGTGGCGCTTCCTGCGCATGGAGCCTGAGCCGCGCTATGTCGCCATCAATATCGACGAGGGCGAGCCGGGCACGTTCAAGGACCGCTACTTCCTCGAGCGTGATCCGCATCGGTTCCTGGAAGGCACGCTAATCGGCGCCTGGGCCGTCAACGCGCCCGACGTCTATCTTTATCTGCGCGACGAGTACGCGATGTGCGAGCAGATTCTGCATAAGGCGGTTGCCGATCTCGTCGCCAACCCGCCGTGCAAGCTGCCGCGGATCCACATCCGCCGCGGCGCCGGGGCCTACATCTGCGGCGAAGAGTCGGCCATGATCGAGTCGATCGAGGGCAAGCGCGGCATGCCGCGGCTGCGCCCGCCGCTGGTGGCGAATGTTGGCCTGTTCGGCCGGCCCACGCTGGAGCAGAACCTCGAGACCATGTACTGGATCCGCGATGTCATCCAGCGCGGTCCCGAGTGGTTCGGCTCGTTCGGCCGCAACGGCCGCACCGGCTTCCGTTCCTTCTCCGTCAGCGGTCGCGTCAAAAAGCCCGGCGTGCACCTCGCCGATGCCGGCATCACGCTGCGGGAGTTGATCGACGAATATTGCGGCGGGATGCTCGACGGCCACGAACTTTACGCGTATTTCCCCGGTGGCGCCTCGGGTGGATTGCTGCCGGCCTCCAAGGCCGATGTGCCGCTCGACTTCGATACGCTGCAAGAGGCCGAGCCCAATTCGTTCATCGGTGCGGCCGCGGTGATGGTGCTGTCGAATCACGACAGCGCCAAGCAGGCTGCGCTGAACACGATGCGCTTCTTCCATCACGAGTCCTGCGGTCAGTGCACGCCCTGCCGGGTCGGCACGGCCAAGGCAGCACACTTGATGGAGCAGCAGAAGTGGGATACGGACCTGCTCGAAGAGCTGTCCGAATGCATGGTCGACGCCTCGATCTGCGGCCTCGGCCAGGCAGCGCCCAACCCGCTGCGCTGTGCGATCAAATATTTTCCCGAGGAGCTGTCCTAATGGCTGCGAATCCCGAAGTGCTGTTCGAGACGGTGACGATCACCCTCGACGGCCAAGAAGTAAAAGCCTACGAGGGCGAAACGATTCTCCAGGCGGCGGAGCGCCATGGCCTCGGCGAGACCATTCCCCGGCTCTGCTACACCGAGAATCAGCGTCCGGTGGGCAATTGTCGTTCCTGCATGGTCGAGGTCGAGGGCGAGCGCATCCTCGCTCCGTCGTGCTGGCGCACGGTCAAGGACGGCATGGTGATCCACTCGTCGAGCGACCGCGCCCGTCGCTCGCAGAAGATGGTGCTCGAACTGCTCGAATCCGACATGCCCGAGCGTGAGTACGTCAACGACAACGAGCTCACGCACTTTGTGAAGCTGTTGGATATCGGCAAGCCGCGCTTCGCCGCGCGCGAGCAGCCGAAGCAGGACATCTCGCACCCCGCGATGGCGGTCAACCTCGACGCCTGCATTCAGTGCACCCGTTGCGTGCGGGCCTGCCGTGAGGAACAGGTCAACGACGTCATCGGCTTCGCCTTCCGCGGCGACCAGGCCGAGATCGTGTTCGACCTGAAGGATCCGATGGGCGAGTCCTCCTGCGTCGGTTGCGGCGAATGTGTGCAAGCCTGTCCCACCGGCGCGTTGTCGAACGCGAACGGGGTCGATCTCGTTGAGCCCGAGAAGGAAGTGGACTCGGTCTGCCCCTACTGCGGCGTCGGCTGCCAGTTGTCCTACAAGATCAAGGACAATGCGATCCTGCGCGTCGAGGGTCGCGATGGCCCGTCGAACCATGAGCGCCTGTGCGTCAAGGGCCGCTATGGCTTCGACTACGTCGCGCACCCGAACCGCCTGACCAAGCCGCTGATCCGCAAGGAGGGCGTGGCCAAGGGGCTGCCGAACGACTTCGATCCGGGCAAGCCGGAAGAGATCTTCCGTGAGGCGACCTGGGAAGAGGCGCTCGAAAAGGCCGCCGAAGGCCTCAAGCGCATCCGCGATGAGAAGGGTGGTCAGGCATTGGCCGGCTTCGGTTCGGCCAAGGGTTCCAACGAGGAGGCCTACCTGTTCCAGAAGCTGGTGCGTACCGGCTTCCGGACCAACAATGTCGACCATTGCACGCGGCTTTGCCACGCCTCGTCGGTGGCGGCTCTGATGGAGGGCATCGGTTCCGGCGGCGTCTCCAACCAGGTGCGCGACGTCGAGGATTGCGATGTCATATTCCTGATCGGTGCGAATCCCACGGTAAATCACCCGGTCGCGTCATCGTTCATGAAGAACGCTGTCGAGGACGGCAAGAAGCTGATCGTGGCCGACCCGCGGCGTGTCGATATGGCGCGCTTTGCCGATTATCCGTTGCAGTTCAAGGCCGATACTGACGTCGCGCTACTCAACGCGTTGATCTACACGATCATCGAGGAAGGGCTGACCGACGACCAATTCATCGCCGAGCGCACCGAGGGCTTCGAGGAGCTCAAGGCCGTGGTGATGAACGGCTATAGCCCTGAAGAGATGGCAGAGGTCGTCGGCATCGATGCCAAGACGATCCGCGAGGTCGCCCGACTGTACGCGACATCCAAGTCGATCATCTTCTGGGGCATGGGCATCTCCCAGCATATCCACGGTACGGACAACTCCCGCTGCCTGATCGCGCTGTCCTTGATGACCGGCAACATCGGCAAGCCGGGCGTCGGTCTGCATCCGTTGCGTGGGCAGAACAACGTCCAGGGCGCCTCCGACGCCGGTCTGATCCCGATGGTCTATCCGGATTACAAATCGGTCGCCGACGAGAACGTGCGCAAGTGGTACGAGGAGTTCTGGGGCGTCGACAGCCTCGATCCGAACCCGGGCCTGACCGTTACCGAGATCATGGACGCGATCCACGCGGACAAGCTCCACGGGATGTACGTCATGGGTGAGAACCCGGCGATGTCCGATCCCAACCTGAACCACGCGCGTGAATCGCTCGCGATGCTGGATCACCTGGTCGTCCAGGATCTGTTCCTGACCGAGACAGCGGCGTTTGCCGACGTGGTGTTGCCGGCCTCTGGATTCCCGGAGAAAACCGGTACGTTCAGCAATACCGATCGGCGCGTGCAGCTCGGCCGCCAGGCCCTGGACATGCCGGACGGGGTGCGTCAGGACTGGGAACTGATCCAGGAACTCGCCCAGCGTATTGGTCTTGACTGGAACTACGGTCACGTCTCCGAGGTGTACGAGGAGATGCGTCAGACGATGCCGTCGATCACCGGCATCACCTGGGAGCGTCTGGAACGCGAGGATTCGGTCACGTATCCCTGCGACTCGCTGGAGGATCCGGGCCAGGGTGTCACCTTCATCGACAGCTTCCCGCGGGGCCGCGCGCTGTTCGTGCCTGCGCACCTCATCAGCGCCGACGAGACGCCGGATACGGAGTATCCGTACGTCCTGATCACCGGCCGCCAGCTCGAGCACTGGCACACCGGATCGATGACCCGGCGCGCGAGCGTGCTCAATGCCCTCGAGCCGGTACCGGTCGTGAGCATGCATCCGCTCGACATGCACGACATGGGCGTGACGCAAGGCGATCCCATCCGCATCACTTCGCGGCGCGGCGAGATCAACGCCTTCGCCCGCGGTGACGACGGCATGCAGCGCGGTGAGGTGTACATCCCCTTCGCCTACCACGAGGCGGCGGCGAATCTGCTGACGAACGCGGCGATCGACCCGTTCGGCAAGATCCCCGAGTTCAAGTACTGCGCCGTGCGCGTGGGCCTGGGCGAGGAAGTCACCGCCGAGCTTTACTAGGAACTCTCGGTCGGAGTCACCGGCTTCGACCCGAGACGGCCTAGGCTCGAATCAACCCGCCCCCGCTGATGGGGGCGGGTTTTTTTACGCCTTTGGCAATCGAAGCCTCCGAGACAAGTACGCACCCTGTGCTACGCTGGCAACACCCTCAACGCGTAGACGCATCATGCAGCAAGCCGCTACCCCAATCTCGCGCGGAATCGACGCCCAAATCTCACCCGATGGCCGCTTGGAGCTGTTGTCGCAGGACGAGGTCAATCGTCTCCGCGACGCCAGTCATCGGCGCATGTACGACCTCCTATGGCGTTGTGCCTTCGCGGTGCTCAAGTCCGGCGAGACCGACGACACCAAGAAGCTCATGGAATCGGCCGCGGGGTTCGACATTCGCGTGCTGCAGCGAGAACGAGGGATCAAGCTCGAACTGACTAATGCGCCGCCGGAGGCATTCGTCGATGGCGAGATGATTCGCGGAATCAAGGAACACCTGTTCGCCGTGTTACGCGATATCGTCTACGTCGCCACGGAGATTGAGGCGCCGGGACGCTTCGATCTGAACGAGCCACGCGGCGTGACCAATGCCGTATTCCATGTGCTGCGTAATGCGCACGTGCTCCAGCCTCAGCGCTATCCCGACCTGGTGGTGTGCTGGGGCGGGCACTCGATCAGCCGCGATGAGTATGACTACACCAAGGACGTGGGCTATCACCTTGGGCTGCGCGCGCTGAATATCTGCACCGGCTGCGGACCCGGTGCGATGAAGGGCCCCATGAAGGGGGCGACCATTGCTCACGCCAAGCAGCGCATCCCCGACGGGCGCTACGTGGGCGTGACCGAGCCGGGCATCATCGCGGCCGAGGCCCCAAATGCGATCGTCAACGATCTGGTGATCATGCCGGACATCGAGAAGCGCCTGGAGGCCTTCGTCCGGCTGGGACACGGTATCGTCGTGTTCCCAGGGGGCGTGGGCACCGCCGAGGAAATCCTGTATCTGCTGGGAATTCTGCTGCACCCGAATAACCGGGACATGCCCTTCCCGCTGGTATTCACCGGGCCCCCAGAGAGCGCCGAGTACTTCAAACAGATCGACGACTTCATCGGCGCAACGCTCGGTTATGAGGCGCGGCAGCGTTATCGCGTGATCATCGGCGATGCGCAGGCAGTGGCCGCGGAGCTCCATGAAGGCCTGGAGGAGGTGCGCCAGTGGCGGAGGTCGCGCCAGGACGCCTATTATTTCAATTGGCTGTTGCACATCGAGCGCGACTTTCAGGAGCCGTTCAGCCCGACGCACGAGAACATGGCCTCGCTGGAACTCAATGGCGATCTGCCGATGCACCGTCTCGCGGCGAATCTACGCCGTGCCTTCTCCGGCATCGTCGCGGGTAACGTCAAGGAGGAGGGCATCGCGGCGATCCAGGAGCGGGGGCTGTTCGAGATTCATGGCGATCCCGAGATCATGCGCCTGCTCGATGCGTTGCTCACCTCCTTCGCCAAGCAGCACCGGATGAAATTGCCCGGTACCGAGTACCAGCCGTGTTATCGCATCGTGCCCTGACACCTATCGGGCGACCGCAGGTCAACTGAGCGCCATGTCGATCCGGACCAAGCGTATATATGATCCGGCCGCGGACGAGGACGGCACACGTGTGCTCGTCGATCGCTTATGGCCGCGGGGCGTGCGCAAGGCCGACGCCGCGGTCGACCGTTGGCTGCGCGACGTCGCCCCAAGCAGCGAGTTGCGTCGGTGGTTCGGCCATGACCCCGCGCGTTTCGCCGAGTTCGCCGAGCTGTACCGTGCGGAACTCGATCAGAAGTCCACGGCGATGCAGGAATTGGCCGACCTCGTTTCCGGCAGCGCGGTGACGCTGCTCTACGCCGCGCGCGATCCGGCCTGCAATCACGCCCGTGTCCTGGCCGACTACTTGCGGGAAATGCGTATAGCGGAACCCGGCGGCGAGGGCTCAGACTAAGCTAAGTCTATGCGTATCGCATACCGGAGAACGACGATGATGCGACGTCCTTTCCTGCTCGGTCTGGCCGGTTTGGCGGGGGCGGCGCTGTTCGGTCGCGGCCAGGCGGCAGCCGTCGACGCCCCGGCGGAGCCCACAGGCATCGAACCCGTTCGGTTGACCGACGCCGAATGGCGCGAGCGCCTCTCGCCCCACGCGTATCGAGTGCTACGCGAGGAGGGCACGGAACGGCCCAACGCCAGTCCGCTCAACTTCGAGGAACGCCAGGGCGGCTATCACTGCGCCGGTTGCGGGCTGCTGTTGTTCCACTCGCAATGGAAGTACGACAGTGGTACCGGATGGCCCAGCTTTTACGACGTCATCGACAAGCACATTGGCACAAAAAGCGATCGGGTACTGTTCTACGAGCGCACGGAGTATCACTGCGCTCGCTGCGGCGGCCACCAGGGCCACTTATTCGAAGACGGCCCCGAACCCACAGGCCTGCGCTACTGCAACAACGGCGTCGCCCTCGAATTCCGAGCCGCGTAGGGGCCTGAATCTCTACACAGATGAACACAGATACACACAGATAGGTAAGTAGGCTCGCTCGGGACCACAGGGCGTACATTAGAGTACCCATTTCACGGCGTAGGTTGCTCTAATCTGTGTCCATCCGTGTTCATCTGTGTTGGTCTTTTTGGTCGACCTTACATAGCGCCACTACATCGGGTCCTGCGATCTCGAGACCCAAGTTCCATCGCCGTGCAACCCAGCGGAAGGTTTCTTCGCTGAAGAAGGTGATGTGGGTGGGGTCGCCGGTGTAATGCCAGCGGGTGAATGCCTCGTAATCGCCGGCTCGCTTGGTCATGATGATCAGCCAGCCGCCCGGCCGCAGGCTGTCCAGCAGCAGCTCGATCGTCTCGGCCGGGGCGTCGAGATGCTCGAAGACCTCCGTCGCGGTGATGAAATCGTAGTTCGCGTTGAACGGCGCCGGGTCGGGCGCGTAGACCTTGTCATACAGCGCTACGGTGTATCCCGCTTCCTCGAGCATTACGGAGAGCGTCGGTCCCGGTCCGGACCCAAAATCTAGGCCGCGGGCGGGCGGATCGATCCGCGCCATCAGCGCGTCGGCGGCACGTGACAGGAATCTGCGATAGCGTGGATCGGCGGGATCGTTGTCGTGCCGGTCGTAGTGCGCCTTCTCGGCCGCGGTATCGAGGTGCAGGCCTGGGGGTACGCAGATCAATGCGCATGCCGGACAGCGGCGATACTCGCGCCGCCGTTCGGCGTGAAAAGGCGCAGTCCCCGTGCCGCAGAGCGGGCAACGATGCCCGCTCGCGGGTTCCCATTTGCGTCGGCGCCGGGAGCCCATCAGAGCAGCCCCAGCTGCGGCGCCTGGGTGCGTTCCTCCATGTCGAGCTCGTCCAATGACAGCAGTTGTGCATTGCCCCCTTGTGCGGTTGTGTTGACCGTCAGTGTGCGTTCGGTGGCGAAGCGCTGCAGGTAATGCGGACCGCCCGCCTTGGGACCGGTGCCTGACAGGCCCTCGCCGCCGAAGGGTTGCACGCCGACGACCGAGCCCACCTGGTTGCGATTCACGTAGGTATTGCCCACCCGTAGTCGGTTGTGGATGTGCGCGATCGTCTCCTCGATGCGCGAGTGAATGCCGAGGGTCAGCCCGTAGCCGGTGGCATTGATCTGGTCGAGTACGTCGTCGAGCGTGTCGGCGCGATAGCGGATCACGTGCAGGATGGGACCGAAGACCTCGCGCTCGATCTGATCCAGGTGCTCGATCTCGTATGCGCACGGAGCGAAGAAACTACCGTGGTTGGCGGTCTCGCCCAGTGGCGTATGCGCAATCACTCGGCCCTCGCGTTCCATGCGTGTCGCGTGGTCCTCGAGCATGGCCTGCGCCGCAGTATCGATGACCGGACCGACATCGGTCTCGAGCCGTGCCGGGTCGCCGACGCGCAGCTCGGCCATTGCGCCGGCCAGCATCTCGATAATGCGGTCGGCAAGGTCGGTCTGGAGGAAGAGCACCCGCAGGGCGGAACACCGCTGTCCGGCGCTGCGGAAGGCCGATTCGATGACGTCGGTGACCACCTGTTCCGGCAGTGCCGAGGAATCGACGAGCATGGCGTTCTGGCCGCCGGTCTCGGCGATCAGTGGAACGATCGGGCCCAGGCGCTCGGCGAGCTGGCGATTGATCGTATGCGCCGTGTCCACCCCACCGGTAAAGGCAACCCCGGAAAGATGGGGGCTGCTGAGCAACCGCGCGCCCACGGTTTCGCCGCGTCCCGGCAACAAGTGCAGCACGTCTTCGGGGATGCCGGCCTCATGAAAGGCCTGGATGGCGGCGAAGGCCATCAGAGGCGTCTGCTCGGCCGGCTTGGCGATCACGCAGTTGCCGGCAACGAGGGCCGCGGCGACCTGGCCGGTAAAGATGGCCAGCGGGAAATTCCACGGACTGATGCAGACGAATACGCCGCGGCCGTGTAGTTCGAGCTGGTTGCGCTCGCCCGTGGGGCCGGGTAGCTCGAGCGGCTCGCTGAACTCGGCCCGCGCCCGAGTAGCGTAATAACGGCAGAAGTCGGCGGCCTCACGAACCTCGGCGATGCCGTCGGCCAGGCCCTTACCGGCCTCGCGCGCGGCCAGGGCCATGAAGTGCCCGCGAGCGCGCTCGAGTCCGTCGGCCATGCGGTCCAGGCAGGCCGCGCGCTCCGCAGGCGGAGTCGCGTCCCAGCGCGGTTGTGCCTCGGCGGCAATGGCCATGGCGCGATCGCATTGCGGCTCGCTCGTCTCCGTCACCGTGCCCACCTGGCGCCCGGGGTCGGCGGGGTCGGTGACCGGGCTCGGCTCTCCTTCGATGGCCGCGCCACCGATCAGGGGCGCGCAGTGCCAAGCCCGCGCCGCGGCTCGCTCCATCTGTGCCTCGAGCGGTAACAGTGACAGCACATCGGATAGGTCGACGCCCGCCGAATTGCGCCGCTCGTCACCGTAGAGGTCGTGCGGCAACGGGATTCGCGGGTGACGTTGGTCGCTACGCGCGCGCACGCGTTCCACCGGATCGACGACGATCTCGTCGATCGGCGCCCGATCATCCACCAGCCGATTGACGAACGAGCTATTGGCACCGTTCTCCAGCAACCGGCGCACGAGATAGGGCAGCAGATCCTCGTGGCTGCCGACCGGTGCGTAGATGCGCACGGGGACTCCGAGCCCGGCGGAATCGATGACCTGTTCGTGCAGGGCCTCGCCCATGCCGTGCAGGCGCTGGAACTCGAAGCCGTCGCGGTCGCCCGCGAGTTCGCATACCGCCGCCACCGTATGCGCATTATGCGTGGCAAACTGCGGATAGATCACGTCGCGGTGCGCCAGCAGCTTGCGCGCGCAGGCGAGATAGGACACGTCCGTGTTCGACTTGCGCGTGAATACCGGATAGTCGTCGAGTCCGAGCACCTGCGCGTGCTTGATCTCGCTGTCCCAGTAGGCGCCCTTCACCAGCCGCACCGGGATGCGCCGCCCGGTGCGCTGGGCCAGGTCGATCAGCCAGTCCAGCACGGGCCCCGCGCGTTTCTGGTAGGCCTGCACCGCCAGCCCGAGTCCGTCCCAATCAGCGAGCCTGATGTCGCTCACCAAGGCTTCGAACACGTCGAGCGTGGGTTCGAGGCGGGCGGCTTCCTCGGCATCGATGGTCAGGGCGATGCACTGGCGCTTGGCGCGCTCGGCCAGCGCGCGCACGCGCGGCACCAGCTCCGCGGCGATGCGATCGCGCTGGGCGAATTCGAAGCGCGGATGCAGCGCGGTCAGCTTCACCGAGATGCCGGAGGCACGGACGATGTCCTCGGCCTCGTGCCGGCCGAGCGTGTCGATGGCCGTGGCGTACGAGTCGAAGTAGCGCTGGGCGTCGGCCTCGGTGCGCGCGCCTTCGCCCAACATGTCATAGGAGTAGCGGTAGCCCTGGCGCAGCTTGGGCCGGGCGTTACGCAGCGCCTCGTCGATGTCGCGCCCGAGCACGAACTGCCGCCCCATGATGTTCATCGCCTGGCGCACCGCCTGGCGAATGAAGGGTTCTCCGCCGCGCGCGATCAGCCGCTGCAGGATCGCGCGCAAGCCGCGCTCCTGGCCGGCGCCGTAGCGCACGACGCGGCCGGTCAGCATCAGCCCCCAGGTGGAGGCGTTGACGAACAGGGAGGAAGAATGGCCCAAGTGCTCCTCCCAGGCGCCGTCGGCGAGCTTGTCGCGGATGAAGCGGTCCGCGGTTTCATGATCGGGGATGCGTAGCAGCGCTTCGGCCAGGCACATCAGCACGACGCCTTCCTCGCTGGAGAGTTCGTACTCGAGCATGAAGGCGTCGACGCCGCCTTTGCCGATGCGTCCGGCGCGCACGGCCTCAACCAGCGCGCGTGCCCGGTTCTCGACACGGCGGCGCTGCGCGTGAGCGAGTTCGGCCTGAGGCAGCAGGGCCTCGACACAGTCCTGCTCGGCGCGGTGGTAGTGCTCGGCGATCCGGCAGCGCAGTCCTTCGGGGGGTGTGGGCGCGGTGGCGAAGATCATGATTTGCGGACCTCGAGTCCGGTTCGGGAAAATGCAATGCGAAACACTAACCCGAACCCTAGTAAAGTCTCACTCAGCGGGTCTTGGCCGAGACAGCCGCACGGCGCGTGTTCGCCGGAAGTGCGGTCTCCATTTTATGAACGCGCAATGCCGCGGGGCTCGGCACAGGCCCGCCCGAACGCAGGGTTCGGACGAGCAAGCGAGCACGTTGTGCTTTTGTAGCGTCGTAAGCAGTATAGAGTCCTGCTTTTCGATGGCCGATGCGAGCGATGAATGTCAAAACGGGCCACCCGTAAGGTAACGGACCATCGCCTGGACCGGACGGACAAGCGGATTCTGCGCGAGCTCCAGCAGGACGGCCGCATCTCCAACGTCGAGCTGGCCCGGCGGGTCAATCTGAGCGCCACGCCCTGCCTGGAGCGGGTGCGGCGGCTCGAGCAGGCAGGCTTCATCGACCAATACGTGGCCGTGCTCGATCCCCATCGCATGGGCGTCGGCATGCTGCTCTACGTCGAGGTGACGCTCGACCGCACCACGCCCGACGTGTTCGAGCGCTTCAAGGAGGCTATCGCGGCACGGCCCGAGGTGCAGGAGTGTCACATGGTGGCAGGTGGTTTTGACTACCTGCTCAAGGTACGCGTGGCCGACATGCAGGCGTATCGCGCCTTCCTCGGCGAGGGCCTGACTGCCGCGCCGGGCGTGCGCGAGACCCATACGTACGTGGTCATGGAAGAGATCAAGGAGACCTCAGGCCTCGCGATCGAGGACTGAGGCGCCACAAGGCAAGTGCAATGAGCGACGCGCAGGCACAAAACATGGAAGCGGTCACCGGCATCTTGCTCGCCGGCGGACGGGCACGGCGCATGGGCGGCATCGACAAGGGTCTGATCGAACTCGCGGACCGACCGCTCGCCGCCTATGCGCTGGAGCGCTTGCGGCCGCAGGTCGATACGGTGTTGATCAATGCCAATCGTCACGCGGAGGAATATGCCGCGCTCGGTGCCGAGGTGGTGCCCGACTCGATTGCCGATTACCCGGGGCCGCTCGCAGGGTTGCTGGCGGGTATGCAGTCGGCGCGTACGCCGCTGGTGGTGACCGCGCCCTGCGATTCGCCGTTCGTGCCGCGCGATCTGGTCGCGCGCCTGCGCGCCGCGCTCGAGGGTGTGGGCGCTGAGTTGGCCGTGGCCCATGACGGGGAGCGCCAGCAACCTGTGTTCATGCTGGCGCGCACTGCGCTGGCCGAGGATCTGCGGGCGTGGCTCGCCGATGGTGGGCGCAAGATCGACGCCTGGTTCGCGGGGCACCGAGTGGCCAATGCAGACTTCAGCGATGTCGCCGCGGGCGTAGCCGGCGCCTTTCGCAACATCAACACGCCCGAGGAGCGCGACGAGGTGGCCGCCCGCCTCGCCGCGGGAGATGTCCCCGAATGACGAGTGAGCCCGAAGCGCAGCAGCCATCCTGCGGTCACGGCAGCCCCGCCCTGAGCATCGACGAGGCGCACGAGCGCATTGCGGCCACCGTGCGGCCGGTGCAGTCGGTCGAACTGGTCAATCTGCGCGCGGCGCTCGGGCGCGTGCTCGCCGAGGACATCGCCTCGCCGGTGAGGATCCCACCGGACACCAACTCCGCGATGGATGGCTACGCCTTTCGAGGCGAGGACCTCAATGCAGACGGTGCAGCCTTCCTGCGCGTGCTCGGCACGGCCTGGGCGGGACACCCATTTGACCGCGAGGTTGGGCGCGGCGAGTGTGTCCGGATCATGACCGGCGCGCCGATTCCCGTCGGCGCCGACAGCGTGGTGATGCAGGAGCGCACCGAGCTCGAGGACGAGCAGGTCCGCATTCGTGGCGCGCGCGCGGGCGATAACGTCCGTTTCGCCGGCGAGGATCTGGAGCCTGGCGCCCATGCGCTCGATGCGGGCACCTGGGTACACCCGGCCGAGTTGGGCGTACTCGCGTCCCTAGGCCTGACCGCGGTCAAGGTGATCCGGCGACCGCGCGTGGCGTTGTTCGCCACGGGCGACGAGTTGCTGGAGCCCGGACAGCCGCTGCGCCCGGGTACGCTCTATGACAGCAATCGCTACACCGTCTGGGGCATGCTCACCCGGCTGGGCATGGAGATCGATGACCGCGGGCATCTGCCGGACGACCGTTCCGCAGTCGAGGCGTCGTTGGCCTCGGCCGCGGCGGAGAACGACGTCGTCATCACCACCGGTGGCGTCTCGGTCGGCGAAGCCGACCATATCGGCGCGGTGCTGCGGGAGCAGGCGGAGGTCGGCTTCTGGCAGGTTGCGATCAAGCCGGGCCGGCCGTTGACCTTCGGCCATCTCGGCGCGGCGGCCTTCTTCGGATTGCCCGGCAACCCGGTCTCGGCGATGGTCACGTTCTACCAGCTGGTGCAGCCGGCGCTGCGCTTCCTCGCCGGTGCCCCGTACCGGTCCCCGGTTGCGCTACGCGCGCGCAGCACCGGTCGCTTCGGCAACAAACCCGGGCGGACGGAGTTCCAACGGGCCGTCTTGAGCCGGGGCACGGACGGTCTGCCCGAGGTTGCGCCGGCCGGCCCGCAGGGGTCCGGGCGGCTGACCTCGATGGCGCGCGCCAACTGCTTCGCTGTACTCACCGCCGAGCGAGAGGGTGTCGAACGGGGCGATTGGGTGGACGTGCAGCCGTTCGAAGGCATGGTCGGCTGATGATCGCTCGCCACAAGCCTTGCGCGGCGGGGCATATGCTGTGCGTGAGCTGATCCTCGGGGGCGCACGTTCGGGCAAGAGCGCACTGGCCGAGGCTCGCGCCGAGGCCGCGCCCGGCGAGGTGGTTTACATCGCCACTGCCGAGGCGGCCGATGACGAGATGGCCGCGCGCATCGAGGCCCATCGCGCGCGCCGGCCGGATGGCTGGCGCACCGTCGAAGCGCCGCAAGCGCTGTCCGCGGCGCTGCTCGAGGCCGCGGCGCCGGGCCGCCTGGTGATCGTAGACTGCCTGACACTATGGCTCTCCAACCGGCTGGGCGCGGGTGCGGACATCGCCGCCGACCAGGCGACGCTGCTCGCCGCGCTCAAGGATGCGTCCGGAGAGCTGGTGCTGGTGAGTAACGAGGTCGGGCAGGGCATCGTGCCCGACAACGCCATGGCGCGGCGTTTCCGCGACGCCGCTGGCCGCCTCAACCAGGCCGCTGCCGCGGCCTGCGAGCAGGTCACCTACGTCGTCGCCGGCCAGCCCCTGACGCTCAAGACCCCGTCCGCGTAGAATCGCCCAGCCTGCCGGGCTTTCCCCAGCCGTACACGAAGGAGACGCGGTGACCCCTCCCTGGTGGCAGCAGCCGATTGCGGCGCCGGACGAGACTGCGCGCGCGGCCGCCGAGAAACGTCAGCAGCAATTGACCAAGCCGCCGGGTTCGCTCGGGCGACTGGAAGACCTCGCCATCCGGTTGGCGGCGCTGCAAGGCCGCGCACATCCGGCCTTGAACCGATTGCACATC
>JBBEEB010000118.1:46423-50012 GCA_040880995.1 Halofilum sp. (in: g-proteobacteria)
AACTTCTGCGAAACCCCTGCCATGAGCGTGGAGCAGCGTGACATAGCGCTCGAGGCCGGCCGCGCGGCGGCCGATCGCGCGGCGACCGCGGGCGTCGAGGCATTCATTGGTGGCGAGATGGGCATCGGCAACACCACCGCGGCCGTCGCCCTGGCCTGCGCGCTCCTGGATGAGCGACCCAGTAGCTTGGTGGGGCCCGGTACCGGCCTGGACGCGGCGGGCATCGCGCACAAGGCGCAGGTGGTCGAGCGCGCGCTCCAACGCCACGAGGCCGCGCGCGAACCCTTCGCGGCGCTGGCGGCGCTGGGGGGCTTCGAGATCGCGGCGCTGGCCGGCGCCTATATCGCCGCGGCCGGGCACCGGATGCCGGTGCTGGTCGACGGATTCATCGCCAGCGTGGCCGCACTCGTGGCGGTGCGCGAGGTGCCGGCGATCGCGCCTTGGCTCATCTGCGCGCATCGTTCCGCCGAGCCCGGGCACGAGCGCGTGCTCCAGGCGCTAGCGGCCGCGCCCGTGATCGACCTGGGCATGCGGCTGGGTGAGGGCAGCGGCGCCGCCGTGGCGGTGCCGATCCTGCGCACCGCCTGTGCCTTGCACAACGGTATGGCCACCTTCGCCGAAGCCGGGGTTTCGACGGAGTAACGTGGCGAGCGAATTGCGCATCGATCTATTGCGTCACGGCGAAGTCGCCGGCGGGCGCAAGTTGCGCGGTGCGCGCACCGACGATCCGCTGACCGAGCGCGGCTGGCGGCAGCTACAGCAAGCGACGGGTCAGAGCGGACCGTGGGATCGAGTCGTCAGTTCGCCGCTGGTGCGTTGCCGTGCGTTCGCGGAGTCCCTCACGGGGGCGGATCTACGCGTGGATCCGCGCTTGAGCGAATACGATTTCGGTGACTGGGATGGCTGCCCGCTCGATGCGCTCTGGGCCGAGCAGGGCGACGCGCTGGCAGCGTTCCTGTCCGATCCCGGCCTCGTCACTCCGCCGAACGGCGAGGCCGCGAGCGAGTTTTGCACCCGCGTACGTGCCGCCTGGGACGATCTGGTCGGGTCGCCGGATGCCGGCGAGCACATTCTCGTCATTGGTCACGGCGGCGTACTGCGCCAATGGCTCGCCGGCGCATTGGGCGCACCCATGGCCGCGCACGCGTCCATCGAATGGCCCCACGGCGCCTTGAGCCGCTTACGCGTCTATCTCGATCCGCCGCATCCGCGCAGCGTATCGCTGGCGTTTCATGCGCGTGTTGCCGAAGGATTGGAACCACGGATGAACACGGATGAACACGGATAGGAAGGCGAAACGTGGCGACGCCCGGCGGCTGCAGACGCACACCTTCGACGCTGCCGGCGGTTTCTTGTGTCCGACGTTTGGGCAAGTAGCTGAGCGCCAGCGAGGACTTATCCTGCGCGTGGCCCGCGATCGCGGGTAGTGCTTTTCGAGATGGCGAGCGAGTCACGGCGCCGATGGCGGCGCACATGCATCCGTGTTCATCCGTGGTTCTTTTGAACGCGTCAGCAGGTCGAGTGGAACAGCCCGCCAACCGGCTCGCCGCGATCGGCGAGTTCGTTGTAGATGCGTACGGCGTCGAACGTCTCGGCGCGGCGCACGGTTACGTCCCCGCGTTCAAGGCGATCGATCGTTTCGGGGCAGGTCAGCAACGCTGGCCACATGCCGCGACTCAACACCACGGTCGTGGCGCCGTGGGCAACCAACTCCTCGACATCGGAAGGCTGAATACCCGGTTCGTGATGGGTACCGGTCTCGTGCCAGTCCCAAGCGCGCCCACCGCCGGGCCACAGCTTGAAGTCGCGGCCCGAACCAAGTCCTTCTACGGTCATGTGCCCCCATGCGATTTCCTCGATCCGGGGCGACAATGGCCTTGCGTGCGTCATCGCAAAGTCCCTTTTGCGAACAACCCATTTATAACACTAGGGCACGCCGGGGCGGGCGCAAGTGAACTCGGGTGCGCCCGCCCCGGGTAGGCGCTAGGCCGGGCGCGGACGCCGGCGCTGCGAGCCATTGGACTTGGCTGGGCGAGGCCGATCGCCCCCATTCCCGCCGCTGTTGTCATTGCTGGCGGAACCCGGCTCGAATCCGGAGACCACGCTCGATGGCAGCTTCTTGCCCAGCAGGCGCTCGATGGCGTTGAGCTGCTTGCGCTCGTCCGGACTCACCAGCGAGGTCGCGTGGCCGGTTTCGCCGGCGCGGCCCGTACGCCCGATGCGATGGACGTAGTCCTCGGCGACGTTCGACAGCTCGTAGTTGACCACGTGGGGCAGCTTCTCGATGTCGAGGCCGCGCGCCGCGATATCGGTCGCGACCAGCACGCGCACATTGCCTTGCTTGAAGTCTTTCAGGGCGCGGGTGCGGGCGGCCTGGCTCTTGTTGCCGTGGATCGCGGTGGCGGTATGCCCATCACGCGAGAGCTGTTCGGCCAGACGGTTGGAGCCGTGCTTGGTACGGGCGAAGACCAGCACCTGCTGCCAATCGCCTTCGCCGATCAGATGCGACAGGAGGGCCCGCTTGCGATCCTTCGCCACCGGATGGACTTGGTGGCTGACCTGCTCGGTCGAACTGTTGCGCGCCGCCACGTCGACATAGGCCGGATTGGTCAGCAGGCCATCGGCCAACTTGCGGATCTCCTGGGAGAACGTCGCCGAGAACAGCAGGTTCTGGCGCTCGGCTGGCAGCTTCGCAAGGATCTTGCGGATGTCATGGATGAAGCCCATGTCGAGCATGCGGTCGGCTTCGTCGAGGACCAGAATCTCGACCTTCGACAGGTCGACGGTGTTCTGGCCGACGTGGTCGAGCAGACGACCGGGGGTAGCCACGAGGATATCGACGCCGCGGCGCAGCGCAGTGATCTGCGGCTGGATACCGACGCCGCCGAAGACGGCGGTCGAACGCAGCGGCAATTGCGCGCCATAGTCGCGCACGCTCTGCTGGACCTGCGCCGCGAGTTCGCGCGTCGGCGTCAGCACCAGGGCGCGCGGGGCGCGGTGTTTGGGGCGCTCGCCACTCAGGCGCTGCAGCAAGGGCAGCGTAAAGGCGGCGGTCTTGCCGGTGCCGGTCTGTGCGCCGGCGAGTACATCCTGACCTTGCAGTACGAGCGGAATGGCCTGGCTCTGGACGGCGGTGGCTTCGGTATAGCCCTGCGCCGTAATGGCCTGATGCAGCTCGGGCGAAAGGCCGAGGGATTCGAATGACATAAGTAGGCGTCCCGGAACGGCCACGCGTCGGCGGGCCCAGTTCCGATGGGTGCGAAAAATCGTCGGGGAGCAACCTGAGTCAGCAAACGCCGCGACGGCGGGCGGGATCACGCGCACGAATGTTCATGCGGTTCCCTCCGTCTGCTCAGGTCCAGTGGGACACGATGCGCGAACGCACACCGCGAGCAGAAGTGCGGCGAGTATGCCTGCATGCCGCGTTCGTGGCAAATCGACGCGGCTTTATCCCTGCCCAGATGGCGGCCCCGAACCGAAGACGAACGTGGTTACGCGGATGTAGGAGCGGGCTCGCCCGCGAACGAACGAAGGCAGCCAAGCCGAGTTTGTTGAAGAGACGCCTGCAGGCGTTCCCGTACCGCGCCGT
>JBBEEB010000118.1:50112-71114 GCA_040880995.1 Halofilum sp. (in: g-proteobacteria)
GAAGCGCGTTATCGCGGCACACCTCCACCGTGGCCCGAAAGCGCCGATTCACCAATCAACTCGCCGAGCGCGGCCAAATCGAGCGCCTGCTCGCACGCATCGGCCAGTCGATCGATGCCCGCTTCGCGCAACGCCGCATGATCGGGCGCGTCCCCCGGATCGTCCAGTCCCGCCCAGCGCAGCAGGGCGTCGCGCGCGGGCGCTTCGTCGAAAATGCCGTGCAGGTAGGTGCCGAGCACGCGGCCGTCATCGGAGCGCGCGCCGTCGGTGCTGCCGCCTTCCAGCGCGGCGACGGCGCCGGCGAGCGCCGCGCCGCGGGTCACGCCGGCGTGGATCTCATAACCGCTGACCGCGGCATCGGCGAAGCAGAGGTGCCCCCGAACCCGTCGCAGTTGCTTGTCTGGCGCGAGCGTGGTTTCCAGGTCGAGCAGGCCAAAGCCATCGCTCGAACCGATCGCGCCCTCGACGCCATCCGGGTCGTGCACGGCCCGTCCGAGCATCTGCAGCCCGCCGCAGATGCCCATCACGCGCCCGCCGTAACGCAGGTGGCGCAGCAGCGCCTGCTCCCAGCCATGCTCGCGCAGCCAGGCCAGATCGCCGCGGGTGTTCTTCGAGCCGGGCAGCACGATCAGATCGGCCGTCGGGATCGCTTCGTGCGGTTCGACGTAGCGGAAATCGACACGCGGATGATGCCGCAGCGGATCGAAGTCGGTGTGATTGCTGATACGCGGGATCGCCGGCACGACCACGCGCAGGGCACCGGCGTCATGCTCGGCCGCGAGCGCCGGTGCGCGCGACAGGCTGTCCTCGGCCTCGAGGTGCAGGCCATCGAGAAAGGGCAGCACGCCCAGCGTCGGCTTGCCCGTGTGGGCTGCGAGCATTTCCAGGCCGGGTTCCAGCAGCGATGCGTCGCCGCGAAAGCGATTGACGATGAATGCACGCGTTCGCGCACGCTCCGAGTCCGACAATAGCGCTAGCGTTCCGATGAACTGCGCGAACACACCCCCACGGTCGATGTCGCCGACCAGCAAGACGGGGCAGTCGACTGCCTCGGCGAAGCCCATGTTGGCGATGTCGTTCTCGCGCAGATTGATCTCGGCCGGGCTGCCCGCGCCTTCGACCAGAATTACGTCGTACTCGGCCGCGAGCCGTGCATGCGCGGCGAGCGCCGCCTCGCGGACGACGCGCTTGTAGTCGTGATATGCGCGCGCATCGAGATCCGCGACCGGACGACCGTTGACGATGACCTGTGCGCTACGCTCGCCCGTCGGCTTGAGCAGCACCGGGTTCATGTCCGTGACCGAGTCGATCCTCGCGGCGGCCGCCTGTGCCGCCTGCGCCCGTCCGATCTCGCCCCCGTCGGCGGCGACGGCACTGTTGAGCGCCATGTTCTGTGGCTTGAACGGCGCTACGCGCACGCCGCGGCGTGCCAGCACGCGGCACAAGCCGGTCACCACCGCGCTCTTGCCAGCATCGGAGGTCGTGCCCTGGATCATCAAGGTGGACGCAGTCATGGGCGGTTCAGCGATGGAATCGTGGTGGCCGCGCATTGTACGCCACCGGGCCCTCGCATCCGTCGATGTCGGGGCCGACTTAGTCGTGGATTACCGTGTCGTTGGAAGCCGGTATGATGCGTCGCTCGCACACTCAGGTGCTTGGCTGTTGCATGCCGGACTGATCATTGCCGTTGCGCTGGCCGTCGATTACGCCCTGGGCGAAATCCGGCGCTGGCATCCGCTGACTGGGTTCGGCTGGTTGGCCGGACGGTTGGAGCGCGCATGGAACCGGCAGGTGCTAGTGCCGGGCGTTCGGCGGGCGCTGGGGGTCGCGGGGCTGGTGGCGCTGCTGCTGCCGTTCGTAGTGGCGGCGAGCTGGCTCTCGGCGGCGCCTTATGGATTCATCTTCGATGCATGCGTGCTGTACCTGGCGCTTGGGCTCGTCAGCCTGGGCGAGCATGGGCAGCGGGTCGAGCGGGCGCTGATCGAGGGCGATCTGGAGATGGCGCGGGCGGCAGTCGGTACGATGGTCAGCCGTGATACGCGGGAATTGGATGAGCGCGGGGTCGCCTCGGCGACGGTGGAGTCCGTGCTGGAAAACGGCAATGATGCGGTGTTCGGGGCCTTGTTTTGGTTCCTGGTCGCCGGGGCGCCGGGGGTGGTCGTCTATCGGCTGGTGAATACGCTCGACGCCATGTGGGGTTATCGCACGCAACGGCTGGCTGCGTTCGGCTGGGCCGCTGCGCGGGTGGACGATCTATTGAATTGGATCCCGGCGCGCCTGACCGTGCTCACCTACGCGCTGCTCGCGGGTGCGCCGCGGCGCGCGCTGGTGTGCGCCTGGCGCCAGGGGCGGCGAACGGAGAGCCCCAATGCCGGCGTGGTCATGGCCGCGGGGGCGGGAGCGCTTGGCCTACGCCTGGGCGGGCCGTGCGTATATCATGGGCGGCTTCAATGGCGGCCGCGCTTCGGTGTCGGCAATCGACCCCGCGCCGCCTGCATCGGGCGTGCGACACGGCTCGTGCAGGGCGGGGCCCTGGCCTGGACAGCAGCAGCGGTCATCCTGGGGTGGTGGTGGTTTGCTTGATCACGGCGGCAATCTGGGCGAGATGGTTCGCCGCCTCGGGTTGCCCGAGGCGGACTGGTTGGACCTGTCCACCGGCATCAACCCCCATGGCTGGGCTGCGCCCACGCCGCCGCCGGACTGCTGGGCGCGTCTGCCCGATGCCCATGACGGGCTGATCGAGGCCGCTGCGGCCTACTACGGCACGGCGTCGCTGTTGCCCGTGCCCGGCTCGCAGGCGGCCCTGTCGCTATTGCCGCACTTGCGCGCGCGGTCGCGCGTGGGGGTGATCGCGCCGGGCTATGCCGAGCATGGCGCCGCTTGGCGGCGCGCCGGGCACGAGGTCGTGCCGCTGTCCTCGGCGCAGCTCGCGGGCGGCGCCGGTACGGCCTTCGACGTGCTGGTGGTCATCAACCCGAACAACCCCGACGGGACCTATTTCGAGCCGGAGACGCTGCTGGAGTGGCGCGCCGCGATCGCCAGTCGTGGCGGTTGGATGGTCGTCGACGAGGCCTTCGTCGATCCCACGCCGGGCTATAGCCTCGCATCGCGCTGTCCGCTCCCCGGCCTCGTGGTACTGCGGTCGATCGGTAAGTTCTTTGGCCTGGCCGGCATGCGCATCGGCTTTGCACTCGGTCCGGACGAGCTGCTGGATCCACTCGCCGAATCCCTGGGCCCGTGGGCCGTGAATCACCCCGCGCGCTGGGTGACTCGGCGCGCGCTCATGGACGCGGGCTGGCAGCTGCGTATGCGTGAACGCCTGGAGGAGGGTTCCGACCGCTTGGAGACCCTGCTCGCGCGGCATTTCCACCAGCGCAGCGCCGGCACGCCATTGTTTCGCACCGTGCTCACGCCCCACGCGGCGGCCATCCACGAAGCCTTGGCGCAGCGCGCGATTCTGGTCCGGCTGCTCGATCGGCAGGACGGCCTGCGTTTCGGTCTGCCGCGGGACGAGCAAGGGCTGGCGCGACTGGATGCGGCGCTGACTGCCATCAACACGACGGAAACGACCGGCGCATGAGCGCGTGCTGGGCCGTTGTCTGGCCCGCCCGTGGCCGCAGCGCGGCAGCGTGTTTCTGCGCCCCGTGGTCGAAGGCGCGTCGCGAACGGAGGAACGGGTGATCCGGTTCGCCGGTTCGCGCGTGGCCATCTTGGCGGCCGCCGCCGTCTTGGCCTCGCCGGTATGGGCGCAAAACTCGGCCGATCCGTTCGAGCCGATCTCGGTCGACTTGCCCGGTCGCCTCGAACTGCATCGTCCGAACTACGTCATGCCGCTCACCTGGACGGACGAATCGGAGGGTTCGGAGGACGTCGAACTCAATTTCCAAATCAGTCTGCGGCATCAGGTCGGCGACACGCCGTTCTACCTCGCGTACACGCAGGAGTCGTATCTGCGCTGGCTCGACGAGGAGAATTCCCGGCCGTTTCGCGAGATCAACTATAGCCCCGAGGCCTGGTACCGGTTCCGGCCCGGTCGGTTACCGATGGACTGGCTGGGGCTGGACGTCGGCTGGGAACACGAGTCGAACGGCGGCGCGGTGGGCGAGTCACGTAGTTGGGATCGCGTGTATCTGCGGCCTTGGTACGAGCAGGGTCACTGGCGAGGACATCTCAAGCTCTGGTATCGCATCCCGGAGGATGAGAAAGATGGCTCGGAAGACCCCACCGGCGACGACAACCCCGAAATCCTCGATTACTACGGTCATCACGAGCTACGGCTGGAATACCTCTTTACAGGTGGCTCGCGCCTGTCGATGACGACCCGCTACGCCTTCTCCGAGAATCGCGGCGCGCTCCAGTTGCAATACGCTTGGCCGACGCCCACCCGCGAGAGCTATTTCTTTACGCAGTTGTTCACCGGCTACGGCGAGAGCCTGGAGACCTTCAAATCGAACCGGACCCGCATCGGCATTGGTTTCGCGCTTTTGCGCTGATGCGCGGGAGGCTCACGGCGGCGCCCATCGGCCAAGGAAGAGCGCGGCCGTCGTATCGGGTGCCGAAGGGAAATAGCCGTGGAAGTACGTCGCGATCAGGCCCCGCGTGCGGAAGACGGGCTCACCGCGGCGGCTACCGCCTCGGGGCGTCGTGTGCGCCACGGGTTCGGGGCCGTTCTCGAGGTGCGAATGATGGAACGCGTGGCCGCGCAGCGCTTCGCCGGTCGCCGCGAGGGACTGCATGCCCAATCCCATGAGGCGTCCGGCCATGCGCGAGTTGCCCGGCAGCAGGCCCAGCATGTCGTGCGCGATGCCGTCGCCGTCGATCAAGTGCTCCAGGCAGTACATCAGCCCGCCGCATTCGGCCACGATGGGGCGTCCGGCGGTGTGATGCGCGCCGATGGCGGCCCGCATGCTGCGATTGGCCGTGAGCTGGGCCGCGTACAGTTCCGGGTAGCCGCCGGGTAGCCACAGGGCATCGACCTCGGGCAGCGCTTCGTCGACCAGAGGCGAAAAGTACCGCAATTCCGCGCCCATGCTCGCCAGGAGTTCGACGTTGGCCGGATAGACGAATGCGAAGGCTTGGTCGTAGGCGATGCCGATGCGCAGGCCCGTCAGATGCTTCGGCGTCGGTGCAGCCGGTTCGGCCGTGAGTGATACGGGCGCCGGCAAGCGATCGAGGCCGGCATCGACCAGCACGGCGGCGGCTGCATCGAGCTGCGCGTCGAGTTCGCCCAGTTCGTCGGCCTGCACGATGCCGAGATGCCGGCTCGGGATCGTGAAGGCGTCGTGGCGTGGAATGGCGCCCAGTAGCTCGATGCCGTCCGGCAGGCCGGCCGCGAGCATCTCCCGGTGGCGCGCGCTGGCCACGCGGTTGGCGATGATCTGGCCGATGCGCACATCGTCGCGGAACCGGGACAGCCCCAGTGCCACGGCGCCAAACGTCTGCGCCATGCCCGCGGCATCGATGACGGGGATCGCCGGCAGGCCGGTGAGAGCGGCCAGATCGGCGCTGGAGGCATCGTCGCCATCGAACAGCCCCATGGAGCCTTCCACCAGGATGACGTCGGCCTCGGCGGCGGCCGAGGCCAGGCGCCGACGGCACTCCGCTTCGCCCGTCATCCAGGGGTGCAGTTGGTAAACGAGCTCGCCCGAGGCGCGCGCCTGGAGCATGGGGTCGAGATAATCGGGCCCGTGCTTGAACACCCGCACGCGTCGTCCCGCGTTGCGATGCAGGCGGGCGAGGGCGGCGGTAATCACCGATTTCCCTTGCCCCGAGGCGGTCGCGGTGATGAGCGCCGCATGTACGCGGCCGCCGACTTGCGGTGTGGGCTGGGCTTCGCTTGGCATGCGGCGCTTCGAGGCGTGAGTGTCGCGTAATTGTACGGCACGCGCGTCAGCGCCGACGCGGGCCTGCGCTTGCAATCGCTCGTGCGCTTTGCAATTGTGACCGGCCGCTCGGACCGTCGCTGCTGCTGGCGCGCCGAGCGTAACTCCCGGACTTGCCTCGCTCAGGGGCCATGATGCACCCGCAATCCATGCGTGTTGGCTGGTGCCCGACGGCAGGCGCTGCCATGGCCGCCGCCGACGGGCTCTTGCTGCGCGTGCGTCCGACAGCGGGCCGCCTGACGGCCGGCGCCTTGCGCCAGCTCGCACGCATCGCGCGCGAGCATGGCAATGGCGCGGTCGTGCTGACGCGCCGCGCCAAGGTCGAGCTTCGCGGGATCGGCGATGGTGAAGCCGCCGCCGCGGCCCTGCGCGCGGCGGATCTGGCCCCCGCCGATCCGGGCGCGGAGGCGCGCCCCGACGTGATCGTCTCGCCGGCGACCGACCTGGACACGGGCGCTGACTGCGATATCGGCCCGGTCGTGGAGGCGCTGGAGACCGCGCTGCCCGCCTGGCCCGGCGTACGCGAACTGCCGGCCAAAATGGCCCTGGTGGTCGATGGCGGCGGACGCGCGCATGTCGCGGACAGTGACGGCGATATCCGATTCGATGCGGTGCGCGTCGGCGGGTCGATCCGATTCCGCGTGGCGCTCGCGGGCACGCGCGCTTCGGCGACGCCGCTCGGCTATTGCCGCGCGGCAATGCTGCCGACGGTCGCCGAGGGTCTGCTGGCGACGTTCGATGTCGTGCGCCGAGACCGGGAAGACGAGATCTGGCGCATGCGCCATGCCCTAGCGGCGGCCGGTGCCGAGAGGTTCGAGGCCGCGGTGGGTGACGCCCTCGACGCCGATGGCTCTGAAGAGTTGCCGGCGCCAGCGATGACCGATGGGCTCGGTGCGGTCGACGGCTGGTACGGCGCCGCCTTTGCGTTCGGCCGGCTCGATGCCGCCGCGCTGGAGCGCCTTGCCGAGGTGGCCCAGACGCAGGGGCGGGGCGATATCCGCCTGCTGCCGACCCGCCGAGTACTCGTCGGCGGCGCAGGGGGGCAAGCCGCAGCCATGCTGCGCGAGGTGGGCGCGATCGAACGGGCGGACGATCCGCGGCTTCGCCTCGAGGCCTGTAGCGGACTCGGTGGATGCACGCGGGCGACGACGATGACGCGCGATGACGCCCTCGCGTTGGCCGCGCAAGTACCGGACTTGCTGCGCGGTGAGGGGCGTTGCGCACTGCATGTGTCCGGGTGTGCCAAGAGTTGTGCGTATTCCGGGGCGGCGCCGGTGATCCTCACGGGCCATGAGGGTCGATACGACCTGGCGCTGAACGCGGCGCCGGGCGATGAGCCACTATGGCGCGGACTCGACGCGGCGCAGGCTGGGGCCTACGTGAAGGCACTGGAAGGTGTGCTGGCGCGAGAGGGCGACGACACGGTCGCGGCGCTGCTGGCGCGGCTCGATCGAGATCAACTACGGCAGCAGGTCGAACGGGAGCTGACGAGTGGCTGAGCAGGGCGGATCCTGGGACTACATCCGCGATGGGCAGGAAATCTACCGGCAGTCGTTCGCGATCATCCGCGCCGAGGCGGATCTCGACGCGCTGCCGGCGGATCTGCACGACGTCGCCGTGCGCATCGTCCACGCCTGCGGCATGACCGACGTGGTGTCCGAGCTGCGCTACTCGCCGGGCGTCGGCGCGGCCGCGCGCGCGGCGCTGCGCGCCGGCAAGCCCATCCTGTGCGACAGCGCAATGGTTGCCCACGGCGTCACCCGGGCGCGCCTGCCGGCCGCCAACAAGGTCATCTGTACGTTGCGCGATCCGCAGACGGCCGACATCGCCGAGCGTATTGGCAACACGCGCACGGCCGCCGCCATGGAGCTGTGGCGCGAGCACCTCGACGGCGCCGTGGTCGCCATCGGCAATGCGCCCACGGCGCTGTTTCATCTGTTCGAGATGATCGAGGCCGGCGCACCGCGCCCGGCCGCCGTACTCGGCTTCCCGGTCGGCTTCGTCGGCGCGGCCGAGAGCAAAGACGCGCTGGCGGCTCAGGCGCTGGGCCTGGAATACCTGACGATCACGGGCCGCCGCGGCGGCAGCGCCATGGCCGCCGCCGCGATCAACGCCCTGGCGAGCGACGCACTGTGAGCGGCGCGCAGCAGCCGGGATGCCTGTACGGCATCGGCACGGGGCCGGGCTGCCCTGAGCTGATGACGGTGAAGGCCGTGCGCGTGCTGGGCGAGTGCCCCGTGGTGGCGCATTTCTGCAAGAAGGGCAGCCGCGGCAATGCGCTCACGACGGCGACGCCGTACTTGCGCGATGACCACGAGGTCATGCCGATGTCCTATCCGGTGACGACCGAGCTGCCGGTCAGCTCGCCCGAATATGCCAGCCAGATCGAGGCCTTCTTCGACGACTGCGCGCACGACCTCGCCGAATATCTCGACAGCGGTCGCTCGGTCGCCGTGCTCAGCGAGGGCGATCCGTTCTTTTACGGCTCGTTCATGCACGTATTCCTGCGCCTACGCGACCGCTTCCCGACTTGCGTAGTGCCTGGTGTCCCGGCCGCCTTGGCTGGAGCCGCCCAGCTACCCATCCCGCTGACCATGCGCGACGACGTGCTGTCGGTCATCCCCGGCACGCTGCCCGATCGCGCGATGGAATCCGCGCTCGCCTCGGGCCAGGCTGCCGTGATCATGAAGGTGGGTCGCAACCTGCCGCGCATCCGTCAGGCCCTGCGCGCCGTCGGCATGGAGGAGCGCGCCTGGTACGTCGAGCGCGCGAGCATGGTCGAAGAGCGCGTGATGCCGCTGGCCGATGCGCCGGAGGGCTCGGCGCCGTACTTTTCGCTGATCCTGGTGCCGGGGCGCGGAGAGCGCCATGCGTGAGGCGGAGGGTTGGCTCGCCGTCATTGGCACTGGCCCCGCCGGGCCGGGTTGGATGACGCCGGAGACGACGGACATCGTGGCCGAGGCCACCGATCTGGTCGGTTACGTCACCTACCTCGATCGGCTGCCGGACGGCGGCCAGCGGCGCCATCCCTCGGACAATCGCGAGGAGCTCGAGCGCGCGCGCCAGGCGCTGGAACTGGCGGCCGAGGGTCGGCGCGTGGTGATGGTGTCGGGCGGCGATCCGGGCGTTTTCGCCATGGCCGCGGCCGTCTACGAGGCGCTGGATACCGATGGCGAGCGGTGGCGCGACGTGCCCGTGCGCGTGGCGCCGTCGGTCTCGGCGATGCAGGCGGTCGCCGCGCGCGCCGGCGCGCCGCTGGGCAACGACTTCTGCGTCGTCTCGCTGTCGGACAACCTCAAGCCCTGGGAGCTGATCCTCAAGCGCCTGCGCCTGGCCGCCGAGGGCGACTTCGCGCTGGCGTTGTACAACCCGACCTCGCGCGCGCGGCCCTGGCAGCTCGGCGAGGCGCTGGCCACGCTGCGCGAGCACCGCGCCGGTGATACGCCGGTGATCCTGGGCATGGCCGTAGGGCGCGAAAACGAGCGCGTGACGATTACGACGCTGGATGAGGTCGATCCGAGCGCGGCCGACATGCGCACGCTGGTCATCGTGGGGGCGTCGACCACGCGGGTGGTCGAGCGGGGCGGCGAGCGCCGGGTCTATACGCCGCGGACTTATCCCGCCGGCGAAGAGTGATGTTCGCGGGCGCGCAGCCAGGCAACCACCTCCTCGATGTCGTCGAATTCGGCGTTGGTGTCCGGGACGGGCGGGCGCTCGACCACGACGACGGGCAATCTGAGCTCGCGCGCGGCGGAGAGTTTGGCCTCAGTCATGCGCCCGCCGCTGTTCTTGGTCACGACGGCGTCGACGCCGTGCTCGCGCATCAGTGCGATCTCGTCGTCGACGGCAAACGGTCCGCGCGCCTGCACCAGCGTCCAGTCGGCGAATGCCGGCGGCGGCTCGGGCGGGTCGATGGCGCGCACCAGCCAGTGCTTGTCGGCCACGGTCTCGAAGGGCCGCAGGCTGTGGGCGCCGACGGTCAGGAAGATGTTGCGGCCGAGCGGCCGCACCGCATCGGCGGCTTCATCGAGGTCAGTGACGCGCAGCCAGCGATCTTCGGCCGTCGCTGTCCAGGGCGCACGCTGCAGCCGCGCCAGCGGCACGCCGCGGGCGTGGCAGGCGGCGACGGCGTTGGACGACATCCGCGCGGCGAACGGGTGGGTCGCGTCGACCACGGCGCCGATGGCGTGCTCGGCCAGATAGCGCTCCAGCCCGGCGACGCCGCCGAAGCCGCCCGTGCGCGTCGGCAGCGCCGACGGCAGCGGCCGCTGCGTGCGGCCGGCCAGCGAGACGGTCGCCGAAAGGTCGTCGGTCGCGGCCAGCTCCCGGGCCAAGTGCGCGGCCTCGCCGGTGCCGCCGAGGATCAGTACGTTCATGGGCGGATGATGCTCGTCGGGCGCTCGTCGGACGTGGAGCCCAACTAATGTGCAGCGACGAGACCGCGAAAGTCCACCCTCCGTGGCTGCACGTCGTCGGCATCGGCGCTGACGGTTGGGACGGTTTGGCGCCCACCGCGCGTGAGGCGGTCGAGTCGGCCGCGTTCGTCATCGGCGGTAGCCGGCACCTGGAGTCGTTGCCCGCCGTCGATGGGCAGGCGCGCGAGACTTGGCCGTCGCCGCTGTCCGACGCCTACGAGCGCATCCTGGCGCGCCGTGGCGAATCGGTGTGCGTGCTCGCCAGCGGTGACCCGTCCTGGTACGGCATCGGTGCGACGCTGACGCGCTACGTCGATGCCGCGGAGATGGAGGTGATCCCGGCGCCGTCGGCGTTCTCGCTGGCGGCGGCGCGCATGGGCTGGCCGCTGCAGCACACGGCCTGCGTCTCGGTCCACGGCCGCGCGCTCGAGCGTGTCATACCCGAGCTGCACGATGGTGCGCGGGTGCTGATCCTGAGCTGGGATGGCGAGACCGCACAGGCGCTGGCCGAGTTGCTGGCCGCGCGCGGCCTCGGCCGCTCGCGCTTGACCGTGCTCGAATGGCTGGGCGCGCCCGAGGAGGCGCGCCACGCGACGACCGCGGCCGACTGGGATCGGCCGCACACGGCCGACCTGAATACGATTGCGCTCGACTGCGTCGCCGATGCCGATGCGCAGGTCGTTGCGGCATCGCCCGGCCGTCCGGAAGCGCTGTTCGAGCACGACGGTCAGATCACCAAGCGCGAGATCCGCGCGGTGACGCTGGCCATGCTCGCGCCCGGGCGCGGCGAGACGTTGTGGGACATCGGCGCCGGCTCGGGCTCGATCGCGATCGAGTGGATGTTGAGCCACCCGAGCCAGCACGCGATCGCCATCGAGGCACGCGGCGACCGCGCCGACTTCATCCGGGCGAATGCCCGCGACTGCGGCGTGCCCGATCTCGAATGCGTCGAGGGCGAGGCGCCGGCGGCGTTGGCGGACTTGGCGCCGCCCGATGCGGTCTTTATCGGAGGAGGGCTGACGACGCCCGAGCTGCTCGATGCCTGCTGGTATGTATTGCCGGCCGGCGGTCGCCTGGTAGCCAATAGCGTCACGCTCGAAGGCGACGCCGTGCTGGCCGAGGCGGTTGCGCGTTACGGCGGCAAGCTGACGCGCATCGCGGTGACGCGCGGCGAGGAGCTCGGCGGCTTCACCGGCTGGGCGCCGCTGCGACCGGTGACCATCTGGCACGCGGACAAGCCGTAGCGATCATGGCTCTGTGCTTCGCGCGCATCGCGGGTGGTGTAGGTCGGACTTCAGAGACTGTGTGAGAAATCCGCGCCGTAGCGAGGAAGTGGCACAGCGAGGCGATTTTGACGATCGTTCGAGGAACATAGTGGGTCTTATGCGACGAGAAGGATCGTCAAAAGCGGTCGCTGTGGCGCTTCCGCAGTAGGCGCCGGATTTTTTACACAGTCTCTTCAGTCCGACCGAAAGGCGGTAATCGGTCGGGCTGAAGCCCGACCTACAGATCCGCAGCAGCCAGCCGGAATATTTTTGCCTGTAGGGCAGGGCGGTTCTGCCGGAGCCTGCTCAAAGAATCCACAACGGAGCGAATCGATGACGGTTCATTTCATCGGCGCCGGGCCGGGCGCACCCGACCTGCTGACGCTGCGCGGTGCCGAGCTACTGGGACAGTGCCCGGTGTGCCTGTACGCGGGCTCGCTGATCCCCGAGGGCGTGCTGGCGCACGTGCGTGACGATGCGCGCGTGCTCGATACGGGGGATATGAAGCTCGACGACATCATCGAGGAGATGCGCGCCGCGACCGCCGCCGGCCACGACGTGGCGCGCCTGCAGTCGGGCGACCTGTCGGTCTACAGCGCCGTCGGCGAACAGGTCCGGCGCCTGCGCGCGCTCGACATCCCCTACACGATGACGCCGGGTGTGCCCGCCTTCTCCGCTTGCGCGGCCACGCTGGGCCAGGAGCTGACCCTGCCCGAGGTCGGCCAGAGCCTGATCCTGACGCGCACCCAGGGCCGCGCCTCGAGCATGCCGGATACGGAGACGCTGGAGAACTTCGCGGCCTCGCGCGCGACCCTGGCGCTGCATCTGTCGCTACAGAAGATCGAAGAAGTGGTCCAACGTCTGGCGCCGTATTACGGCGTCGATTGCCCGGTGGCCGTGCTGCTGCGTGCGTCGTGGCCGGATGAGCACGTCATCCGCGGCACGCTCGAGGACATCGTCGGGAAGGTCGCCGAGCTGCCGTCGCGGCGCAACGCACTGATCTTCGTCGGCCGCGTGCTTGACGACCAGCAGGAGTTCCGCGAGAGCGCCCTGTACGACCCCACGCACATCCAGAGCCGCTATCTCTCCGGTTGAAGGATGTAGGCGGAGCCGGAATCCGGGGTCGCGTGCCACGATTCGTGCGCGGTCCCGGATTCCGGCTCTGCCGGCAACCGAGCTATGCGCTCCCAACATCTGTCATCGCGAGCGGAGCGAAGCGATCCAGTCGTTCCGCGGGCACGATGCAGCTGCGTGGTTGGCGCTCGACGCTGGATTGCTTCGTCGCCTGTCGGCTCCTCGCAAAGACCTCGGTGGCCGACCCGGCGGGGGCGAGGGCTTCGCCGCTGGTGAGTCAGCGAGTTGGATACTCCGTAAGGTGTCCCACGTAATGACGAGTCTACGACTCCTCGAGCTGACGAAGAGCCGTTGCCCGGCACGTAGTTGCCCAGATGAAGCGTGTGCGTCCGGAATCCGGCTCAGTGGTCGCTGTGCTCGTCTGCTCCGGCGAGGGGCTCAACCACTAGCTCCACTTCCACGGAACCGGCGCGTTCGAATTCGAGCGTAACGGGGATGCGTTCGTCTTCGCTCAAGGGCTCGTCGAGGCCCATCAGCATCAGGTGATAGCCGCCGGGCTCGATGGCGATCTCTTCGCCTGCCGGTATCTTCACGCCCTCGTCCTGGTGCTCCATGCGCGAGACGCCGTCTTCCTCGATCGAACGGTGGATTTCGACCCGGTCGGCCGCGGGAGAATCGGCGTCGACGAGGCGGTCGGCGCGATCGCCGTTGTTGGTCACGGTTAGATAGCCGGCGCCGACGCTGGCGCCGGGCGGGGTTTCGCGCGACCACGGATGGCCGATCTCAAGCTCGCCGACCTCGTAGCCGTGCGCGTGTGCCGGCGCTGAAAGCGCTAGGCCAAGGAATGCTGCGAGTAGCACGGCCATTACTTTGTGCATGACGTGGATATGCTCCCGTTGAGCCATGTTGAAGTTCGGGAAAGTGGCCGGGTCGTTGCGTCGTTAGGGCTAACCGGCCCCTTCACGCGCTTCGGCGAGATCGACCAGCATCGATTCGACGCGCTCTCGGTACTCGCCCGGCTCGGCCCACAGGCCGCGCTGCATCGCCTCCAGCAGGCGCTCGCTCATCTCGCGTAGCGACTGCGGATTGTGCTGCTCGAGAAACTCGCGGTTGGTCTCGTCGAACACGAGTGCTTCGCTGACGTTCGCGTACTGGTAGTCGTCGACCACGCCCGTGGTCGCGTCATAGGCGAACAGGTAGTCGACGCTGGCGGCCATCTCGAACGCGCCCTTGTAGCCGTGCTGTTGCATCGACTCGATCCACTTCGGGTTGGTCACGCGCGAGCGCACGACGCGATTGAGCTCTTCCTTCAGTGTCCGAATCGTCGGCGTGGCCGGGTTGCTGTGGTCGCCGTGGTAGGTCGTCGGCGCCTCGCCGCGCATCTGGCGCACCGCATTCGTCATCCCGCCCTGGAACTGGTAGTAATCGTCCGAGTCGAGGATATCGTGCTCGCGGTTGTCCTGGTTCTGCACCACCGCTTCGAGCTGGCCCAGCCGGTGGGCGAAGCTGTCGAACGCCGCCTCGCCTTCCTCTTCCTGGCCGTAGGCGTACCCACCCCAGTTGATGTAGGCCTCGGCGAGATCGGCGCCGTCTTCCCAGTTGCGCTGCTCGATCGGTCCTTGCAGGCCCGCGCCGTAGGCGCCCGGCTTGGCGCCGAACACGCGGAAGGCGGCCTGGCGGCCCGCCTCCTGCGTATCCGTGCCCGTGGCCTCGAGCTCTGCGCGGCGCGCGTCGATGTGCCGGCGCACCGTGTTGCTGTCGCCGGGCTCCTCCAGCTCCGCAAGTTTCTGGATGGCAGCATCGAACAGGCACATGACGTTGGGGAAGGCATCGCGGAAGAAACCGGAGACCCGCAGCGTGACATCGACGCGCGGCCGCCCGAGCTGGAAGCCCGGCATGATCTCGAAGTCGACCACGCGCTGGGACCCAGCGGCCCACACCGGCCGTACGCCGAGCAGCGCGAACGCCTGGGCAATGTCGTCCCCCCCGGTGCGCATGGTCGCCGTGCCCCAGACGGACAGGCCGATCTGCTCGGGATACTCGCCATGCTCCTGCAGGTGGCGCCGCACCAGCGCCTCGGCCGAGGCCTGGCCCAGCTCCCAGGCGGTCTTGGTCGGAATGGCACGGCTGTCGACGGCGTGGAAGTTGCGGCCCGTCGGCAGTGTGTCCAGGCGGCCGCGCGTGGGCGCGCCGCTCGGTCCCGGCGGGATGAACTGGCCCGCGAGGCCGGTAAGGCAGTGCGCGATCTCGTCGTGCACGCCGCGGCGCAGGGCCGGGAACACGGACGTCCGCAGGTGTTCGAGCAGGGCGGCCGTGCGCGGCAGCTCCGCGGGCGGCGTTGCGAGTGAGTCGGCCGTGATACAGCGGTCGATCAGCGAACCGGCCAGCAGCTCCAGCCGCTCGCGCGTGTCGTGGCCGCTGCGCCAGGGACTGTCGCTGATTTCGGCGAGTGCCTGGGGCCGTGGGCCGTCCCAGTCTTCGGCGCCGGCCTGCAGCGGATCGAATGCCTCGCCCAGCCCCAGGTCGCCGGCCAGCGCATGCAGAATGCCGGCATCCTGCGCCGCATCGCCGCGCGGCATGCGCACCAGCGCCAGCAGCGTGTCGCGCAGGCGCTCGCCGGCCGGCAGCTCGCCCAGACTGTGCAGCCCGTGGCGGATCTGCGCCTCCTTGATGTCGCACAGATACGCGTCGAGCTGCTTGAGCAGGGCCGTGTCGTCGTCGTCATCGGGGGCGGCATCGGCCGGCCGCAGCTCTTCCATGATGTGGCTGTTGCGCGCGAGCTCAAGGATCTGACCGCGCAGGTGTTCCTCGCGGCGTGGATCGAGGCCCAGCGCCTGATAGTACTCGTCGACGAGGCGCTCGACCTCGGCCAGGTCGCCGTAGGTCTCGGCGCGCGACAGCGGCGGCGTCATGTGGTCGACGATTACTGCCTGGGTGCGGCGCTTCGCCTGCGCGCCCTCGCCGGGATCGTTGACGATGAACGGATAGAGCTGCGGCAGCGGCCCCAGGCAGATGTCGGGCCAGCAGCGCTCGGACAGCGCCGTGCCCTTGCCGGGCAGCCATTCCAGGTTGCCGTGCTTGCCGACGTGGATCACCGCTTGCGCGTGGTAGACCTCGTTCAGCCAGCAGTAGAACGCGAGGTAACCGTGCGGCGGCACGAGGTCGGGATCGTGGTAGTTACTCGTCAGGTCGATCTCGTAACCGCGCGCCGGCTGAATGCCGACGAAGGTCTCGCCGAAACGTACGCCGGCAATCATCAGGCGGCCGCTTCGGTGCTTGGGGTCGGCGTCCGGCTCGCCCCAGCGCTCGCGCACGGCGGCCTGGCAGTCGGCCGGTAGGGTCGCGAACCAGGCGCGGTAGGTCGTCAGGTCCAGGCTCTGGTAGCAAGGCGAGGCGTCGAGGGTCGCGCCATCGTTGGTGACGCCCGATTGCAGGTACTCGATCAGCGCGGCGGAGTCGTCCGGCAATTCGTCCACTGGGTAGTCGGCCGCCGACATGGCCCGCAGTAAGGTCAGCGTCGAGCGTGGCGTGTCCAGGCCGACACCATTGCCGATACGCCCGTCGCGCGTCGGGTAGTTGGCCAGTATGAGCGCCACGCGCTTGTCTTCATTGGATTGCGTGCGCAATTCGGCCCAGCGTCGCGCCAGCGAGGCGACGAAGCGGGCGCGCTCGGGCACGAGCTCGTAGCGCACTACGTCGAGCTGGCAGCGGTCACTGTAGCGGCCGGCGCTTTTGAAGCTGACCGCGCGCGTGATGATGCGGCCGTCGAGCTCGGGCAGGGCAACGTGCATGGCGATGTCGCGTGCGCGCAGGCCCTGCGGGTTTGCCCGCCAGTCCTCCTCGCTGCAGCTGGCGAGGATGAGCTGCAGCACGGGCACGTCGTGGCGCAGTGGGGGGGTGACGCCGCCGGCCGCCGACGACAGCGCGGCCGTGTCGGTTGCCTGCAGGGCGAAGCCGGTCGTGTTGAGCACGATGGCGGCGCCGGCGCATTCGATCAGCGACTCGACCTGGTCCAGGCACTCGCGCTCCTTGAGCGAGGACACGGCGACTGGCAATGGGTTGAGTCCCTGCTCAATCAGCACGTCGATCAGGCCGTCGAACATGGGCATGTTCACGGCTTCCTGCAGGTGGCTTCGGTAGAACAGCAGCAGGCCGACCGGGCGGTGGGCCTGCCACTCCGCCTGCCAGTCGGCCAGCGTCGCGGAGCTGTTGTGAGAGCGTTGCGAGAGCTCGTAGCCCGGATGGAGCGATGCGTAACCCGGGGAACCGGCGCTGCGCGATCCCGGATTCCGCTTCGCTTCATGCGGGCTACCGGTTGTCGCGTTCGGATCTGGCGATCGCCGGGTCCGCGGGTGATAGACGATGGTGCGCGGCAGCGGCTCGGGTTCGGTCCAGTCGTCCTCGCGGCCCAGGCAGGCGGCACCGACATAGCGGTAGAGTGCCGCCGCGTTTCCAGGGCCGCCCTCGCGCAGGAACCGCCAGACGCGGCGTGCCGTCTCGGTCGGCACCGTCCCGCCGGCGAGCAGCTCGGCGTCCTCGCCGTCGTCACCCGGTACGACGATCAGCGTGCGGTCGCTGCCGGCGACGGCCCATTCCTGCAGCTGCTCCCAGCCGTAGGGCCAGTACGCATGGCCGCCGAGCATGGAGACGACCACGACGCGCGCGTGGTCGAGCACCTTGTGGCGGTAGAGGTCGAGCGCGGCTTCCTTGGTCAGGTTGAGCCAGTTGGCCAGGCGCACGCTGGGATAGTCCGCGGGGAGGTGCTCGGCCGCGTCCGTCAACAGGCCGAGCGTGCCGTCGGCGGCCGCCAGGATCACCACCTCGCCGGGCGTCTGCTCCAGGTCGATGATGCCCGGTTCATCATTGAAGCCGCCGGGTTGGGCCGAGAGCATGTGCATGGGTTACGAGGCCGTCCGCGTGATCTGGACCGTATCGGGCACGTCTTCAGGCTTCGACAGCGGCTTCGGCCGTGCTCAGCTCACGCTCGATGGCGTCGCGATCGAGTTCGTGGCCGATCACGACCAGCCGCGTCTCGCGCGTCTCGTCGTCCTCCCAGGCGCGATCGAAGTAGTGCGCGACACGCTCGCCCACGGCCTGCACTACCTGGCGCATGGGTTTGCCCGTCGCGGCGAAGCCCTTCACGCGGTAGATCGGGTGGTCGGCAACCACGCGGCGGATGCCCTCGACCAGCCGGTCGCTGTCGACCGTGCCCAGATGCACCACGCAGCTGTCGAAGTGATCGTGGGCGTGGCTGTGGTCCTCACCCTCGTGGTGGTGGCGGTCATGGTGCGTCTCGACCGACTCGATGCGCCCCTCGGTGGCCGCATCCAGCCCCAGCAACAGCTCGGGGTCGACCTCGCCGTGCTCGACGAACAGGAGCTTCACCGAGTCGGGCAGCTGCTCGCGCACACGCGCTGTCACCGCCTCGCGGCCGGCGTCGTCGAGCTGGTCGGACTTGCTGACGATGACCAGGTCGGCCGAGCCAAGCTGATCCTCGAACAGCTCGCGCAGCGTCGGGTCGTGATCGAGGCTCTCGTCGGCCAGGCGCTGGCGTTCCACCTTCTCGGGGTCGCTGGCGTAGTGACCCGCCGCGACCGCAGGGCCGTCGACCACGGCGATGACCGAGTCGACCGTGCAGTGCTCGCGCACCTCGGGCCAGTTGAAGGCCTGCACCAGTGGCTTGGGCAGGGCCAGGCCCGAGGTCTCGATGAGGATGTGATCGATGCGGTCGCGCTGCTCGATCAGCTTGCGCATGACCGGCACGAACTCCTCCTCGACGGTGCAGCAGATGCAGCCGTTGGCGAGCTCGAAGATGCCGTCTTGGCCCTCGCCGTCGTCGCCGCAGGCCAGCGGGCAGCCGCGCAGTAGTTCGGCGTCCATGTCCATCTCGCCGAACTCGTTGACGATCACGGCGATGCGCTTGCCTCCGGCATTGCGCAGGATGTTCGACAGCAGCGTGGTCTTGCCGCTGCCGAGGAAGCCGGTGACGACGGTGGCGTGGATCTTGTCGAGTTGCATGGTCGGTCGGACTCCGTGAATCAGTGGATGGGCGCGGCACGCTCGAGCGGTAAATACTCGGCGCCGAGCTGCCGGGCCAGGCCGCGGCAGCGGGCCAGGGGGACACGCGCGCGCTCGGTATCGATGATCCAGGTGGGCGCGTCGAGGTCGATGTCGGCCACGGCATCGCGGCTGAGGCCGTCGGTGAGCAGGTAGATCCGGCTGCGCAGGCCCGGCTCCTGGCGGCGTAGCCGCGCCAGCCGGTCACGCGCCGTCAGCAGCGCCGAGCGCAGCGGCGTGCCGCCGCCGGCGGGCAGTTCGTTCAGGTATTGCGTGCAATCGCGCGGCGCGCGCCGTGGCGGCAGCAGCCACTCGATGCGCTCGTTGCCGAACACCAGGATGGCCAGGCGCTCGCGCGCTCGGTAGGCGCGCTCGGCTAGGCCGAGGATGACGGCCTGGGCCTCGGCGAGGGCGCGGTGGTCCAGCGTCGACGCCGAGGTATCCAGCAGCACGCAGTTGAGCGTCGCCGGTGCGCGCCGCGACGGGCGGTAGCGGATATCCGGCTCACTGGTGCGCCCGTTGAGGTGTGCGGTCGCCAGGGTGCGAAACCAGTCGATACGCCGCTCGTCGGGGGCCGCGCGGTGATTCGGCTGGCGACCTTCGTGGTTGCCGCGGCCGCGCTCGGCGCTGGGCGCGAGCGGCGCCGCACCGGTCGGTCGCGCCGACCGGGTGCCGGCTGCGGCCTCGCGCGGCAGGGTACGCCGGCCGGCCGGGCTCACGGCGCGCGGGGGCATGCCGCCCCAGTCGCCCGCATCCTCCTTCGAGCCGCCGCCGCTCTCGCCCTGACTGCCACCCGCGCTGCCGGAGCCCCCGCCACTCGCAGCCGGATCGCGGTCATGGCGCCGATGGTGCAGCACCAACTCGGCCACGGCGTCGAGGTCGGCCTCGGTGATCTCCACGTGGCCCTCCCACGATGCATGGGCGGCGGCGGCCTCGCGCCAAGTGATGTCGGCGCGCACGCCGTCGACGTGGGCGGCGAGGCAACGCTCGGCGATTTGTCGTTCGAGTTCGGGCGGGCAGGTGACGCCCGGATAGGCGGCGCGGGCGGCGTCGAGCCGGTGGCGCAACTCGGCCTGCTCGTCGGCATGGCTGGCGATGAAGCCTTCTGGATCGTGCTCGTAGGCGAGACGCTGACGCATGATTGCGGTGCGCTCGTCGATGTCGGTCGGGCTGTGCAGCTCGACCGACAGCCCAAAGCGGTCGAGCAGCTGCGGCCGCAGTTCGCCCTCGTCCGGATTCATCGTGCCGACCAGCAGGAACTCGGCCGCGTGGCTGTGGCTGATGCCGTCGCGCTCGACGCGGTTGACGCCCGAGGCGGCCACGTCGAGCAGCGAGTCGACCAGCGGGTCGGGCAGTAGGTTGACCTCGTCGATGTAGAGTACGCCGCCGTGCGCCTTGGCCAGCAGGCCGGGGCGGAACTCCACGCTCTGCTCGCCCAGCGCCTTCTGCAGGTCGAGGCTGCCGATGAGCTGCTCCTCGGTCGCGCCCAGGGGCAGGGTGACGAAGTGCTCGGACGATTCCGGATGCAGATCGGCCAAGCCGCGTGCGAGCGTCGACTTGGCGCAGCCGCGGGGGCCGCTGACCAGCACCCCGTTTAGGCGTGGCGCGATGCTCGCCAGGATCAGCGCGGTCTTGAACCGCGGCTGGCCGACGACCGCGGTGAACGGGAAGGCCGGTTTTTCGGGCGCTGTGGTCATTCCGCTCGCTTCGTGTTCGCTCGCGCCGCGTCGGTCACGGCGCACGCGGGCCGCGGTCGAGGGCTGTAGTCGCGACGTGTGAGGCAGGGTGGGTGCAGCGCATCACGATGCGCGGCCAGGGTGTGGCCCGTTCACTCGTGTTCGCATTGCGGATCCCCCCGCGCACTCACCCGTGCGCCGGCTGGTGGATTCTTGAGTGTCCTGTCTCGCAGTCGCCCGATTGCTCGGCGGGTCTTGCGGCACCTGGCGGCGTTGCGCCTCGCTCCCCATAGGGTCGCTATGGCTCGTCGGCGCGTCTTGCCAGGCTCCTCAATCCCTCGCCGAGAAAAACGGCGAACTTACGAGACAGAGCACTTGAGGCCGGTCTCCGGGCTTACGAGCCGGGCGTCCGCGCCTTCCCGTTAGGGCCTGTTAACGCTCCCCGCGATCGCCGCGGCGGTACCTGTGTGCTGCAAGGCAAGGCGCGCCGAGGGAGCGTAGCGTCACTACACGAGCGAGGCGCAACGCCGCATTGCGGCACACAGGCACCGCCCCGAAGGGTTGGGGCCCGCAATCGGGGCCGCGCGGCGTTGCTCGTCGTGGCGCGTTCGCACTCTTCGAGCCCGATCCCTT
>JBBEEB010000118.1:71124-71454 GCA_040880995.1 Halofilum sp. (in: g-proteobacteria)
TTGCTCGTCGCTCGTGTAGTGACGCTACACTCGCTTCTCGCGCCTTGCGCGGCCCCGATTGGGGGCTCCAACGTGACGACCGCGGGGAGCGTTCACAGGCCCTAGTACAGTGGCGTCGTGCGGACGTGAACTCGATCACCGTTGCGGGGGCAGCGGGGTCTTGCGAACCGGTTGGGCGCGCGCACCACTTTCCCGATTATCTCCCGCGCAGGGAGCACCTCAGGCGCTCGATACTAGGGCCGCGCCAACGGGCGGTCAATGAGCTCGCGACCGAGGCCAGCTTGACGATCCCGGTGAAGTCGGGCAGTTTCCTACCGGCATGGTGCGCCG
>JBBEEB010000119.1:0-14088 GCA_040880995.1 Halofilum sp. (in: g-proteobacteria)
AGGTCCGGGGTTAGCGGGTTTTCAGAGGCCGAAGAAGCGCTCGGCGGTCGCGGTGGTCCCGGCCGCCAGTGCCTCGACCGATTCGCCGCGTGCGGCGGCGACGGCCTCGGCGATGTGGGGCAGGTGGGCCGGCTCGTTGCGTCGGCTGCGCGGTTTGGGCTTGAGATTACGCGGCAGGAGGTAAGGCGCATCGGTCTCGATCATGAGCCGGTCGAGGGGCACCTGGCCAATGAACTCGCGCAGATGATGGCCGCGGCGCTCGTCGCAGATCCAGCCGGTCACGCCAACATGGCAGTCGAGCGCGAGGTAGTCGGCGAGTTCGGCTTCGGTCCCGGTGAAGCAGTGCACCACGATGGAGCCGATGTGCTGGCGCCAAGGCCGCAGAATCGCCATGAAACGCTCGTGCGCGTCGCGCTGGTGGGCGAATACCGGCAGGCCGTTCTCGGCCGCCAACGCGAGTTGCCGCTCGAAGAGGCGCTCCTGGACTTCTCGGGGCGAGAAATCGCGGTTGAAATCGAGCCCCGTCTCGCCGATGGCCGCGACCAGGGAGTCGGCGGCGAACTCGCGCAAAGTGTCGATCACCCCGGGGCTGGCGTCCTCGGCGGCGTGGGGATGGACACCGGCGGTCGCCCGCAGGCTCGCGGGATCGCGCCGGGCCAGGGCGAGCGCCTGGCGGCTGCCGGCTTCGTCGGCGCCGGTAATCACCAGGCGCCCGACGCCCGCCTCGCGGGCGCGCTCGAGAACCGCGTCGCGGTCCTCATCGAAGGCGTCGTGCGTGAGATTGGCGCAGATGTCTATGAGATTCATGGCGACCGATGAGCGAAGTGGCGCGGGGGCTGTGGCCGCGAAGTCGTGTATTCAGCCAACGCGGCGTCTGCGATGCAAGCGATCGGGCGGGGTTAGTGCCGCTACCCGGTAAATCCATTGCGCGGGGATGACGAACAGATAGAGGACGGAGGCTCAGAGATGGCCGGGAGGATGGCGCGTAATGGAAAGCAGCGAGCCGATTCAGCTGGGCAGTGCGGCCCCCGTGAAGGGGTGGGAGTCGGCCGTACGCGCCTACCAGCGCGGCCAGCCCGAGCGGGCACGCCGGGCCTTGGCGCCAGTACTGGCGAGCGCGCCCGGCGATGACGAGGTGCTGCATCTGGCCGGACTGATCGAGGTGCAGGCCGAGTGCTGGGACGAGGCCGCGGGTTTCCTCGCCGAGGCCGCTGCGCGCGCGCCCGAGCGGAGCGGACGCTGGCTGGCGCTGGCGTCGGCGCGGCGCGCACTGGGGCAGGCGCGCGCGGCGGCGAGCGCGCTGCACGAGGCGCTGGCGCGCGACCCGTGCCATGCCCCGGCGCTCAACGACCTGGGCACGAGCTATCACGCGCTCGGATTCTACCGCGACGCCCTCGATTGCCATGAGCGCGCGCTGGAGGTCGCGCCGGACTTAGTCGATGCCCTGCGCTGCCGGCCGCGTCTGTTGGCGCGCCTGCGCCAGACCGATGCCGCGCGCGCGGCGTATGTCGACCTGCTTGCGCGCGCGCCTGCGGATGTGGAGATGCGGCTCGAGTTTGCCGAGTTCCTCGAGCGTGGCCATGAGTCCGAGGCCGCGACGGCCGAGCTCGAGCGAGCCGGACAGCCTGACGACCGGAACCTGCACGCCCGCGCGCAGGCGCTGCGCGCGCGGCTGCTGACGCGCCGCGGCGAGGCGCGGGCCGCGCTGGAATTGTTGCTGGCGGCACGCCGCGCGACCGGGGCCGACTGGCTGTCCTATCAGGAGGGCGCGCTGTTGCACGATGCGGGTCGGCCCGCCGCCGCGATGCGCGCTTTCCGCCGGGCCAACGCGGCGCGTGCGCGCGAATGGCGCTTCCGCCGCCTACGCCGCGAGGACCTGACGGGGACGTTGCAGCGCAAGATCGACGCGGGTCTGGCACCCGGCGGCCGCGCGCCGCGGGACGATGGGCGCCCGGCGCCGGTGTTCCTGCTGGGCCTGCCGCGGTCGGGTACGACCCTGCTCGACCGGATGATCGCGGCCCATCCCGAGATTCACGTGGTTGAGGAGCCAGTCTCGCTGCAGTGCGCTGAGGACGCCCTTGAACGTACCGGATCGCTGAGCGGCGCGCGCGCCGCGTACTGGGCCCATATCGACGGCCTCGGGGTGAACGGACGTCCGGTGGTGGTCGACAAGAACCCGCTGCACACGGTCCATCTGGACGTGCTGGCCCGGGTGTTCCCGGACGCGCCGGTGATCGTGCTTCTGCGCCATCCCTACGATGCCGCCCTGAGCTGTTTCATGCAGGACTTCGATCCGAATCCGGCCAGCCTGCGCTTCCTCGATCTCGAAGCCACCGGTGTGCTCTGCAGCCAGCTGCTGCGCATGATCCGGCAGTACGAACAGGCCTTTCCGGCGCGTGCGATACGGCTTCACTACGAACGCCTGGTAACGGATTATCGCAGTGAGGTCGCGCGGGTGCTCAGCGCAATGGGTTGCCACTGGGATCCATGCATCGAGCGCTTCGCTGCGCGCACCGGATTCGTCACCACGCCGAGCTACCAGCAAGTCACGCGCGATGTCTATGCATCCGCCGTCGGCCGTTGGCAGGACTACGAGCCCTGGATCGGTCCATTGCGCAGGCATCTGGGCCCGCTACTCGCCGAACTCGGCTATCGCGAGACCTCAGACGTTCCCTAAGGCTCGGGGCAGTATGGCTACTGCTGCGGCTCCCCTTGTTCCTGCGCGATGGCGCGTAGCTCGCGCCCGCGCAGGCGCGTGTAGCCCGTCGCACCCGTGAACAGGGCCAGGCTGGCGATCACGGCGGCCCAACCGAGCCATTCGGGCCGCACGCCCGCCGCAATGGCATCGACGCCAAAGGCGAAGTAGGGCAGCGCCAGGAAGCTGGCCCAGGCATGAGTATAGATGCGCCCATGCAGCAGGCCGCGTAGCGGCAGCAGTAGCGGCGCCGCCACGATCAGCAGCATCACTGAGACGGGCACGCGCTCGGCCGGGGACAGCCAGGTCAGCCAGTTGAGCAACAGTACGAGCAGCAGCAGATGGCCGGTGAGCGCGAGCGCCCGGCAGATGCGCACCGAACGGGCCATCAGCTCTGGGCCAGCGCGCGCGCGGCCGTGGCCACGCGTGCGCCGAGTGCGCGGCACAATGCCTGCTCGGCCGGTGCGAATGGCCGCCCGCCTTCGAAGCCTGTGATGCGGCTTGGGCCGTAGGGCGTGCCGCCGCCTTCGGTTTCCATTAGCTCGGACTGAGAGTACGGCAGACCCAAGACCATCATCCCGTGATGCATCAGCGGCAGCATCATCGACAACAGCGTGCTCTCCTGGCCGCCGTGCGGGCTCGCCGTCGCGGTGAAAACCCCGGCGGGCTTGCCCGCCAGTTCCCCGCTGAACCAGGCGCTGGTCGAGTGGTCCCAGAAATGTTTCAACGGGGCCGCCATATTGCCGAAATGGGTCGGTGAGCCGAGCGCCAGGCCGGCGCATTCGAACAGGTCCTGGTCGTGAGCGTAGGGCGCGCCCGCCGGGGGGATCTCATCGGCGACGGCCTCGGTCTCGGGCGAGACCGCCGGCACGGTGCGCACGCGCGCGCCCATGCCTTCAACCGACTCGACGCCGCGCGCCACTTGATCGGCCATGCTGGCGACGGTACCCGTCGCACTGTAATAAAGAACCAAAATATCGGGCATAAAGCTGGCCGTTGGGCAAGTTGACGGTATGGGGGCGCGGTGCTAGCGTCGCGGCATCATCGGGCCTGCATCAGATATGAGCATAATCGAACGCCCGTGCTCCGGAAAAGCCGTGCCTGCACGATCGCGACCGCGCGCAGTGGGGGGCTACCCAGATCGACTTCGCAACTGCGCCGCCAGCGTGGCGCTGGCGTTGCTGGTCGCGTGTAGTAGCGCCCCGTATCAGGAGATGAGCGACGCGCGTCAGGCGCTCGAATCGGCACAACACGCCGTCGGCAAGATGCCGGGACCGCAGGCCAAGGCGAATCGTGCCGAGGCGCTGCTGGATCGGGCGCGCGAGCACCTGAGCAAGCGCGAACATGGCGAGGCGCGGCACCTCGCCGAGCAAGCCAAGACGCTCGCAATCGAGGCGCGTGAGAGCGCCGAGCGCTAGCGCGATTCTGTGACGTGCTCCACTCTATGATCGGCGTAGCTTGACCGCCTATAGGGGGGGTGGTAGCTTGCCATGCACCCTTGCATAGAGGCGCCTAGTCGCCTTTTTAACAAGAACGAGACACCCCCTGCCTGGAGGCAACGCACCATGAAAATGGCCGTACTGTATAAACATTTGGGCGTCGCCGCGCTCGCGCTCGGCATGGCGGTCGGTTGTGCCACCACTCAACAGCCCGAGGCCGCGGAGGAGTCCGAGGCCTGCCCCGAGGATCTGATTGCCGAAGTGGATGAGGCCCTCGGTACAGCCGAGTCGCGCAACCGTGAGGCGCGCGAGATGGGTGCCGAATGGCGCGAGGCGCAGAACATGATCCGCGAGGCCGAGGCGGCGCGTGACGAATGCGATATCGGCACCGCACTGGGCATCGCCCACGAGGCGACCGCAGTCGCCGATGAGGCGATCGCCGATCACCGCTCGCAGCAGGCTCAGACCGAGCCGATGGATTCGGAGCCCGAGGATCGTAGCTACACGGTCTCCCGCGGTGACACGCTTTGGGGCATCTCGGCCAGCTCGGTTGGCTACGAGGATCCCTATCAGTGGCCGCTGATCTACCGGGAGAACTCGGGCCAGATCGACGATCCCGATCTGATCTTCCCTGGCCAGGACCTGACCATTGAGGCGGATCCGAGTTCTGCCGATGTCGAGGCAGCGGTCGAGCACGCCAAGACTCGCGGCTCCTGGGCCGTCGGTGAGATGGAGGAATCTGATCAGGAATATCTGAACGCCAACTGATCGGTATTTCGCATCCGCGAAAAAAGGCCCCGCCCAGCGGGGCCTTTTTTCGTTCAGGGCACGGTAAACCCGCGCGCCGTGCGCCTTGCTTGATCCTCGGACCGTGGCGCTATACTCGCCGCGATCCGCCTGATACCGATCGACGCAGAGAGCTTATGGGAGAACCGATGATTGAATGCATTCGCTGCCTGGTCCGCGGCCGCGTGCAGGGCGTGTTCTTCCGGGCCTCGGCCCAGGAGGAGGCGCGACGGCTGGGCTTGACCGGATGGGTGCGCAATCTGCCGGACGGCCGCGTCGAGGTATTGGCTTGCGGCGACGGACCGACGCTGGAGCGCTTTCGCGAATGGCTGCGGGAGGGGCCGCCCGACGCGCGTGTCGACGCAATCGAGGAAGAGGCGCGTTCGGCAGAGGAGGCGCCCGAGGAATTCGCCGTGCGCTAATCGGTGGCGGTTCAGCGCGGAGGAGGTGCGAGAGGCGGGTTTCAGGTCCGCCTCTCGCGTTCGTATCACGGGTCGCCCGGCTTCCAGATGCCCGATGTTTCCTCGCTCGCGGCCGCCGCCTGAGTGCCGCCGCTGGGCTGGGCGTTCTGCATCTCCTGCTGCGCCTCGACGTCATCGACCACGCCGGCGGCAAATTCCTGCAGCTGCGCCAGGAATTCCTTCTTCTTCTGGGTGTCGGCGTTGATCTGCCCGAGCAGGAAACCCATAACCGCCGCCAGGTATTGCGCGGCGACGCCCGAATCCGCGGCGCGCTCGTCGTCCTGCTTTAGGCGCTCCTGGATGTCCCGGACCAGGTCGACCGAGAGCTGCAATTCCTGTTCGCCTTCGCTCATCAGGTACTCCGAACTGAATGAAAACGAAATTGTAGCATCCACATCGTTCCCGCTCGGGAGCCTTCGGGAGCGCTCTGAAGGGGCCTCCGGGGGCGCCTATCGTGCCTGTCCGGTTTATGGAACACTAAGCCGCTTCCTAGGGGGTCTTCAGGAGTGTAGGCGATATGGCGGGAATCGAAGTGCCAGCCGGCGGTGCGAAGATCAGCTTCGCCGATGGCGAGTTGAAGGTACCGGACAACCCGATCATCACGTACATCGAGGGCGATGGCGTCGGACATGACATCACCCCGGTGATGCGCCGAGTCGTCGACGCCGCGGTCGACAAGGCCTACGGCGGACAGCGGCGCATCCACTGGATGGAAGTGTTCGCGGGCGAGAAGGCCCACCAGAGCTCGGGACAGTGGCTGCCCGAGGAGACGGTGCATGCCATTCGCGAGTACCTGATCGCGATCAAGGGGCCGATGGCCACGCCGGTCGGTGGCGGTATCCGCTCGTTGAACGTGGCCCTGCGGCAGAAGCTGGACCTGTTCGTCTGCCTGCGGCCAGTGCGCTGGTTCGAGGGCGTTCCGTCCCCGGTCAAGAATCCGCAGGACGTCGATGTCGCCATCTTTCGCGAGAACACCGAGGACATCTACGCCGGGATCGAGTTCGAGGCGGGCACGGATGACAACGTCCGTTTCCTCGAACTGCTCAAGCAGCATTTCCCCGAAGCGCACCGCAAGATCCGCTTTTCCGAGGACTGCGGCATCGGCATCAAGCCCGTGTCCCGGGAAGGCTCGGAGCGGCTGATTCGCGCCGCGATCGAGTACGCCCTCGCCGAGGGCCGCAAGTCCGTGACGCTGGTGCACAAGGGCAACATCATGAAGTTCACCGAGGGCGCCTTCCGGGCCTGGGGCTACGAGCTCGCCGAGCGCGAGTTCGGGGCGCAGGTATATACGCGCCGGCGCTGGGAGCGCACCGCGGCCGAGCAAGGCCAGGACGTTGCCGATCGCGAGCAGGAGGCCGCGCAGGCGGCCGGCCGGCTGCTGATCAACGATGCCATCGCCGACAACGCCCTGCAGCAGGTGTTGCTGCGCCCGACCGATTTCGAGGTCGTGGCCACGCCCAATCTCAACGGCGACTACCTCTCGGACGCGCTGGCGGCCCAGGTCGGCGGTATCGGCATCGCGCCCGGCGGCAACATCAACTCGCAGACGGGCCACGCGATCTTCGAGGCCACCCATGGGACCGCCCCCGATCTGGCCGGCAAGGACATGGCGAACCCGGGCTCGATCGTCCTGTCGGCCGAGATGATGCTGCGCCACCTGAAGTGGAACGAGGCCGCCGACCGGGTGCTCGCCGGGATGGATGCCGCCATCGCCAGCAGGCGCGTCACGCACGACTTCGCGCGCCTGATGGATGGCGCCACGCAGGTCAGTTGCAGCGAGTTCGGCGAGGCCCTCGTCGAGCGGATGTAGCGCTCCGGGGCCGGCGTCGCGCCGGCCCCGAACCCAAGATGAACCCGGCTATGCTCCTGTAGGAGCGGACTTGCCCGCGAACGAACGAAGGCAGCTAAGCCAACGCCCCCTCCCTTCAATCTCGGAAAGTCCGTTGAGAGCCGAGGTAGTCTGGATGGAGCCGGAGGCGGACCAATCCGTAGGAACGGATTGGTCCGCCTCCGGCTCCCTCAGACCTTCCCTAGCGAAAGGTGCTGGCCAGGCCGACGGCGGTCGCGATGACCGCCAGCAGTACCGCGGCGTGTGGCGCCAGATCCGCGATCAAGGCGTAGCGCAGTCGGCGGCAGGCCGGGCCGCCACCGCGCAGTTGCCAGGGATCGAGCAGCAGCTGCAGCAACGGACCTAGCAGGTCGGTGAAACTCCAGATGCCTAGCAGCAGCAAGCCCGGCAGCAGCGCCATCGGGTCGAACCCCGGTGTGCGCGCCGCCGCGACGGCGACCAGGCAGATCGCGACGATGGCAAACTCGCGCCGGCTCGGTCCCTCCCGGCCCTCGCGCACGAAGGTGCTGAATGCGTCCGCGCCGATCTCCGCTGCGGGCGGGGTCCCTCGGCCCCGCTCCAGCGCCAGCGCCGCCTCCGCGCGGCGCAGCGCACGCCCCTGACCTCGAACCGACTGGCAATAGGCACGCACATCCAGATCCCGGACGTCGGCCAGCATGGCCTCGGCGCGTTGCCAATCAATCCCCTCCACGCCAATGCGTTGCGCCATGGCGTGATGCTCGATGGCATGGCGCAGATGGGTCAGCGACCGTGACCCCACCGCGATCGCCAGTACGCAGGTCAGTGCGAACACCAGGCTCTCGGCCACGCCCATGCCGGCGTTGAAAGCGCCGCTCAAGTCGGCTAAGGCCTTTCCAATGCCCGTAAGCATCAGGGTCCCGGCGGCGAAATCGCGTAGCGCGTCGGTCTCGTGTCCACGCCGGTAGCGCCAAAGACGGCCATCGACCTCGGGCTGGGTCGGCGCCGGAAGTTCGAGATGGAGTCCATGGAACTGCCGCCAGGTCGCATGCGCGATGGCGAACGGGTCGTCGTCTTCGGCGTCGGACATGTGGCGCTCCCTCGGCGGGGCGCTAGTGGGCCATGCGGGTATTTCGGGGACATGGCGCTTCAGCACAAGGCGCGGCGAACGAGCGCAGCGAGTCCTACGCGAGCGAGGCGCAACGCCGTGATGGAGCGCCATGTCCGCTTCCGTAGGGCGGCGCTGTGCGCACTCGCCGCAGCGTTGCTCGTCACTTGTGTAGTGACGCTACACGCGCTCCTCGCGCCTTGCGGCGCGAGCGTACAGCACCGCAGAGGGTAACCGAACTCCCCGCGTGGCCCACGAGCATACTACGCGGATCATCGGCCACGCTTCCGTACACGCGCGGATGCGCGCCACTAAGAGGGATTGCGATGAATGCAGGGAATGAGGCGATGCTGTCACATGCGTCGATCGACACCGACGATCTGGCGCGACTCACGGCCTTCTATGACGCGGTGCTCCCCATGCTGGGGTGCCGCCGAGTGAGCGAGCACCCGGGCGCGGTGGGCTACGGTCGCGAGACGCCCGAGCTCTGGCTGCAGACGCCGGTGGATGAGGCGGCGCACGGGGTCGGCGGCCGCGGGGTGCATCTCGGACTGGCCGCCGGCTCGCGCGATCAGGTCGATGCCTTCTATCAGGCCGCCCGCTCCGCCGGCGGCGAGGCGCAACACCCGCCCGAGCAGCGTCCGCATGCGGGCGAACCGGTCTATGCCGTGTTCGTGCGCGATCCCGAAGGCCGGGTCCTCGAGGCCGTGTACCGCGATCTGCACAGTCCGCCGGAGAGCGGTCGCGCTTAGGGAAGGTCTGATGAATCCATTGTGGCCGCGCTCGAGCCGATTTTGGCCACCTGGCTAGGCGCGGTGGCGGTCCGGTAGCCCGAGCTACCGGGCCGGCGCCGCAACACCGCCAGGGGCCAAAAGCGGCCGAGCCCCAAGCGTAACGCGGCCGCAATGGATTGATCAGACCTTCTTCCTTAGCGGATCGAGTCCAGGTGGCGGAGAACCCGGGCTGCCCCCGTGACGTCTTAGCCCTGCAGTTTGAGGCCGAGGCGCGCGAGGCGGCGCCCGAGGGCGCGCGAGATGGCCGCCTCGTCCTCGTCCAGCGGCCGGTCGTTATTGGCGCCGGCCACATGGCCCGGTCCGTAGGGCGAACCGCCACTCTGGGTGGTGAATAGCTGCTGGGTGGAATAGGGCACGCCCACCGGCACCATGCCCAGATGAAGTAGAGGGGCCATCAGCGAGAAGGCCGTGGTCTCCTGGCCACCATGCAGGCTGGCGGTTGAGGCGAATACCCCGGCTGGCTTGTCCTCGAACTGACCCTCGAGCCACAGGGCCGAGAGCTTATCGATCTCGTTCTTCAGTTGCGCCGCCACATTGCCGTAGCGCGTGGGTGTGCCGAAGGCGAATGCGCCTGCATCACGGAAATCATCCTGGCCGACTTCGGGGATATCGCGTTGCAGATCGCGCCCGCGGCGCATGCCCTCGTTGCCCTCGATCAGCGAGCCCGGCATGAGCTCGGCCGCCTTGCGCACGATGGCCTCCGCTCCGTCCACTTCCCCGACGCCGGCGGCGACCTCGCGCGCCATCGCATATACGTTGCCGTAGGTCGAGTAGTACACGATCAGGACGTTCATCACGCCTCCTGGTGCTGGCTGAATCGGATGGACTTCCGTCCGATTCGCGCGCATGCGGAGGTGCGATTCACTGACTCGATGCCATGGCCCGACAGTGTGCCCCGTTGGAACCACGAAGGTGCAGCCGAGCAAAGTATGGGGGACTTACTCCGCTCAGCGGGTCTCCCGGGCACGCGGTGCCGGTGCCTCCGCCTCGGGGTACGTGGCCGGTGTGGCGCCCAGGTCGGCGTCGGTGGCGGTCCAGGTGTCCGGCCGCGGCATGGGCTTGCGCCGTTCGCGCAATGCCGGCCGCTTGCCGAGCGCGGCGCGGTGGAGCGCCAGGGCCGCGGTGGCGCTGACCAGCATCGTGCCGGTGAGCGCGGCCGCGCCGACCTCGTCCCAGAGACCGAGCGACAGGCCGCCGAGCGTGCCTAGCAGAAACTGCAACGCACCTGCTAGGGCCGAAGCGGCGCCCGCGCGGTCGGAGGTGCCGGCCAGGGCCAACGCGACGGCGTTGGGCATGATCAAGCCAAGCGTTGCCAGGAAGGCGAACAAGCCGAGCAGGAGCGGCAGCAAGGTCTCCACCCCGAACCACACCGGGACGGCCGCGGCAAGCCCGGCGGCGGGCAGGGCCCAGATGGCGCGACTGAGGATCACTTCGGGTCCGTGACGGCGAAGCAGCCGGCGGTTGAGTTGGGATGCCCCAATGAGGCCCACGGCGTTGACCCCGAAGACGAGGGCGAAATGCTGCGGCGAGAGCCCATGGGTGTCGATCAGCACATGGGGGCCGCCGGTGATGTACGCGAACATGCCGGCGAATGCCAGGGCGCCGCAAAGTGCTGGCCCGACGAAGCTCCGCCGCTGGAGCAAGTGGACGTAGTTGCCGACGATGCGGCTCGGGTTGAGCGATGCCCGCTTGCCCGGACGCAGTGTCTCCACCATGGCCACGTGAACTCCGACGAACAGCAGCGCACCGGCGGCGGCGAGCAGCACGAAGATCCCCCGCCAGCCCACGAAAGTCAGCATGCCGCCGCCGATCATCGGTGCGAGGATGGGCGCCGCGCCCATCACCAGCATCAATAGCGAGAGTGCGCGCGCGGCACCGGTGCTATCGGTCCGGTCGCGGATGACGGCGCGGCCGATGACGATGCCCGCGCTGGCGCCGATGGCTTGCACGAAGCGCCAGGCGATCAGCGCCTCCACGCTGGTGGCCGTGGCACAGGCGAGCGAGGCGACGATGTAGATCGCCAGCCCGAAGTAGATGGGCGGTTTGCGGCCAAAGCGGTCGCTGAGTGGACCGTAGGCCAATTGGCCTAGCACCATGCCGATGAGAAAGGACGAGAGGGTCGACTGGACCGCGCCGGGGCCGCTGTCGAGCCCGCTGGCGATCGCGGGCAGGGCGGGCAGGTACATATCGATCGAAAGAGGGCCGATGGCCGTGAGGGCCGCGAGCAGGACGAGCCACAGGGGGACGCCGCTCGCGGTGGTACTGTCCGGGTCCGAATGGTCGTGCATGCGGGGAAATGGGCTCCGTCGCCGTGCGGTGTCGCCGCGGCGGGCGGTTGCTGAACGTAGGTGGAGCCTGCCTGGCTTGGACCGGAGCCATGCCGCGCGCGGGCGGCAGCCGTGTCACCGGAGAACGGACCCTCGTGGTCCGCTGGGGATCCCGCAGGCGCCCCGGAGAGGCGGATCGCTGATGCGACCGAGCGGCGCGAGGGCCGGTGCGACACGTACCGTGCGGGGATGAGTTCAGTATACCGGCGCTCGGGCGGCTTGTCAGGGCTGCTAGGTGGTTTGCCGCGCAACCGCCGGGCGCGCACGCCCCCCCCGAAGACCCCGTGGACACTACCCCACGAAGGCCTCGAAGCTCGCCGGATCGAGCGGGTGCGCGTACAGATACCCCTGAGCGCGATGACAGCCGATGCTGCGGAGGAACTCGGCCTGCGCGGGGGTCTCCACCCCTTCGGCCACGACGGTCAGACCTAGGTTTCGCCCTAGGGCCACGACGGTTTTGACGATTGCGCGCGCGCTCTGCGCGATCCGGGGTTTGTCGAGATCCGCGATGAAGCTCATGTCGATCTTGAGCGTGTCGACCGGCAGCTGGCGCAGGTAGGCGAAGGAGGCGTGACCCGTGCCGAAATCGTCGACCGCGATGCGCAGTCCGGGGGCGCCTTCCTTGAGGTCGTGCAGCTGTTCAACCGCGCTGTCGAAATCGCGCATGATCATGCTCTCGGTGATCTCCAGCTCGATGTTGCGCGGATCGACGCCAGTGTCGCGCAGCAGTCGTCCGACCCGCGCGGCGAACCCTTCCTCCTGCAGTCCACGGGCCGAGATATTGAGCGAGGTGACGATCAGGGACATCAATAGCTGGTGTCCGCTGCGCTGCCACTGCGCCACCTGATCCATGGCGTGCGCCATGACGTACTGATCGATCTCGTTGACCAGCTCCGATTGCTCGGCCACGGGCAGGAACGCGCCGGGGAGCAGTAGGCCTTGCTCGGGATGGTGCCATCGGATGAGCGCCTCGGAGCCGACCACCGCCTCGTCCGCCAGCGCCATGATTGGCTGGTAGTGCAGCACGAGTTCCCGCTGCGCGAGGGCCGAGCGCAATTCGCCCTCGATGCGTAGCCGCCGCGATACCTCCGCGTTCATGGACTCGGAGAAATAGTGGTAGCGGTTCTTGCCGGCCATCTTGGCCGTGTACATGGCCGTGTCGGCCGCCTGCAGCAGGCCCTCGGCGCTGAGGCTGTCTTGCGGGAACAGACTGATGCCCATGCTTGGCCGGGCATCGACGCTGCGGCCCCGGATGGAGAACGGAGCCTGTAGTGCCGCCAGCACCCGTTGAGCGATGTCGGTTGCAAGCGCCGGGTCGTCGAGCGGGGTGGTGATGACGAACTCGTCGCCGCCGAAACGCGCGACGGTGTCGCTGGCACGCAGACAGGTCTCCAGGCGCGTGGCGACCTGTTGCAACAGGTTGTCGCCGGCGGCATGGCCGAGCGTGTCGTTGACCAGTTTGAAGTCGTCCAGGTCGATCATCATCACGCCGACGGCCGACTCGTTGCGGCCCGCCTCGAGAATCAATTGGTCGAGCCGGTCGTCGAGCAGGGTGCGGTTCGGCAGTTGGGTCAACGGGTCGTAATGCGCCTGGCGCAGCAACTGGCGGGTGAGGTCGTGCTGCTCGAAGGCGATCGACGCGATCTGCGCCATCTCGTCCAGGATCTCGGCAAACGGGCCTTCGGCATCGGCCGGCTCGGTTACGAACACCGTCAGCACGCCGAGAACCGCACCGGGTAGATCGCGCACCGGAAACGCGACCACGTCGCCGTAGCCGGCGCTGCGCATGGCCGCGGCGAGATCCGAGGTCGCACCGCCGTCGCCCGCCGTGGCGGGGTCGCCGGTGACGGCGGCGCGGATGGCGCCGCCGAGCTCGCTTGGCGCGCGCTCGTGCATCGCCTCGATGCAGTCGTTGGATAGCCCCGGTGCCGCCTGCACATGCAGCAGGCCGCCGCGCAGCCCCAGGATGGCCGCCGTGACTCGCCCGCGGTACTGCTCGATGGCGCCGATCAGCTCATAAAGGATGACTACGAGGTCGTCGCCGCGAGCGATCTTCTTGAGCAGTTCCGTCCGGTTGATCGCCAGATCGCGCCGGGCGTGGAGCTCGCCGGTCGCGTCGAAGGTCAGAGCGGTAGCGAGGCCCGTCATGGGATCGGTGGCGATCGGTGCCGCGAGCACGCACACGCGGGTGTCGTCCGCGCGGACAAAGCGCCACAGGAAGGGTGTCGCACCGCCACGGAATACTGCCTCGACCTCCGCCTGCCCCTCTTCGACCGCGGTCGCGAGGGTCTGGTCGATCCGAGTCTGGTGGTCTGGCTCGACCAGATCGCGTACGTGGCCGACGTGGGCGAGCCATTGCCAGCGCTCGCCAAAATCACGGATGCGCCCCGCGGGGCAGACATGGCCCACCACCTGAGCGGCGGGATCGAGTGTAGGCGCGGACGGATCGCACGGGTCTGGATTTATCATGTAGTTGTATCCAGCGACGACGGTATTGTTTTTTGTTTTCGGCCTAGTGTCCCTTAACGTAAGTTCGTCGATGTTTCTCGTCGAGGCATCGTGGCGACTGGCAAGGCGCGCCGACGAGTCATAGCGCGCCCTATGGCGAGGAGGCGCAACGCCGCCAGGCGCCTCGAGGCCCGGCGATAACACGGCGAACTTGCGTTAAGGG
>JBBEEB010000120.1:0-14036 GCA_040880995.1 Halofilum sp. (in: g-proteobacteria)
TCGACGACCGCGTCCTCGTCGAGCCGCCCGCGATAGCATTCGTGTTGCGGATTCACGATAAAAGCGATCGCCGGCACGCGGCCCTGATCCGTGGTGAGCGAAACCCAGCGCGGGACATAAACGCCGGTGAGCATCTCGCGGCGCCAGACCAGGTGCAGCTCGTGCTCCAGCCTCGCGCCGCTGCCCGGCACGCATAGCGCGACGCCACGGCAGGAACCGCCGGGGACCAGCCCGAGCATGAGACCGGGTGCCTCCGGCGAGCCGCGGCCGTAATCCAGCTGCAGCCGGAAATCGCGATGGAACCCGTGCAGCCGAGCCACGCGGCGCTCGGTCACGGCCACGCAGGGGTTCCATAACAGCGAGCCATAGCCAAATAGCCACACGCCTTCACAGGCCTTCGCCTCAGGCGGCATATCCGCGAGGGTGGCCCGCATCGAGGCATGCAGGTCCGCGTCTTTGTGCAGCGCCACCTCGGGGTGGCGCGAATGCATCGCCTGGCGGATCTCGTCACGCTCGAGCGCCTCGCGCGTGATGCCGCCGGCCAGCCGCCCGACCGCGGTTCCGGCGGACTCGTCGCCCGAACCGGCGGAGGCATGGAACCGCCGCGTCATCGCGCGCTCTCCCGCAGGATCAGGCGATCGCCCTCTTGGCGCAGGTCGAGATGGCGCAGGAAGGTCATGCCGAGCAGTACGTAATCACCCGACATCGACGGATTGATCGAGCCGCGCACGTCCCGGCGCACGATGCCGCCGACCGCGAGCCGGTCGATCACCGTGCGCGAGGCGCGGGTGCGCCCGCCGGCAGTCTCCACGGCGATGTCGCCGAGCCGCGGCAGACCAGCGCGATCGGCGACGTGCCCCGGCACGGCCACGTGCGTCGCGCCGGTGTCGACCAGAAAGTTCACCGCCTCGCCGTTGATCTCACCCGGTACGAGATACTGCCCCGCCCGGTTGACTTCCAGCTCCACCACGCGCGGGCCGGAGGCACCCGCCGCGATGTCGCGATTGGGCTGATCCGCGCGCTCGAACAACAGATCGAAGCCCCAGGCCATGAGGGCCAAAAGCGCGACGAAGGTGGCCGCGACGAGCGTCAGCGAGCGCCCCGCCTCATTCATACGCGGGCGCACGCACGCCGGGACCGTGGGCTCAACGCGGGCTCGGACATGGAGTGTCCATCCTGAGGGTCGACGGCGCAGCCTACCACTGTCGCCGGTGTGCGTGGCCCATCCGTCGGCGACGAAACTTGCGGGACGAAGTCACCCTGCTTAGCTCAAGAGTGCGCTCCCCATCGATAGCACAAGGAAGAACTCCAAGTGATTGCACCCCGTCCCGCCCTCGAGGCGCTGCGCCGCGTCAAGCTCCGCACCGACGCCCGCTGGCGCCCGCCGCGGCTGCCGCGTCGCGCGCGCAGTGCGCGTCCCTTGGACATCGCCATCGTCGGCGCCGGGGTCGCCGGGCTGGCCACCGCCCATCTACTACGCAATGCGGGCCACCGAGCGCATGTGCTCGAAGCACAGCATCGTCCGGGCGGGCGGATCCGGACCCTACGCGCTTTCGACGAGGGACTCTGGGCCGAGGCCGGCGCGTTCCGCATCGCCGACGAGCATCTGTTTACGCGCCGCTGGGTACACGATTTCGGGCTGCACCTGGAACCCGTGTATCCCGCGCACGGTCACCTCATCGGCGAACACGAGGCCGGGCCGGTGTTGACCGAGGACGCACGCTGGATCAGCGCCCATCGGTTCCATCACCTCCTCACCGGGCACACGTGTGCCCAACGGACCGCGGAAGGCCGTGGTCGCCGGCTGGTACATGAGGCGTTGAAGAAACCCGCCTGGTCGCGCATCGCCGGCGGCATGGACCGGCTTCCGCGGGCCATGGCGGAGGCCCTCGGCCCGGCGTCGCTGCGCTATTGCGCCCCCGTTCACGCGGTCGATCAGCGCGGCGAGGGCGTTCGGATCATGTACACCCTGGCCGGTCGCGAACGCGCCGACCAGTTCGATCGAGTCGTCATGGCCGCGCCCCTGCCCACGCTCGCGGGGATCCGCTTCACGCCCGGCCTAGGAGCGCTCAAGCGCGACGCGGCGGAGACCGTGACCAATGCCGAGGCGTTCCGCTTTGTGTATCAGCTACGCGACCGGGGCTGGCTCCCCGCCGGCGCATGCGGCTATGGCGTGACTCAGGAGGGCACGGAGCTATGGCAGCCCTCGTTCGGCCACCGGGGCGAGCGCAGTCTGCTCGTGCTCGCGGCCCAAGGTCATGCCGCCGCGCAATTCACGGACCAGGCGGCGGACGAACGTGCCCATCGCGCAAAGCGGCGCGCGCAAGCGATGTTCCCCGAGATCGTTGGACGGATCGAGCGTGAAGCACAGGTGTGTTGGCGCGAGGACCTCTGGGCCCGCGGGGCGCAGTCACGGGTGGATCAGGCCGATATCGACCGGACCGCCCTGGGGGCCGCCGAAGGTCGGGTGCATTTCGCTGGTGAGTTCACCGCAAACAACTGGATCGACGGGGCGCTGCGCTCCGCCCACCGGGTGGCCGCGGAGATCGAGCCGGCAATCGCCTGTGCCCGCGATTCCGCCCCGTTCCATGTCGCGATCCCAGGCCCGCAGTCGAAGTCCGCGCCCTGACGTCAGCTGGCCTCGGCTTGCGCGGTAACATCGACACGGAGTTCGAGTTGCTGGCCGGGTTGTAGGTACTGCTCGCCGTCCAACTCGTTCCAACGCTCGATATCGGCCACCCGCAGGCCAAACCGCTGCGCGATGTCGTACAGGGAATCGCCACGGCGCACCGTGTAGTCCACCCGCTGCAGCCGCTCGCTCGGGCCATCATGGCCCGGCCCGCCGCGGTTTCCGCGCTCGACCCACACGACCAGCCGGTCCCCCGGCCGCAATAGATCCGCGGGCGCCATGTCGTTCCACGACGCGAGTCGGCGCACGGGTACTTCATGCGAGCGCGCGAGCTCCCACAGCGTGTCGCCCGACTGCACCTGGTACTCGATCTGCCGGCGGTTCTCCGGCCCCCGCGCCTGCCGTGCGCGCCGGCGATTACTCGCACTCAGGGCGTAATCCTCGGCCGGCTGGCTGGCGCTTGGCACCAGCAGATGGTCGCCGGCACGAATGAATGCGCCGTCGATCTCGTTGACGTCCTGGAGGGCGTCTACCGAGACGCCGTGCGTGTCGGCGATCGCGCTGAGCGTTTCGCCGGAGGCCACCTGGTGACGCTTCCAGCGCACCATGTCGTCCGGGTCTTGCTCGGCCAAGGCGACCTCGAACGCCTCGGCGCGGGCCCGCGGAACCGCCAGGCGATGCGGGCCGTCCGGCGGCGTCGCCCAACGGTTGAAGCCGGGGTTATAGCGATAGAGTCGATCGACCGAGATATCGGCCATCTTGGCGGCCAGCGCAACGTCCACCTGACCCGGCAGCTCGACCAAAGTCAGCGCCGCCTCATTGGCGACCGAAGGCAGTTCGATGCCGTGCTCCTGCGGCGCCGCCAGGATCGCGCGCAGCGCAAGAATGCGCGGCACGTACTTTCGCGTTTGCTGCGGCAGCGGGAGATTCCAGAAGTCGGTCGGGCGGCCATTGGCCTCGTTGCGCTGCACGGCGCGCTGCACCCGGCCCTCGCCGGCGTTGTACGCCGCCATTGCCAGGAGCCAGTCGCCGTCGAACAGCCCGTGCAGATACTCGAGGTAGTCGAGCGCCGCTTCCGTGCTGGCGACCACGTCGCGGCGACCGTCGTACCACCAGTTCTGTGCCAGGCCGTAATGGCGCCCGGTGGCCGGTGTGAATTGCCAGATGCCGCCGGCCCGCGAGTAGGAATAGGCAAACGGACGGAAGGTGCTCTCCACCACCGGTACCAGCAGCAGCTCGGTGGGAAGATCGCGTGCCTCCAGCCGATCGACGATGTAATGCAGATACGGCTCACCGCGCGAGACGACCGCATCGAAATAGGCCTGGCGCCCGGTGTAGCGGCGTATCTCCGCCTGGATCGGCTCGGCATCGGCAGGAGGCTCGATGCGGAACTGTCCGCGCACCCGCCCCCAGATATCCTGCGGCTCGGCCGCGGCCTCGGCATCGTCGCCCAGCGACTGGGGTACGAGGGGCGTGTCGATGCTGAGCAGCGGCTCATCCTCCGGTTCCGCCGCCACGACGCCGTCAATCGTCTCCGTCGGCACCGCCGCGCGCAGATCCGCCGGGCGTTCGCCATCGACCGGGTCGGCATCGGCCGCCGAGTCGGCCGGGCCGCGAGAAGCACAGCCCCCCACCATCAGGGTCAGCGCGCACACGAGGCCCGCGCCCCGACACAATCGATTCGCCACGTTGTTCGTCCTCCCCCGGACCGGTTCTTCTGCTGCACCGGAAAGCCGTGCGGTCGCGCGACTTCGGCGACGCAGGATAACGTACCGGCGCCGTCGCGGGCATAATCTCGCCCTTGCGCGCGGCGGCAACGCGGCAAAATGACGCATGACGCATGCTTTCCGCCGTCCGACGCCCCCGGGGCCTTGCGCGAGCCGCTGGTCGCGGGTAGACAGCGCGGGCAGGGGCGGTGACACCACGGCCATAGTCGTGTAAAGCTCGCGCACGTCGCGACGCGGGGAGCGTACCCGTGCCGCCGCCTCTCACGCCCGACAGCAACCGGATCAACCCGCTTTGAGCGAAAACAGCCAGCCGGTCACCGCACCCGGCCGCAGCGTCATGGTCGATGGCACGGAGGTGGTGCTACTGGGCACGGCGCATGTGTCCCAGCAGAGCGCCGAGGATGTGCGCCAGGCGCTCGACGAGAGCGAACACGAGGCCGTCGCCGTTGAGCTATGTGAGCCGCGCTACCAACGCCTGATCGGCACCGACGACTGGCACGATGTGGACCTGTTCCGCATTGTCCGCTCTGGACGCGCGGGCATGGTGGCCGCCCAACTCGCCTTATCGGCCTACCAGAAGCGCCTGGCGGACCAGCTCGGCGTGGAGGTGGGCGGCGAGATGCGCGCGGCGGTCGAGGCCGCCGAAGGGCGCGCCCTGCCGGTGTGGCTCATCGACCGCAACATCGGCGTGACCTTGCGCCGCGTGGTCCGCGCGGTCCCGTGGTACCAACGCTGGACCCTGTTGAGCGGCCTACTCGCGAGCCTGGTGGCGCGGCCGCAGTTCGACGAGGAGTCGATCGAGGAACTCAAACAGAAGGACATCCTGGAGAGCACCTTCACCGAGTTCGCGCGGCAGTCTCCGGCGCTCTATGAGGTGCTGATCAGCGAGCGCGACCGCTACATGGCCGCGCGCTTGCGCGAGGAACTCGCCGCCCGCCCGGCCAAGCGCGTGCTGGCTGTGGTCGGTGCGGGCCACGTGAGCGGCATCGCCGAGCAACTCGAGCGTTCGCCCAGCGAGGACCCCACACGCGAGCGCGAAGCGCTCGACATCATCCCGCCGCGCGGCAAGCTCATTCGCGTACTGCCCTGGCTGGTGGTCGCGGTCATCATCAGCGGCTTTGCCATCGGCTTCTCGCGCAACCCGGAGCTGGGCTGGCGCCTGGTGTCCGAATGGGTCGTCATCAACGGCGGTCTCGCGGCGCTGGGCACCGCCATCGCGCGCGGGCATCCGCTGACCATCGCCACGGCCTTCGTGGCCGCGCCGCTCACTTCGCTCAACCCCACGATCGGCACGGGCATGGTCACCGGCGCCGTGGAAACCTTCCTGCGCCGCCCCCGCGCCGGCGATTTCGAGACCCTGCGCGAGCAACTGGCGCGACCGCGCGACTGGTGGTCCAACCGCGTCACGCGCATCCTGCTGGTGTTCGTGTTCTCCACCATCGGCTCCGCCATCGGCACCTACGTCGGCGGCTTCCGCATCCTCGAGCAACTCGCCGGCTAACCCTCCGCCCGGACCTCCGGGCGCGCCCCAAAGGCGTGGCCGGCGGCGGTCACCTATAGTCGGGCCTGTTGGATCGAACGGCTCGCGCGCATCCGCGCGGGCCCTGCCTTCAGGGAGGAGCGCATGCCCGACCCAGTGCAACCGTTCGCCATCGTCGGCCTGGGCAACATCGGCGGAAACCTCGCGCTTCAGGCGCGCGACCGCGGTTTCCAAGTCCTGGGCGCCGACCTCCGCGAGCCCGATCCCAGCCTCGTCGACGCGGGTGTCGAGATCGTCCAGGACCTCAGCGAGATCCGTGAGCGCCTGGCGCCACCCCGAGTGGTCTTCCTCTACGTCTCGGCCGGACCCGCGGTCGACGCCGTCCTCGACCAGCTCAAGGGCGTGCTCGAGGCCGGCGATATCGTGGTCGACGGCGGCAATTCCTACTGGGGCGACTCGATCGAGCGACAGCGTCAGGCCGCGCAGGCGGGCCTTGGCTTCGCCGACGTGGGCACGAGCGGAGGACTGGCCGGCGCGCGCGACGGCGCCTGTTTCATGGCCGGCGGCACCGACGAGACGATCGCGCGCATCGAGCCCATCCTGCGCGCGCTGGCAACCGAGGGCGGCTACGTCCACGCGGGTCCACCCGGGGCCGGACACTTCACCAAGCTGGTCCACAACGGCATCGAATTCGGCATGCTCCAGGCGATCGGCGAAGGTGTCGATTTACTGGAGCATTACCGCGACGAACTGCGCACCGAGGGGATCCTCGAGGCCTGGACTCACGGTTCGGTAATCCGGTCGTGGCTGGTCGAGCTCATGGCCCAGCAGTACCGCGCTCGCGGCGGGCTGGGCGAGATCCCGGCACATATCGAGGACACGGGCGAGGTCAACTGGCTGGTCGACGACGCCATGCAGATGGGCGTGCCGACCCCCGTGATCGCCCAGTCGGTCATCCAGTTGATGACCTCCCGCGACGACGAGCGCAACTGGGCGCGGGCGATCGCGCTGATGCGTAACGGCTTCGGCAACCATCCGCTGGGGCCAGACGAAACCATTGCCGGGCACCGCGAGACGAGCCGGCTCGGTCCGTTCCGCGGCAGGGAATGAACGCCTCGCTCGGCAAACCGGCGCAGGGATAGCGGCCATGGCAGATAACTCGCCCGACTTCGGTCTCACGGGTCAGGTCGCGATCGTGACCGGCGCGACCTCGGGGCTCGGTCATGCCTGCGCGCTTGCGCTCGGCAAGGCGGGTGCCGTCGTGATCGTGAACCATCTGCCCGATAGCGAAGCGGAGGCGCTCGACGTCGTGCAGCAAATCCAGCGCGCAGGTGGCCGCGCCATGGAGGTGGCCGCCGATGTCAGCGCCGAGGACCAGGTCCAGGCCATGTTCGAACAAGCCGTACGGCGCTTCGGCACGGTCCACATCCTGGTCAACAACGCCGGCGTGCAGAACGGCGCCCCGCTCCGGGACATGACTCTGGCCCAATGGCAGAAGGTCATCGACGTCAATCTGACCGGACAATTCCTCTGCGCCCGGGAGGCGGTGCGCGAATTCGGCCGGCGCGGCATGCAGCCCGAGGTCTCGTCCGCGCTGGGCAAGATCATCTTCATGAGTTCGGTCCACGAGACCATCCCCTGGGCCTGCGAGACCAACTACGCGGCGTCCAAGGGCGGGCTCACGCTACTGATGCGCTCGATGGCGCAGGAATTCTCCCATGAGCGGATTCGCATCAATGCGGTCGCGCCGGGCGCGATCCGCACCGACATCAATCGCGATGCGTGGGAGTCCCAGGACGCGCTCGATGATCTGCTCGGACTGATCCCCTACGGCCGGATCGGCGAAACCGCGGACGTCGCTCGAAGCGTGCTCTGGCTGGCCTCCGATCTGGCCGACTACGTGGTCGGCACGACGCTGTACGTCGACGGGGGCATGAGTCTCTACCCCTCGTTCCGCGGCAGCGGCTGAGCCCGGGTCTACACGGGCATGACCACCATCCCGATCGAGGATCATGCCTTCATCGGCAATTCGGAGACCGGCGCGCTGGTCACCCGTGACGGCACGATCGACTGGCTTTGCCTGCCGCGCTTCGACAGCCATGCCTGCTTCGCCGCGCTGCTCGGCACACGTGAGCACGGCGCCTGGCAGATCGCCCCGGCCGAGGAGATCCGGAGCATCCGCCGGCAATACCGACCCGGTACCGCGATCCTGGAGACTACTTTCGAGACCGACAGCGGCACCGTCACGCTCATCGATTTCTTGCCTTTCCCCGAGGACGAGCACTACGTCGAGTTGATCCGTCTGGTGCGCTGCGACAGCGGCTCCGTGCCCATGTATACCGATCTCTGTATCCGGTTCGATTATGGACGTGTGATTCCCTGGGTACGGCGCCATGACTACGGCCTGCGCGCCGTCGCCGGCCCGGATGCATTGAACCTGCACACGCCCGTGGAGCTGATCGGACACGACTTCCATACCGAGGCCGAATTCCACGCTGGCGAGGGCGCGGTGATCCCGTTCACGCTGTCCTACCATCCCTCGCACTGGCCTTCGCGCTGGGACGACGATCGCCCCGCCTTCCATCATCAGGACTATCCGGCGTTGCTCGAGGCGACCACACGGCGCTGGCACGACTGGAGTGGGCGCGATTGCTTCCCTCTACCGGAAAACCATCACTGGCACCAGGCCGTCAAGCGCTCGCTGATCACGCTCAAGACCCTGATCTCCGACGCCACCGGCGGCATCGTGGCCGCCCCGACAACATCGTTACCGGAGCACCTGGGCGGCGTGCGCAACTGGGATTACCGCTACTGCTGGATTCGAGACGCCACCTTCACGCTCAATGCACTATTGACCTCGGGGTATCGCGACGAGGCCCGTGCCTGGCGGCACTGGCTGCTGCGCGCGGCCGCGGGCGACCCGCGTCAGCTGCAGATCATGTACGGCCTGCGCGGCGAACGCCGCCTGACCGAGATCGAGCTCGAGTGGCTACCGGGCTATGCCGACAGCCGTCCAGTCCGCATCGGCAACGGCGCCTTCGATCAGCGTCAACTCGACGTGCCGGGCGAGCTCATGGACGTGCTCCACATCGCGCGCAAATTCCAGCTCGAGCCCGACGACGACGCCTGGCGGCTGCAGCGAACCATGCTCAAGCAGCTGGAGCAGGACTGGGACCAGCCCGACGAAGGGATCTGGGAAATCCGCGGCCAGCGTCGGCACAGCACACACTCGCGCATGATGTGCTGGGTCGCCTTCGACCGCGCGGTCCAGGCGGTGGAGTCGTTCGGGCTCTCTGGGCCGCTGGCGCACTGGCGCGAAGTGCGCGACACCATTCGCGCCGACATCGAAGCCCATGGCTGGAACGAGGCGCGCGGCTGTTTCGTGCAGCATTACGGCGGCGATTCGGTCGACGCGTCGCTGCTGCTGATGGCGGAAGTGGGGTTTCTCGCACCCGGGGACGAGCGCTTTCGCCGCACCGTCGAGGCGGTGGAGCGGGATTTGCTGGTCGATGGCCTGGTGCTGCGCTACCGGGTGGAGGACACGCCAGACGGCCTGCCGGGCGATGAGGGGGTATTCCTGGCGTGCAGCTTCTGGCTGGTGGACGCCTACATACAGCTCGGGCGCAACGACGACGCGGTGGCGCTATTCGAGCGTTTGCTCGATCTGCGCAACGACCTGGGACTACTCGCCGAGGAGTACGACCCGCGTACGGGCCACCACCTGGGCAACTTCCCACAGGCGTTTTCGCATATCGCGCTGCTCAATACCGCCAGGAATCTCGTCGGGACGTCCGGCGCGATCGACACCCGGGCCGACGCATCGGACAGCAGCGATTCAGCGAGCACGAACGGCGGCTAGATGCGACAGCGCAATAGGCCGCCGGGCATGGGCCCGGCGGCCCGTGCGTGTATCGCTATGCCTCGTCGAGGTAGCGGCTCGGCGTGTTGTCGGTGATGTACTTGATCGATTCCAGGATGCACTGACGGATGACCTTCTCCATCGGCGTATCGGAATAGGACGACAGACCACCGCCCATTGCGCCGCTACCACCGATCGCCGCCAGAGCGCCACCGAAGTTCACGTCGGTCGCCTCGGCCGTGACGTTGGTGGCCGCCAGGATCTCGCTGGTTTCGGCGTCGATCAGGCGGATATCCATGGCCATCGACGATTTCTTCATCGAGCCCGAGACCGCGCCGAACATGGCGCTGGCGCTACCGAGCAGGCCGCCGCCGCCGCCGCCGACCGAACTCCCGCCCGTATCCGGATCCCAGCCCGTCACGGCCGCGACGACGAGGATATCCGCGCCGGCGATCCGCCCGATCTGCGCGGCCGTGGATTCATCCACCTGGCCCGAAGCGCCAAGATTCTGCTCCTTCTGGACCTGTTGTAACTGGCTGCGCTCGAGCACGCGATAGCGCTTGCTCTGGACCAGCGCGGTCGTAAGCATGTCCTCCAGTCCGGTCATGTAGCCCTGCTTTTCCTGCGAGATCGTCACGCCACCGGCACCCGTACCCGGCAGCCCGGAGATACGTACGGTGCCACCCCCCTGGCTGCCAACCTTCCACTGGAAATCGGCCAGGGCGAGGCGGGCCTTTGGACCGTCATAGGGTCCGAGCGCGTCGGCGATACTGGTGTCGCGTTCGGATTCGACGCTGCTCTGCGATTCCGTGATACCGCCGACAGCCTGGCAGCCGGCGAGCGTAACGACGGCGAAGGCCGTCGCGAGCGATGGCAGGATTTGTTTCATGTTGTCGTCCCCCGGATTATTCGTTTTTTTTTGCACGCGCTGTGCTTGCGCCCGCCCCCGCGGACGCATGAAAGGCGGTCAGCCGCGCGTGACGGACACACGTCGCGGTAACCGCGATCGAGCTACTTTAGGTAGTTTCGACTGGACCGGCAAGCGCGGGGTGGCCGCATTACGCTTGCAAGGGCGGCATTGCACGACGCGAAGCGCAGCGCAGCGCAGCGCCGTATCATGAAATTCGGTCGAGCTTCGCAACGCCGCAAGGTCGCCCTTGCCAGCGCCATCGCGCCGGCCATCGACCAGCATTGTGCCGGGCGCTACCGCACCATGCTATCGAACGGCAGCCACCCGCACGCGGCGATACCGTCCGCCGCTCAGCCCCGACGCGCTTCGGATTTGCGGCCAATTCGGTGTTCGATGGCCTTCTCCAGCTTGCCCGCGGCATCGCCCACCGCCTTGTACATGTCGGTGTCGGTCGCTTCGACCGCGACCGCCTCGAGACCCGCTGCATGCGCCTCGATGGTGCACGACTGATCCACGCCGCCCTTGCCGGCGTTCACGTCTTTGAGAAAAACCTCCATGCGCGTGAGGCGATCGCCGAATACCCGCTCCACGCGCCCCAGCTTGCTGCGGATGTGTTCGTCCAGGGCGTCGGAACGTTCCGTATCGTCGGCCGCGTTGATCTCGATTTCCATGTCGCCTCCTGCACCGGTTGCCTAGACTCCTACCTCGGGCCGAAATCTCCGCTTTTCAAGCATGCGCGGGTTCCCCACCAAGGCACCCCCCCTCTTCCCCCGCTAGCGTCACGGCCGGACCTCGCGCTCGGCATTTCGCATTACGCCCCGCTTTCACAGCAGCCATGGGCGAAGTACTTGTCCTGACCCACGAGCCTGGGATAGGCTCCGCGCCATCGGACTAGGGGTACCCGCCGCAGCGGGTTGAGAAACACCCTTGGAACCTGATCCGGCGGCACGCGCTGCGTGCCCACCGGCGGAGGGAAGTCCGACGATCGGCTCGCTCTGTGTGCCGGTTCCTCCGTCGGTTCAACTTGGAGGAACCATGAGCACTACCGCAAACGAAGTCGCAGCCGCGGCCGAACGCCTCTCGGCCGAGGTCACTCAGCCCTTCCCCGCCTCGCGCAAGATCTACATCGCGGGCTCACGCCCGGATCTGCAGGTACCCCTGCGCGAGATCGCTCTGGCGCCGACGCAGACGGCCGACGGTCCGCAGCACAATCCGCCGCTGCCGGTCTACGACACTTCCGGCGTCTACACCGACGCCACGGCCCGCATCGACCTGGCCCGTGGTCTCGCGCCGATCCGCGCCGCCTGGATCGCCGAGCGCGGCGACACCGAACGGTTGGCCAGCGCCAGTTCCGAATACGGCCGCGAGCGCGCCGCCGACCCCCAGCTTGCCCCCGTGCGCTTCCCCGACGTGCCGCCACCGCGGCGTGCGTGCGGCGGCGCCAACGTGTCGCAGATGCACTACGCCCGCCGGGGCATGGTCACGCCGGAGATGGAATACATCGCCCTGCGCGAGAACGCCCGGCGCGAGGCGATCACCGATCTCGATCTGCACGCGCGCCACCCCGGCGAGGCCTTCGGCGCCGCGCTGCCCGAGGCGGTCACGCCGGAGTTCGTGCGCGACGAGGTGGCCCGCGGGCGCGCCATCATTCCCGCGAACATCAACCACCCCGAACTCGAGCCGATGATCATCGGCCGCAACTTCCGCACGAAGGTCAACGCCAACATCGGCAACTCGGCAGTCACCTCGTCGGTAGCCGAGGAGGTCGAGAAGATGGTCTGGTCGGCCCGCTGGGGCGCCGACACGATCATGGATCTGTCCACCGGCAAGCACATCCACGAGACGCGCGAGTGGCTCCTGCGCAATGCGCCGGTACCGATCGGGACCGTGCCCATCTATCAGGCCCTGGAGAAGGTCGGCCGGCCCGAGGACCTGACCTGGGACCTATTCCGCGACACGCTCATCGAGCAGGCCGAGCAGGGCGTGGACTACTTCACCATCCATGCCGGTGTGCGCCTGGCGCACATCCCACTCACGGCCAACCGCGTCACCGGCATCGTCTCGCGCGGCGGCTCGATCATGGCCAAGTGGTGCCTCGCCCACCACGAGGAGAGCTTCCTCTACACCCACTTCCGCGAGATCTGCGGGATCATGCGCGCCTATGACGTGTCGTTCTCGCTCGGAGACGGCCTGCGCCCCGGCTCGATCGCCGATGCCAACGACCGCGCGCAGTTCGCCGAACTCGAGACGCTGGGCGAGCTGACGAAGATCGCCTGGGAGTACGACGTGCAGGTGATGATCGAGGGGCCGGGCCACATCCCCATGCAGCTGATCAAGGAGAACATGGACCGCGAGCTCGCCGACTGCTTCGAAGCGCCCTTCTACACCCTCGGTCCACTGACCACCGACATCGCCCCGGGTTACGACCACATCACCTCGGCGATCGGCGCGGCCCAGATCGGCTGGTACGGCTGCGCCATGCTCTGCTACGTCACGCCCAAGGAGCATCTGGGTCTGCCGAACAAGCATGACGTGCGCGAAGGCCTGGTGTCCTACCGCATCGCGGCCCACGCGGCCGATCTGGCCAAGGGCCATCCGGGCGCCCAGCTGCGCGACAATGCCCTGTCCAAGGCACGTTTCGAATTCCGCTGGGAGGATCAATTCAATCTGGGACTCGACCCGGAGAGGGCACGCGAGTATCACGACGAGACCCTGCCGCAGGAAGGCGCCAAGACGGCGCACTTTTGCTCCATGTGCGGACCGAAGTTCTGCTCCATGGAAATTACCCAGGAGCTGCGTCAGTACGCCGCGGCTCAGGGCGAGGACGTCGATACGGCGGCCGAGCAGGGCAAGGCCGAAATGGCCGAGAAATTCCGCGAAAGCGGCGCCGAGCTTTACCAGCAGTCGTAATGTAGACGCAGAAAGGCCGGGGGCGCGTGCGCACCCCCGGCCACGCGGAGCGAAGAAGAGAAACGACCGGCCGGGTTCCCAATCCCTTGCGAGGTCGTCGCGAACGAAGGTTCGAAGCCGGCCTTCGGGCGGACTGGGTGGCTCGCAATGACGTTCCGCGTAAAGATGTCATCGCGAGAAGCCGCCAGGCGACGAAGCGATCCACCGTCGACCTCGAACGCCCGGTTTCACACTTTGCCCGCACTAAGCGCTGGATTGCTTCGCTGCGCTCGCGATGACTCTTCCATAAGGACGGCGTCATCGCGAGGAGCCGGAGGCGACGACGCGATCCACTGTCGACCTCAAGCGCTTCGTTTTGCGCCTTACCTGCGGTCAGCGCTGGATTGCTTCGCTGCGCTCGCAATGACTCTTCCATAAGGATGGGGCCATCGCGAGGCGCCGGAGGCGACGACGCGATCCACCGTCGACCTCGAACGCTTGGTTCTGCGTCTTGCCTGCCGTCAGCGCTGGATTGCTTCGCT
>JBBEEB010000121.1:0-3179 GCA_040880995.1 Halofilum sp. (in: g-proteobacteria)
GTCTCGAGCTGGCTGGATACGGTCTGCCAGCGTTGTTTCATCGGTAGTTTGAGATTGACGATGGCGTGGCGGCAATCGCCGCGTGATAGCCATTGCGTCAGCAGCCGCGCGATCCGGTGCGGGCGCTCGACCATGTCGCAGACGAGCCAGTCGACCGGCCGCCGCGGCCGGTAGCGGAATCCGTCTTCGGCGCGATGGTCGACGCCGGGATCCTCCTCGATGGCCTGCGCCAGAGGCCCGTTGTCGACGGCGGTGACGGCCACGCCGTAGTGCCGCAGCAGCCAGGTCCAGCCACCCGGAGCGGCACCGAGATCGACGGCGGTCCGCCCGGGGCGCAGCCATGCGGCACGTTCGTCATCGGTCAGAAACCTTGCGATGGCCTCGTCGAGCTTGAGCACGGAACGGCTCGGCGCCTGACGGCGGGCGCGCAGCCGGGGGATGCCCAAGGGCCACGGAGCGGAGTTGGCCGGGTCCGACAGACCGAGCACGGCGGTACCGCCATCCAGCAGGGCGCAATGGAGTACCGGACCGTTGCGCTCGGGCGCGATACCCGGTCCTTTTTCGATGGCGGTTTCGAGCGGGCGGGCGAGGGCGCGCGCGAGCCGTGCCAACGGCCGGCCGGCATCCGTGTCCGGGTACTCGACTCGAACGGCGCGTACCGGTTGCGGTATCGCCGCCGCCGCACGGGCCAGTGGCGATACGCGGTCTTCGGGTGGCAGTCCGCTGCAGACCGCGAAGCGCGCGAACCACTGACGCGTGAATACCAGCCGCGGGAAAGCCAATGTCCGGGCGAGCGTCGGGAGCTGGTCGGCGGGCGTCGGGTGGAACTCGACCAGGCCGTCCCCGGTCCGGCACCAGCCCGCGATACCGGCCGCCGCGGCCCGCTCTACCAGCTCGGCCGCACAGTCGGATTCCATGCCGGCGCGCGTCCATGCGCAAACTGCATCACTGGAGTCGATCGGCCACATCGGCGCGACTCTGGCACAGGTCTCTTTTTGACGCCATCAGTGCGCTGTACGTGATCGAGCGAGCGCGCGCGATCGAGTGCGGGTCAGGTTCAGCACCGTAGCTCTGGAACTGAGCCGCGATGCGGTAGCGTCGGCGCGTAAAGATCTTAAAGCGCATCCAGTCTCTGACAGCTGATCCACCTGGAGCCCCAGCACCGGGGGCGAGCGACTAGCGTGTCGATGGGGGCCTAACAATGTGCAGCGGCCTCGGTTGAGTGAACTCCTCGGTCCAGCGCTCGCTCGCGCTTCCGCGCGGCAGGCTGAAGTCGACCGGCGAGGCACTGCAGGGGAGCAACCGTATGCCCGCCGAACCTGGCGTGAGTCCCGGAGTCAAAGCCTGCCATCGGCGGCGAGGTCGAAGTAAGCAGTACCGTCCCGTCGGCTGGGAGCGCAGCGGGCACCCATTCATGGAAGGCGAACCAGGTGCCGCCGTGTTTGTCCCGTTGTCTTCACCATAGCCGCGATTGCATTCGCAGCGTGGACGGTGCCGACCAGCGCGTACCACGACAGGCCGGCCGGCGCCGACGATCGAAGAGGAACCGACTGAGTACATCCATCTGGCATATAGGGATATAGCCATGGCTACAGCGAGTAGGGATACACGCGCCCTAACCGATACGGGCGGCTTTTTGAGCCGGGTATCATGGGGAAGCCTTCTTTTAGGGGTGGTCGTCGCACTGGGCGTCATCATGTTGCTGACGCTGCTGGGGATTGCGCTCGGCTTCACCACCATCGATCCCATGCAGGAGCGCGATCCCCTTGCCGGCATTGGCATCGGAACCGGCATCTACATTGCTCTTGTTCATATCATTGCCCTCTTCGTGGGCGGCTACGCGGCCGCCAGGCTCTCCAGTTCCGCTTGGTCTTCGGCCGCTGTGCTGCATGGCGTCGCTGTCTGGGCGTTGGTGAGCCTGCTGTCGCTCTTCATGGCCGCCAGTGCGATCGGGTCCATGGTGACCGGCACGGCGGCGCTGATGTCGAATATCACCGGCGGTGTGACGCAGGCAGTTCAGTCAGCGGTCCCGGACAATATGAACATGCCGGACCTGAGTCAGGTGGTGCCCGATAATCTTTTCGGGGCACTACCACCGGAAATCCAGCAATCCCTGGAGCAGCGGGGCCTTACGCCTCAAGAAGTTCAACGCGAAGCAACCGCTATCGCCCAGGAACTGGTTACCGAGCAAGAACGGCAGCGGGCCACGGATGCCATCACCAGCACTGCCACGGCGATCATCCGCAATCCCGGCCAGGCCGATCAACGCACTGAGCAACTGATGAATCAACTGCAAAACACCCTGTTTTCGCAGCAGGACCGTCAGCAGGCTCTGCAGCAGCTGCAAAACCGGCTGGGCATTCAGCCGCAGGAAGCCCAGGCGATGGTCGATCAGTGGCAGCAATCCTTGGACGCCGCGGCCGAGCAAATCCGAACCGGACTGGGCAGAGCCCAGGAGCAAGCCGTGCAAATGGCTCAGCAGGTTACCGAAGCGATTGCGTCAGCAGCCTGGTGGGCGTTCCTTCTCTCCTTGCTCGGTCTTGCCGCAGCCATCGGCGGGGCCATGGTGGGGCGACCGGAGGAACATCCGACACGGGCCTAGTTAACGCCGGGGCACCATCGTCCATGCTGATGCCTGCCGCGAAGGCGTCCTCCCGCTTGGCAGGAGATCTGGACTGCAAGCAACGTCTTTCCGATACGGGCAGGGGCGTGGAGAGGCTCGGGGTTGGGCCTCGTTCCTGACCTGAGCAGCACACAAAAAAGCGGCGCCCCGAGAGGCGCCGCTTTTCGTCGAACCGAGCCGGATCAAACCCCGGTCCGGCGGGCCTGAATCAGGCCAGGTCGAAACGGTCCGCGTTCATCACCTTGTTCCACGCCCGCGCGAAGTCACGCACGAACTTCTCCTGCGCGTCGCCCTGGCCGTAGAGCTCGGAGATGGCCCGAAGCTGCGAGTTGGAGCCGAACACGAGGTCGACCCGCGTGCCGGTGTACTTGACCGCGTCGGTCTTGCGGTCACGCAGCTCGAATTCCTCTTCGGTGTCCGACGTCGGCACCCACTTGTAGTCCATGTCGAGCAGGTTCACGAAGAAGTCGTTGCTGAGCGTGCCGGGCCGGTCGGTGAGCACGCCGTGCTTCGAGCCGCCGTGGTTGGCGTCGAGCATGCGCATGCCGCCGACCAG
>JBBEEB010000121.1:3279-4652 GCA_040880995.1 Halofilum sp. (in: g-proteobacteria)
CGACTTCCGGCACCGGGTCCTGCCAGAGCAGCGTTTCCTGCGGGACCTCGGGGCCGAGGTAGCGCGCCTTCGGGCCCATGTCGCGGTGGATCAGCTTGAACCAGGCGCGGGCGAAGGCGTCGGCGAACTGATCCGGGTTCTCGTAGAAGCGGCGCGAGATCTCGCCGTATGCCGGGTCGTAGCGCAACGACAGGTCGGTCGTGAGCATGGTCGGCTTGCGCTTCTTCGACGGGTCGTGGGCATACGGGATGGTTTCCTCGGCGTCCTTGGCCACCCACTGGTTCGCGCCCGCAGGGCTCTTGTCCAGCTCCCATTCGTAGCCGAACAGGTTCTCGAAGAACATGTTGGTCCACTGGGTGGGCCGGCCGGTCCAGGTGACCTCGGGGCCGCCGCCCATGGTGTCGTCGCCCATGCCGGCGCCGTAGCTGCTGCGCCAGCCCAGGCCCTGCTCGGCGATGCCGGCCGCTTCCGGGTCCGGGCCGACCTGGTCCGGGTCACCGGCGCCGTGCGCCTTGCCGAAGGTGTGACCGCCGGCGATCAGGGCCACGGTCTCTTCGTCGTTCATGCCCATGCGGCCGAAGGTCTCGCGGATGTCGTGCGCGGCGGCCTCGGGATCCGGGTGGCCCTCGGGGCCCTCGGGGTTCACGTAGATCAGGCCCATGTGCGTGGCCGCGAGCGGGTTCTCGAGGTCGCGGTCACCGGAAATGCGCTTGTCCGAGCCCAGCCATTCGGCTTCGGCGCCCCAATAGACGTCCTCTTCCGGCTCCCAGATGTCCTCGCGCCCGAAGCCGAAGCCGAACGTCTTGAAGCCCATGTCCTCCAGCGCGACGTTACCGGCCAGAGTGATCAGGTCGGCCCAGGAGATCTGGTTGCCGTACTTCTGCTTGATGGGCCACAGGAGGCGGCGTGCCTTGTCGACATTGACGTTGTCCGGCCAGCTATTGAGCGGCGCGAAGCGCTGGTTGCCGGTGGATGCGCCGCCGCGGCCGTCGCCTTGACGGTAGGTGCCGGCGGCGTGCCAGGACATGCGGATGAACAGCGGTCCGTAATGCCCGAAGTCCGCCGGCCACCAGTCCTTGGAGTCCTTCATCAGCGCGAACAGGTCCTGCTTGAGGGCTTGCACGTCCAGCTTCTCGAGTTCTTCCTGGTAATCGAAGTCCTCGCTCATCGGATCGGACAGAGCGGAGTGCTGGTGCAGGATCCTCAGGTTGAGCTGGTTCGGCCACCAGTCGCTGTTCGTGCGGCCCGTGCCGGATGAATTGGTGATGGACCCGTGCATGACCGGGCATTTGCCGGCGGTCTCGATGTCCTTGGGGTTTGCGGCCATTTCTCTCTCCGATTATTCGGCTGCTTTGATGAACCCGAGCGGTACA
>JBBEEB010000121.1:4752-13950 GCA_040880995.1 Halofilum sp. (in: g-proteobacteria)
GCGGTACACCAAAGGCAACAAGTGTGCTGTAGGACGATTCGGAGCGCAGCCGAAAGCCGGGGACCATGGGCTCGGCGCGCGGGGTTCGCTCGCCGCCGGAATCCCGGGCTTGGTCACGCGCTGCGGAGCGCGCTCACCGGGGTCGGCCCGGCGTTTCCGCAAGCCGACGGATCGAATCGCGGGATCACCCTAACGTAGGCCCTACGATTGATCCAATTGAATCTCGGAAAGTGCGCAATAGCTTCTGGCTATCGAGTGGGCGGGAGGAGGCTTCGCCGTTCATGCTGGCGCAGCCGTCCTGCAGGCGCGCAAAACGCCGGCGGTTACACGGAGTGACCGCTACGCAACCGATTCCCGGTTTCGAGCCGGGCCGGGCGGCCCGGCTCGATGCAACGGGACGGGTCAGCCCCGCACGGAGGCCTCGATGCGCGCGCCGATTTCGGCGTCGACATTCTTCCAGTACTGGATCGCGCGTTCGAGAACGGGTTCGGTCACGCCCGCTGACAGGTGGCCGGCCACGTTCGAGACGAATCGCTCGCGCGCCGCATCGTCCATGACCTCGTTGACCAGGACGTTGGCCTGCGAGAAGTCGTCGTCGGCCTCGCGCGGCATGTAGGCGGCGCGCACGAACTCGCCGTCGGCGCTCCAGGTCGCCGCCTCGGGGTAGCGCTCGGGGTCGGCCTCGGGGCCACCCTTGGTGTTGGGCGCGTACACCGGGTCGGAGACGTTGCGCACCCGCATCGCCCCGTCCTTGCTGTAGCTGTGGACCGGGGACTGGGGCGCGTTCACTGGGATCTGTTTGTAATTCACCCCGAGGCGCGCCCGGTGTGCGTCGGCGTATGAGAACACGCGCGCCAGTAGCATCTTGTCCGGGCTGAAGCCCGTGCCCGGGACTTGGTTGTTCGGCTCGAATGCCGCCTGCTCCAACTCGGTGTGGTAGTCCGTGAAGTTGCGGTCGAGTGTGAGCTTACCCACCTCGCGTAGCGGGTAGTCCTCGTGCGGCCACACCTTGGTCAGGTCGAAGGGGTTGATGCGGTAGGTCTTGGCGTCCTCGAACGGCATGATCTGGACCTTCAGCGTCCAGCTCGGGTGATCGCCGCGCTCGATTGCAGCATAGAGATCACGCTGGTGGTAATCGCTGTCGGCGCCGGCCAGGTGATCGGCCTGCTCCTGAGTCAGGCATTGGATGCCTTGGTCGGTCTTGAAGTGGTACTTCACCCAGAAGCGCTCGCCCGCGGCGTTGACCCACATGTAGGTATGGCTGGAATAGCCGTTCATGTGGCGCCAGCTCGCGGGGATGCCGCGATCGCCCATGAGCCAGGTCACCTGGTGGGCGGACTCCGGCGACTGCGTCCAGAAGTCCCACTGCATGTCGTGGTCGCGCAGGTTCGAGTCGGCGCGGCGCTTCTGCGAGCGGATGAACTGCTGAAACTTCAGCGGGTCGCGCACGAAGAAGACGGGCGTGTTGTTGCCCACCATGTCGAAGTTGCCTTCTTCGGTGTAGAACTTCACCGCGAAGCCGCGCGGGTCGCGCCAGGTATCGGGACTGCCGCGCTCGCCGGCGACGGTGGAGAAACGAATCAAGACATCTGTTGTCTTGTCCGGTTGCAGAAAGTCGGCCTTGGTGTAGGCGCTGACGTCCTGGGTCACCTCGAACCGGCCGAAGGCGCCGCCGCCCTTGGCATGCGGCTGGCGTTCCGGGATGCGTTCACGGTTGAAGTTCGCCATCTGCTCGATCAGGTAGTGATCGTGCAGCAGGAGCGGACCGTCGGGCCCGACGGTGAGCGAGTGCTCGTCGCTGGAGACCGGGGCGCCCCCGTCGGTGGTCGTCGGCTTGCTCTTGTCACTCATGAGTGCTTCCTCGTTGCGGATGTCGGCCGCGTAGACGGATTACGTGGCGTCATAGGGCCATCCCTTGGTGGCAGAAGCTCGCTATGACCAAGCGATGCTCATCGCCTTTCGCCACGGATGGCTGATCCCCCATGAATGTAGAAAGCACAGCGGCACTTTTCGCGCTATCGTTCGCCCCGCAGCGAAACCCACCCGACATCCGCCGCGCGGACACACGAACCTACCCTCTGGTACGGTTGCCAAGCCGACGACATACAAAGTTTTCAGGCGGGTATTGTCATGTCTTGCTGCACGTTGAGGTGTACGCTCGCCTGAGCATTTATTAGAGACAAAATTCATGGATTACGACTTCGATCAGCTGATCGAGCGGCGGGGCACCGCGAGCGACAAATGGGACAAATACGCCGGCCGCGACATCCTGCCGATGTGGCTGGCCGACATGGACCTGCGCGCGCCCCCGGCGGTGCTCGACGCACTCCACGCCCACGTCGACCACGGGATCTTTGGTTACACCAATGCCCCGGATGAACTGGTCGAGGCCACCCGGGCGATGCTGGCCGAGTCACATGGCTGGCAGGTCCAGCCCGAATGGATGGTCTGGCTACCCGGGATGGTGCCGGGTCTGCATGTCGCCTCCGCCGCGGTGGGCACTGACGGCGATGCGGTCGCGACCTTCACGCCGGCCTACCCGCCGTTCCTCGATGCCCCGGAGCGCGCCCGCCGCGAGCGTATCGACGTGCCGCTGGCGAATGCCGCCGGCGAGATCGATTTCGACCGCCTGGAGGCGGCGATCACCCCGCGCACCCGCATGCTCATGTTGTGCAATCCGCACAACCCGACCGGGTGCGTCTATACCCAGGATGAACTCGCGCGCGTGGCCGAGATCTGCCGCCGGCACGATCTCGTGGTGTGCAGCGACGAGATCCATTGCGGCCTGATCCTCGACCCGGACGCCGAGCATATTCCCTTCGCCACGCTCGATCCGGCTATCGCCGCGCGCACGATCACGCTGATGGCGCCGAGCAAGACCTACAACATCGCGGGCCTCGGTTGCTCGCTGGCCATCATTCCCGACGCCGATCTACGCCGACGCTTTCGCGCGGCCCGCGCCGGCTTCGTGCCCGGCGTCAACGCGCTCGGGTTCACCGCAGCGCTGGCCGCATGGCGCGACTGCGCCGACTGGCACGCGGAGCTGATCGAGTATTTGCGCCGCAACCGCGACCGACTGCTGGAGGCGGTTCAGGCGCATCCGGCCCTCCACATGGAGCGCCCGGCCGCGACCTACCTCGCCTGGATCGATGCCCGTGGGCTCGATGACGACGACCCGGCGGGCACTTTCGAGACCGCCGGCCTGGGGCTGTCGGACGGGCGGGAGTTCGCCGCGCCGGGCTTTCTCCGGCTCAACTACGCCTGTCCGCGCGCCCGCCTCGAACAGGCCATCGAGCGCCTCGGCCGGGTCGGCACATGACACGCCCCGGCGCGCGGGTGGCGAGCGGGTACCGCGGCGACGGCAGGCGGCGCCCGGTCACGGCGCGCGCCGGACCATAGGGCAAGAGAATGCTCCGCAACCTGCCACGTCGATTGCTGCTCCTGTTGCTGTTGCTGCCGGTCACGGCGGCCTGGTCCGCCAATGGTGGCGGCCAAGCGGCGATTCCGCGCGCCGATGTGCGCGAGGCCGATGCCGCCATCCACGGCATCGAGGAGGCGATGCGCGCGCGCGCTGAGCCCGACATCGAGACCCTACGCGGCTTCCTCAGCGATATCCCGGACGCGCGCAGCACCGCCAACCAGTGCATAAACGACAACCAGGGGGCGCTCGATCGAGTCCGGAACCAGCTCGAAACCCTGGGCCGGGCGCGCGATGAAGCCATTGGCGTGCAGCAACAGCGCGCCAGCCTGCAGGAGCGCCAAGCGAGCATCGAACGGCAGTTGCAGCTATGCCGGGTGATTCAGCTGCGCGCCAACGAGCTCGAGCAGCGCATCACCCATCTGCAGCAACAGCGGCTCGCCGAGCGCCTGATGCAGCGCGACCCGCCTGCCTGGGACATCGCGGCCGAGAACCTGAGCGAGCCGCGTCAGTGGTGGAGTACCGCCAAGCTGTTCCTGGTGCGCGACAGTGGCCTGCCGGCGCTTTCGCCGATCGAGTTGGTCACCCTGGTTGGACTGATCCTGCTCGGGGTCGGCGGTTCGTTGTACGCACGCCAGGCGCTATTCGCGGTTGCCAGCCGCATGCGAGGCGGGACCACCCTGACGGGCGGCTTTCTCCAGGCGGTGACCACCAGCGCCGCCAGCAATCTGCCGGCGCTGGTGACCTCATTGGCGGTGGCGTTGTATTTGACGGCCATTCAATGGGGACAGGCGAGCTGGCCGTTCATCACGATCCTGTCCTACGGCCTGTCCGGCTTCTTCGGCTTCCAATTCCTGGTGCGGACCTTCCTGGCGCCCGTGCCGCCGGCCAAGCCCTACCTGCCCGCGCCCGAGGACATATTGCGCGCGTTGGCCGCGCGCATGCGCACGCTGGGCCTGCTGATTCTGCTGGTATCCATCGTCTCGGCGACGCTGGTCATCGAGAGCTTTCCGGAACCGGTACGCAATCTGTTGCGACTGGTGTTCGCCACCGTGCTCATCGTCGATCTGGCCTGGGTGATCTGGCTGACCGGCGGATTGCTGCGCTGGCACGAAACGCGCGGTCCGCGACTGATGCTCGTGGCCATCATGGTCGGGGCACTGATCGCCGAGTGGACCGGCTATCACAACCTCGCCGAGTACATCGTGACCGGCGTGGTGGGAACCTTGGTCTCGTTCGGCTTGGCCTGGCTGGTCTGGCGGCTGTTCGACGACTTGTATGACGGCCTGGACGAGGGGCGGCGGGGCTGGCAGCGGCGCTTGCGTGGGGGGCTCGGAGTTGGCCCCGACCGCTATTTTCCGGGGCTGATCTGGCTACGGGTGCTGACGGCCCTGGGTGTATGGAGCGCGTTCGCACTGGCTGTCTTGCTGCTCTGGGGATTGTCCGACACCGGTACCGCTGTGCTCGGGCGGCTGCTCTACGAGGGCTTCAATCTCGGCCAGGTCGAGATCGTCCCGATGCGCGTGCTCTGGGGCATCGTCGGGCTGGTCGTGATGATCACGATCACCGGCTGGCTCAAGCAACGCCTGAGCCAGCGCTGGCTGGAGCGTACGCGCATGGACCGCGGCGCGCGCGAGGCCATCGTTACCGTCACCGGTTACACCGGGGTGATCGTGGCGATGCTCGTCGGCTTGGCCATCGCCGGCGTTCAGTTCACCAATCTGGCGTTGATCGCCGGTGCGCTGTCCGTCGGTATCGGCTTCGGCCTGCAGACGATCTTCAACAACTTCGTCTCGGGCCTGATCCTGCTGATCGAACGCCCGGTGAAAACCAACGACTGGGTGGTGGTCGGTACCACCGAGGGCCTGATCAAGAAGATTTCGATTCGCTCGACCCAGATCCAGACCTTCGATCACGCCGATGTGATCGTGCCCAACTCCGAACTCATCCAGGGTCAGGTGACCAACTGGATGCTGCGCGACCCGTTCGGGCGCGTCACGGTGCCCATCCGGGTCGCCTACGACGCCGATCCGGAGGAGGTCCGGGAGGTCCTGCTCAAGCTCGCGCACGAGCACCCGCGCGTGATCGCCGACGCCGTTCTGGCGCCCCCGCCCGAGGTACTGCTGCGCAACTTCGGCGATGAGGGCTATGAGTTCGAGCTGCGCGTGTTCATTCGCGACATCGATTACGTGCTGCACGTGCAAAGCGAGATCTACTTCGGCATCGACCGCGAATTCCGCGAGCGCGGCATTCGGGTGCCGTATCCCCGCCGCGACATCCGTATCGACCGCACCGACGATCCTTGGGCCGAACGTCGCGAGCATGATGCCGGGCACGGGAACACCTCGGGTCAATCCGGTGCACCGGACGAGATGGGCGAAGGCGGCAGCGACGGCGATGGCGGCTAAGCGGGCGGCTTCGTGTCGGGTCACACCACAGATGGACACGGATAACGTTGCCCCCAGTGGCCGCGTAGCAGCTTCGCTGTGGGAACTTTGCCGTGGTCGGACGTGGGGAAGAACCACGAAATGGACACCAGTGTCCATTTCGTGGTTCCGTCGCGCGCTTCCGTACGCAAGAAGCCAACAGCGAAGCTCCAGGACGCTTGGCCAGGCAGCGGCCATATCCGTGTCTATCTGTGTTCATCCGTGGTTCTTCTGCGAGCGGTACCGCTGGAAGTGCGGTCCTTGCCGCGGGTGTTTGGGTTAGACCCGATCGCGGGCGGCGAGGGCGTTGGCGAGGCCTTCGGTGAGGGTGGGGTAGCGCGGGACGACGCCCAGTTCCCGACGCATGCGGCCGGTATCGAGCCGGCGCGACTCGTGTACGAACGAGAGCATGCCCGCGGACAACTTGCCCTCTGCGTCGGCCAGTGGCACGCAGGGCGGGCGCGGTAGACGCGCGCTGTCGGCGACCCGATAAAAATAATCGGTCATGGTCGTGGGATGACCATCGGCGACGTTATAGACGGCTCCGCTGACGCCCCGCCGTGCGGCCGCATGCAAGGTCGTGACCAGATCATCCACGTGAATGCGGTTGCTCCAGGGAGCCTCGTCGGGACATACCACGGTCGTCGTGCCCAGTCGCTCGATGGGCAGCCGGCCCGGGCCGTAGATTCCGCCCACGCGCAGAATGACGAGCTCCGTGCGGTGTACCTCGCACCAGTCGCGCGCGATGCGCTCGGCGGCCAGTCGCCGGCGTGCGCGTGCGGTGCGCGGCGCCGGGGGCCGCTCCTCGTTGGTCCAGTCCCCATCACAATCGCCGTACACGCCGGACGTGCTCAGATACACCAGCCGCCGAGGCCGAGCTTCCACGCAGGCATTGAGGAAATGGCGCAGTCGCGGGTCGTCGTCGTCCGCGTCCGGCGAGGGTGGAACCAGGTAGTAGACCGTGCTGCCCACCGCGGCGGCGGGCGGTTCCTCGATTGGATGGTCGAGATCGACGGCTGCGGCGACGATGCCCTGGCGACCGAGGTGCTCGGCTGAAAGGGCGTTGCGCACGAGCGCGACGGGGCGGGCGCCGGCGCCGATCAGCGCGCGGGCAAGCCGCTGGCCGACATAGCCACAACCGGTGATGAGAGGTGTAGAAATCCCAGGCACGCGAGGTCTCAACGGAACGGACCCCGGATTCTGACATACAGAAGGCTCCCGATCAGGGGGATCGGGAGCCTTCACTTGTAAATCTTGGCACATCCGTGTGCCGCCCTGATTCGATCAGAGGTTTTCTAGGTGGGTGCGTGGCTCGGTGCCCCGACACCCGGGCGGGAATCCGCTACGGGACCACCGGCCGCGTCGCCCGGCGAGCGAGCGCTGGTGAACTCGGGGTAGGCCTCGAGTCCGCACTCGGCCAGATCGACGCCCTCGTACTCTTCCTGATGACTCACGCGCAGGCCCATGATCGCCTTGATGATGGCGAACGTGATGGCGCTGGTGATGGCCACAAAGGCGAAGATGGAGACGATGCCGAGGATCTGCGGGCCGATCGATGCGCCGGAGTTCGACGCCGGTACGATAAGCACGCCCCAGATGCCGGCGGTGCCGTGGACCGAGATCGCGCCGACCGGATCGTCGATCTTGAAGCGATCCAGGGCGAGCACCGAGAACACCACGATGATGCCGCCGACCGCCCCGATCAGCGTGGCTGCCAGCGGACTCGGCGCCAGCGGTTCGGCCGTGATCGACACCAGCCCGGCGAGCGCGCCGTTGATGGCCATGGTCAGATCGGCCTTGCCCCACTTGGCCTTGGCCACCAGGAGCGCGGCAATCAGGCCGCCCGCGGCCGCCGTGTTGGTGTTCAAGAAGATCTTGGCCACCGCGTTGGCGTCGGAGACGTTCGACACGATCAGCTGCGAGCCGCCGTTGAAGCCAAACCAGCCGAGCCACAGGGCGAACATGCCGAGTGTGGCCAGCGGCATGTTGGCACCGGGGATGGCCCGCGGCTTGCCCTCGGCGTCGTACTTGCCGTCGCGCGCCCCGACCATCATCGCGCCGACCAGCGCGCCGACGGCGCCGGTCATGTGCACGATGCCGGAACCGGCAAAGTCGGAGTAGCCGGCTTCGGCCAGGAAGCCGCCGCCCCAGGACCAGTAGGCCTGGATCGGGTAGATGAAGCCGGTCATGATCACGGCGAAGACCAGGAACGACCACAGCTTCATGCGTTCGGCCACGGCGCCCGAGATGATCGACATCGTCGCCGCCACGAACACGACCTGGAAGAAGAAGTCCGCGTAGTTCGAGTAGTACGGGGCGCCATCCCCGCCGCCGAGTACGGCGTCGGTCGTGTTTTCGGCCGGTAGCAGGAAGTCCAGCGCCGGGATCACGCTGGTCATGCCGCCGCCGTACATGAGCTGGTAGCCCACGATGAGGTACATCACACAGGCGACCGAGTAGAGCGCGGCGTTCTTGGTCAGGATCTCGGCGGTGTTCTTCGCCCGCACGAGGCCGGACTCCAGCATCGCGAAGCCGGCGGCCATCCACATGACCAGCGCGCCGCAGATGAGGAAATAAAAGGTGTCCAGCGCGTAGGCGAGTTCAGTTGCTGCGTTCATTGCGTCCACAGTTGTGACCTCCTTTTTATAGGGCCGGCGAACCGGTTTCACCGGTGCGGATGCGGATCGCCTGCTCGACCGGATGAACGAAGATCTTGCCGTCGCCGATCTTGCCGGTGTGGGCCGCGTTGGTGATCACCTCGATCGCTTGCTCGACCAATTCGTCGTCAACGACGACGTCGACGCGGATCTTGGGCAGGAAATCGACGACGTACTCGGCACCCCGATAGAGCTCGGTGTGACCGCGCTGGCGGCCAAAGCCCTTGGTCTCGGTGACCGTCATGCCCTGCATGCCGATCTCGGCCAGGGCCTCGCGTACCTCGTCGAGCTTATAAGGCTTGATGACTGCGACGATGAGTTTCATCGGGTGCTGTCTCCTTCGGCTCGAATGGGGCGGAAATCCGCCGGTGGCCTAAAGGAGCAGGACCCGTGCCATTCTTTTTATAGGCCTATAATCAATGATTTGGGGTTTTGCGCGAGTGCCGACTGCACCAGGGTGGTGCGAGGGAGGAGGGGGCTGCACCGTGGCCGGGCGTCGGACTCGACGGTGGATTGCGACGTCGCCTATGGCCCCCGCAATGACGTCGTACCAAGAACAAGGTCATTGCGATCGAAGCGAAGCAATCCATTGGCGACTACGGGCGAGGTGCAGAACCGAGCGTTTGAGCTCGACGCTGGATCGCCGCGTCGCCTGACGGCTCCTCGCGATGACTTCTTCCTTGTGGCGAACGTCATT
>JBBEEB010000122.1:0-13933 GCA_040880995.1 Halofilum sp. (in: g-proteobacteria)
CTTCCTTGTGGCGAACGTCATTGCGAGCGGAGCGAAGCAATCTATTGGCTACCACGGGCACCCGTTTGGAATACACGGCGCTGCCGAGTCCGCGGCCGCCGCCCGGTTGGTTGGTTGAGCTCAAGCCGCGCGCAGCTTCTCGGCGTGGTAGTAGATGTGGTCGCCGATGAAGCTGGCGATAAAGTAGTAGCTGTGGTCGTAGCTCGGCTGCCTGCGTAGCGTGAGCGGGTGACCGCGTGCCTCGCAGGCCTGTTCCAGGCGTTCCGGCTGAAGCTGCACGGACAAGAACTGATCGGCCTCGCCCTGATCCACCAGTAGTGGAATCTGGTGCTCGGCCCGGGCGACCAGCTCGCAGGCGTCGTATTCGCGCCAGGCAGTACGGTCGTCGCCGAGATAGCCGCCGAAGGCCTTCTGTCCCCAAGACACTTCGGTCGGGTTGACGATGGGCGCGAACGCCGAGACAGAGCGGTAACGCTCGGGCTCGCGCAGGGCGGCGACCAGCGCGCCGTGGCCACCCATCGAATGGCCGCTGATCGAACGGGCGCCCGGGATTACCGGGAAATGCGCCTCCACAAAGGCCGGCAGTTCCCGGGTGACGTAGTCGTACATGTGGTAGTGCCGCGCCCAGGGCTCGACCGTGGCGTTGACGTAGAAGCCCGCGCCGCTGCCGAAGTCGTAGCTGTCGTCCTCACCGGGCAGGCCCTGTCCGCGCGGGCTGGTGTCCGGCACGACCAGCGCGATGCCGCATTCGGCGGCATAACGCTGCGCGCCGGCCTTCTCGCAGAAATTGGCCTCGGTGCAGGTCAGGCCGGAGAGCCAATAGAGTACCGGTACCTGGTGATGCTCGGCCTGCGGGGGTAGATAGATAGCGAAGCGCATCGGGCAGCCACAGGCGTCGGAGGAATGCTCGATCACCTGCTGCCAGCCTTCGAACACCCGCACCTGCGAGATGGGCTCGATCGTCTCTTGCGTCATGCTCGTTTCCTCCGTGCGTATAGCGTCCCGTCTGCGGCGCAATTCAGTTCGCCGCATGGTAGCAAGCACGCGGTGGCTCAGCCGAGCTGCAGGCCCGTCTCGTCGTGGCGCAGCGATTGCCGGCCCGCCATGAAGGCATCGAGGTCAGTGGCGACCAGATCCGAGCGCCAGCCGCCCAGGATGGCGCTGGCCGCTTCGCCGCCGGCGATGCGACCCAGATCGCGCCGGGAAACGACGATCTCGGGATTGACCGCGTGTTCGGCGCAGCGCAGGTGGACCACCGCGTGCAACGCTTCGGCGAGTGCCTGGCCGCGTTCGTCCAGCTCCGGACCGAGCGTTGGCGTGGTGCGCAGCTCCGGCGGTGTTTGCTCGCGCGCTTCCTCGATCAGGGTCAGCAGATCCGCGCCGTAGCGCTCCAGCGGCCGTCCCCGCAGGCTGCGCAGCCGTCCGAGCTGCTTGCGGTCGGCGGGCAGGGCGCGGGCCAGATCCACCAGCGCCTCGTCGCGCAGGATCCGCCCGCGTGGCACGTTGGCGTTGCGCGCCTCTTGCTCGCGCCAGCGAGCCAGGGCACGGATCACGGAACGACCCGGGCCAGAAAGGCGATCGATGCCCTTGAGTCGGTGCCAGGCGTCCTCGGGCGCACGCTCGTACCGCGCCGCGTCGGTCAGCCGGGCGAACTCCTCCTCCAGCCAGCCCAGGCGCTCGCGTGCGGCCAGCCCCGCGCGCAGCGCCTCGTACAGCGGCACGAGATAGCGTACGTCGTCGGCGGCATAGCGCAGCGCCGGTTCCGGCAGGGGGCGCTCGCGCCAGTCGGTGCGGGCATGGCCCTTGGTCAGTCGCACGTCCAGCAAGGCCTCGACCAAGCGGCCGTAGCCGGCCTGTTCGGGGAAACCAAGCAAGGGGGCGGCGAGCTGGGTGTCGAATACCGGCGCCGGCAACCGGCCGGTCGCCAGGTGAAATACCTCCAGATCCTGATCCGCCGCGTGCAGCACCTTGGTGACCGCGGGATCCGCGAGCAGCGCGTAAAACGGCTCGAGGTCAGCGAGCGCCAGAGGGTCGATGCAGGCCAGGTGCTCGTCGGTGGCCACCTGGATCAGGCACAGCTGCGGCCAGTAGGTGTCCTCGCGGATGAACTCGGTATCAAGCGCGAACCAGTCGCGCTCGCGCAGGCGCGCGACGGTTTCGGCGAGGGCGTCGGTGGTTGTGATCAGGTCTGGGGTCTCGGACATGGCGGCAGAGGATAGCATCGCCGGCACCGCGCACGGTTCCGGACTCGGGCGATCACCCTGATATGATCGCACCATGTCCGCTCCCGCCACGCTATTCTGGCACGACTACGAGACCACCGGTGCGGATCCGCGGCGCGACCGCCCGCTGCAATTCGCCGGCCTGCGCACCGATCTGGATCTCCAGCCCATCGAAGATCCGTGCGTGTTCCATTGCCGTCCGCCGGTCGACACCCTGCCGGCGCCGATGGCCTGTGCAGTCACCGGGCTGGGTCCGCGGCGCGCCCAGGCGCTCGGCATGGGCGAGGCGGAGTTCGCCGCCGGTGTGCTCGAGGAGCTGAGCCGCCCCGGTACCTGCGCCATCGGCTACAACTCCCTGCGCTTCGATGACGAGGTCACGCGCCATTTGCTGTGGCGCAATCTCTATGAGCCCTATGGGCGCGAATGGCGCAACGGCTGCTCGCGCTGGGACCTGATCGATACGCTACGCCTGGCCCGTGCCCTGCGGCCGGAAGGGATTATCTGGCCCGAGCGCGACGACGGTCATCCCTCGTTCCGCCTGGAGGACCTGGCGGCGGCCAATGGCATCGAACATGCGGCCCACGACGCCCTGGCGGACGTGCATGCGACCATCGCGATGGCGCGCCTGCTGCGCGCCGCGCAGCCAAGGCTGTACGAGTTCGCCTTCGGTCATCGCGACCGCGTGAGCGCGGGCGATCTGCTGCGACTCGATGCCAGCGATCCGGTGCTGCATGTCTCCAACAAATACTCGGCGGCGCGCGGTTGTATTGCTCCCGTCGCCGCGCTTGCGGCCCATCCGGTCAATCGCAATGGCGTCATCGTCGCCGACCTCACGGCCGATCCCGCGCCGTGGCTCGAATACGACCCGCAGGAACTCGCGGCGGCGCTGTTCACGCCGGCGGCCGAGCGCGACCCCGCCGCGCCCCGCGCGCCGCTGAAGGTCGTCCGCCTCAATGTCGCGCCGGTACTCGCCCCGATGTCTACGCTCACGCCCGAGGCGGCCAGCCGTCTGGCCATCGATCCGGACACCGCGCGGGCGAGTCTCACGCGCCTGCGCGCCGTGCCGGGCTTGGCTGACCGCTTGCAGCAGGTCTTCGCTCCGGCGCCGCCGCCGGTCGAGGCCGACGTCGACGTGGCGCTGTATGACGGCTTCGTGCCCGACGCCGACCGCGCGCGCATGGACGCTGTGCATCGGTGCGCGCCGGATGACCTGGCGGGGTTCGATCCGGGCTTCGCCGATGCGCGCCTAACCGAGCTGTATTTCCGCTATCGCGCGCGCAACTGGCCCGGCACGCTCGACGCGGACGAGCGGGCGCGTTGGGACGAGCTTCGCCGGCGCCGTCTGATCGAGGGCGCCGGCGGCAGTCCGCGCTCGCTGGCCGAATTCCGCCAGGCCCTTGCGGAGGCGGTCGCAAGCGGTGATGTAAACGCCGATCTCGCGGCCGAACTCGAGGGCTGGGCCGAAGAGCTTACCGTCGACCTGCCGGCCGCATCCGAGCCTGTTCATGCGTGAGCGCTTGTTCGGCGCAGCGCATGATGCGGGCGCGGCCGTGGTCTTCCTGACACGATTGCCGCTCCCTTGGCACGTCCCCGATTTTGACGCGCGCTTGGGTCGCTCGGCTCCCTGGTTCCCGCTGGTCGGCGTACTGGTCGGCGCCATCGGGGCGCTGGTCTGGTGGATCGGAATCACCCTCTGGAATCCTGCCATCGGTGCGCTGCTGGCCGTCGCAGCGACCGTGCTGGCGACCGGCGCGTTTCACGAGGACGGGCTGGCCGACAGTTTCGACGGCCTCGGCGGCAGCGCCGAGCGCGAGCGCGCGCTGGCGATCATGAAAGACAGCCGCCTGGGTGCCTACGGGGCAGTGGCATTGATGCTGGTGCTGGCCGGGCGTGTCCTCGCGCTGACGGCGCTGGGCGGCGCGGCGGCCGCCGCCCTGGTCGGCGGGCACGCCCTGGCGCGCTGCGCTACGCTCCCGTTACTCCGCTGGCTCCCCTACGCCCGCGCCGATGGCGGCACGGGCCAGCCGTTCGCTGGCGGTGTTTCGTTGCCGGCACTGAGCAGCGCAGTGATTGCGACGTTCGTCCTCACCTGGATCCTCTGGGGGGGGGCGGCCCTCGCCGCGTGGGCGGCCTGTGCCGCGGTTGTGCTGGTGTTCGCGGGCTGGTGCCGCCGGCGGTTGGGTGGTATCACCGGGGATACCCTGGGCGCTTCGAACCAGTTGGCGGAACTGGCGGTCTATCTGGCGCTCGCGATCTGAACGGTCCAGACTGGTATCGACTTGAAGGCGGAAGCCCCGGAATCGAACCGGCTTCCCGAGAGCATCGCGCGGCCATGGATTGAGCCGGCGCCCCCCGCAAGGGCAGGAAACCCTTGCGCAACATGGGAATTATTGACATGGATAAGTCGCTCGACACCACCCTTCCTCCGCGTCCCGCCGGCGCAATCGATTGGCCGCACCTTGCCGCCGCGAGCACAGAAGCCGGTGCCAGCGCCCCCGCGGTCGGCGCACCGGGTGAGGAACTGTGGACCCTGGCCGAGCACCTGCAGATCGGCTTGCTTGCCGAGGATCGGGCTGGCCGGGTGCGGCTTGCGAACCGGCGCTTTTGCGCGCTGCTCCAGGGCGCCCCTGCGCCGCAGGCGATGGTCGATCGACCTGCTTGGCACGTGGTGCGCGCCGCGGCGCGCGAACTGCGCGACCCCGGCGCCTTCCTGGTGTGGGTTCGCGAGGTGGCGCGGCGGCGAGCCCCGGTGTCCGGACAGGAGTTCGAGTGCCGCGACGGCCGGGTGATCGCGCTCGCCTACACGCCGGTCGATCAGGGGGCGTTCGCGCGCCTGTGGCAGTGCCAGGACATCACCGAGCAGCGCCGCGCCGAGCAGCGCCTACGTGGTCTGGCGCAAACCGATGAGCTTACCGGCCTACCCAATCGCCGCTACGTGCTCGAGGAACTCGGCCGCGAGATTGCGCGCTTCCGTCGCGGCGGCAACGCGGCTTCGGTGTTGATGATCGACCTCGACGGCTTCAAGCAGATCAACGACGCGCACGGGCACGCACGCGGTGACCGCGCACTGCGTGATCTGGCTGCCGTCCTGGCGCGGCGTTGCCGCGCGGCGGATACGGCGGCGCGTCTCGGTGGCGACGAATTCCTGGTGATCCTGCCCGAGACGAAGCGCGAAGGTTGCTGCGATATCGCTGCTCGCCTGATGCGGGAGATCCGTGCCAGTGGCCGGGGGCGCCTGCGCGTAAGTATCGGCGCGACGACCCTGGCGCCCGGCGATGCGCACGTTGACTCGGTTCTGGCGCGCGTGGACCGGGGGCTGTACACGGCCAAGGGGTGCGGGCGCGATTGCCTGCGTTTCGTCGCCGCGGGCTCCGACCGCGACCCCGAAGTATGTCGGTCGGGGGAACTGCGCTCCGCTGGCTGAGCGGCCCGCGGTTGGGGCGTGCCGGCGGGGGATGAATGCGTCAGACAGGCTCGTGGCGAACTTCGAGGCCGCCATCGGCCCGCCGCCAGATGGCGCCGGTGTGGACGGGGAAGTGGCCGTGCCGACGGTCCGCCAGGTACAGCTGCAGGCTTTGTTCCATCACCGGAAAGGCCAGTTGGTCCCACGGGATCCGGTCCTCGTCGAACCATTCCACCTCCAGGCTCTCCGGGCCGGCCGCAGCTGCCCCATCGGGGACCTCAGCGCGGAACATCACGTACACCTGGCTGATGTGCGGCAGGCTGAACAGGGCGTATAGCGACAACCGGGCTGTCCGCGCCTGGGCCTCCTCGATGGTCTCGCGGGCCGCCGCCTCGGGTAGCGTCTCGCCGTTCTCCATGAAGCCCGCCGGGACCGTCCAGTATCCCTGGCGCGGCTCGATCGCGCGGCGGCACAGCAGGATGCGACCGGCGTGCTCGGCGATACAGCCGGCGATGTTGCGTGGATTGCTGTAATGGATCTCGCCGCAGTCCGCGCACACGTGGCGCTCGCGGTCGTCGTCGGCTGGTACGCGCCAGTCGACATTGGCTGATCCGCAATGACGGCAGAAGTTCGTATCGCTCATGCGTGGCAAGTGTTGACGCGACGGGTGGACCGTAAAGCGTGTCGCCGACCGCGTGTGTGTTGCATCGGTGAGAAATCCTCGGCCGGGAATCCGGGGGTGTGAACTCCAGCGGCTCGCGCGCATCGGACTCTACTGGCGCGCACACGGTCGCGCAATCGGGATGGCCGCTCAGTCTCGGTTGACCACCACGTGAGGGGTGATTACTTTGCCAGGCTGTCCGGCGAATGCGCCGGGCCGCATGGTTGAGGACTCCGAGGACCGTCTGGTCAAGGCGATTCCGGTTGGGTTCGGATTCACGGCCACGACGATACGCTCGTAGCTCATTACATGCATCGGCTTGCAGTCGCTTGAAAACGGCATATCGCCGTACCGCGAGCGTGCAGGACCGGCCAGAAAAATTCCCCATCGCCAACTCACGGGGCTCGCCATGGAATCACCCGACTGGGCCGAGCGGCTCACCGCGGCACTGGCCGAGGATGATCCGGACGCGCTGCGCGAATTGCTCGATGGCGTGCGCCCCGCGGACGTGGCCGACGCGCTCACCGATGAGGAGCCGCGCGCGATCTGGCGCGCCCTTGCCGCGCTGCCCACCGACGACCGGGCCGAGGTCTTCGGCTACCTCGTCCCGGAGCGTCAGGTCGCCCTCGCGCGCACCCTCGATCGGCGCCAGCTGGCGCACCTGTTCCGCCACATGTCGTCGGACGACCGAGCCGACCTGTTCAATCGTCTGGAGCCGGAGCAACAAGATGAGTTGCTGCCCAGCCTTGCGCAGGCGGAGCGCGAGGACATTCGTCTGCTGGCCGGTTACGAGGAGGGGACGGCCGGCGCGCTGATGACCTCCGAGTACGCCACGCTGGCGCCGGATTTGACCGCCGCTCAGGCGATTGCGCGACTACGGCTCGAGGCGCCGGACAAGGAGACGATCTATCAGGCCTACGTGATCGACGCGGAGCGTCGACTGCTCGGCACGGTGTCGCTGCGTGAACTGGTGACGGCGCGCGCGCACGAGCGCGTGGCCGACCTGATGACGACCGATGTCGTTACCCGCCGAGCCGGTGATGGGCAGGAAGAGGTCGCCTCGCTGATCTCCAAGTACGACCTGTTGTCGCTACCCATCCTTGACGACGCGGACCGTCTGGTCGGCATCGTCACCTACGACGACGCCATGGACGTGGCCGAAGAGGAAGCCACCGAAGACTTCCACCGCGTCGGGACGGTCGCCGCGCTCGATTCGAGCGTGCGCGAGGCCGGCATACCCTTGCTCTACCGCAAGCGCGTCGGCTGGTTGGTGGTGCTGATCTTCGCCAACGCCTTCTCCGGCGCCGGTATCGCCCTGTTCGAGGAGATCATCGCCGCGCACGTCGTGCTGGTGTTCTTCCTGCCGTTGCTGATCGCGTCCAGCGGCAACGCAGGCGCGCAGTCGGCCACGCTCACGGTGCGCGCGCTGGCGACCGGAGACATCCGGCCCAAGGACTGGGGGCGTATGCTTGGACGCGAACTGCTGGTGGCGGTGCTGCTCGGTGCCACCATGGGGTTGATCGTGTCGGCGCTGGGGATTGTGCGCGGCGGGGCCGAGGTCGCCTTCGTGGTGGCCTCGACCATGGTGCTGGTGGTCGTGATCGGCAGCCTGCTGGGCATGTCGCTGCCGTTCGTGCTGGAGCGTCTGCGTCTCGACCCGGCCACCGCCAGTGTGCCGCTGGTGACCTCGCTGGCCGACATCGCCGGTGTGCTGATTTACTTCTCGTTGGCGAGCTGGGCCCTGCAGATCCCGGCCGTGCCGGGCTAGTGTCCTGTACGGTCGTCGCGAAACAGCCAGTCCGCTCGAAGGTCGGCCCCAACCCGACGATGAACGCGGGAGAGCCGTCGGCGCCAAGGTCGATGCGAGCTATGAGAGCGACTTCGGCGAAGTCACGAAGAGTTCGCGACAGACCTTCCCTAGCCTGCTTCGTCGCCGTGGATCGGTGTGACGCAGCCGAGATCGCAGCGGCGAATGGCCGCCTCCAGTGCCTGTACTGCCTCCGGGCGTGCGAAGCGCCGGCGCCAGACCAGGGCGACGCGCCTGCGCGGCGCGGGCTCGGCGAATGGCCGCGTGGCGAGCAGCGGCGCGGCGTAATGGTCCTGCGCCACGGCGGTGCAGGGCAGCACGGTGATCCCCATGCCGCTGGCGACCATGTGGCGGATGGTCTCCAGCGAGGACCCCTCGACGGCCGATTCCATCCCCGGCGCGGCCGCCAGATCGGCGCTGCCGCAATCGGGACAGGCGGTCAGCACCTGTTCGCGGAAGCAATGGCCCGAACCGAGAAGCAACACCGGTTGATCGCGAAGTTCGTGGGGCTGTAGCGCTTCGCGTTCGGTCCACGCATGGCCGGCGGGCACGACCACCCGGAAGGGTTCCTCGTACAAGGTCCGGGACTGCGTGCCCGGTTGCGAGAACGGTAGTGCCACGAGGATCGCATCGAGATCGCCGTGGCGCAGCCGCTCGCTCAGGCGCGCGGTGAAGTTCTCCTCCACGATCAGCGACATCTGCGGTACCGTCTGGTGCAGGATCGGGAGCAGATGCGGGAACAGGTAGGGGCCGATGGTGTAGATCGCGCCGAGCCGCAGGGGCCCCGCCAGGGGATCCTGCGCCTGATCGGCGACCCGGCGCAGGGCGTTGGCCTCGGCCAGCACCCGTTGCGCCTGCGCGACCACGCGCTCGCCGACGGGCGTGACCGCGATCTCGTGGCCACCGCGCTCGAACAGCGCTACCCCGAGTTCCTCCTCCAGTTTGCGCACGGCCACCGACAACGTCGGCTGACTGACGTGACAGGCACTGGCCGCGCGGCCGAAATGACGTTCGCGCGCCACGGCTACGATGTAGCGAAATTCGGTGAGCGTCATGGCGCGAGCAGGGTAGCAGGGCGCCCCCGTGTCGTCGCGCGGGCTGCGGGCGATCGAACACCAACTCGAGTAATCAAAGGAGAGCGCGATGGGTGCCGATGCCAGCATCGAGCGGGTCGCCTTCATTGGCCTTGGCGTGATGGGGGGTCCGATGGCCGGGCACCTGGCGCGCGCCGGCTACGACGTGGCGGTGTACAACCGCACGGCGGACAAGGCGAGCGAATGGAGCCGAACATACGGCGGCCGGGTCGCGTCCACGCCCGCCCAGGCGGCGGCCGGGGCGCAAGTGGTATGCGCGTGCGTCGGGCGGGATGCCGACCTGCGCGCGATCACTCTGGACCGTGGCGGTGCCTTCGAGGCGTTGGAGCCGGGTGCCGTGTTCGTCGACCACACCACGGTGTCGGCGGCGATCGCGCGCGAGCTGGCCGAGGCCGCGGCGCAGCGGGGCGCCGGCTTCGTCGACGCCCCCGTCTCCGGTGGTCAGGCCGGGGCCGAGCAGGGGCGGCTGGCCATCATGGCCGGCGGGAGCGAGGCCGATTTTGCCCGGGTCGAACCGGTGCTGCGGAGCTATTCCGCCCGGCTCGTGCATGTCGGTGGGCCCGGCGCGGGTCAGCTGACCAAGATGGTCAATCAGATCTGTATAGGCGGGCTGATCCAGGCTTTGGCCGAGGGGGTCGATTTTGCCCAGCGCAGCGACCTCGACCTGGAACGGGTGCTCGAGGTCATCGGCGGCGGTGCCGCCCAGTCCTGGCAGATGGATAACCGCGCGCAGACCATGGCCGAGGGCCGCTTCGATTTCGGCTTCGCCGTGGAATGGATGCGCAAGGATCTCGAAATCGTGCTCGACGAGGCGCGGCGCAATGGCGCCACTTTGCCCCTGACCGCGCTGGTGGACCAGTTCTACGGGCAGCTGCAGCAACGCGGCCACGCACGGGAAGATACCTCCAGCCTCATCCGTCTGCTGGCCGATTCCTGAAGTTCGGGCGCCGATGCCACGGGCCGAGAAAACCCTTGACAGGGCAGTGCGCGCCATGGCGTGCCGAGCAGTTATGCACAAGCATGCCGGGACCGCCTATGACCGAGGGGGGGACTTGTTATGCGATATCGGGAAGTATTCGTAACTGTATGAAACTATTAATAAAATATAAGATTGGTGAAAAAATGACCAATCTGAACAAGGCTGCGGCGAGCGGCCACTCAGCGGGGAAATCCAACACGCTATCCACATACTTATCCACAGGTTCTGGGGATAAGTGTTTTCCCTAGAATCGACAGTCACTTACACGCGCCAGCTCGACGCCGGTTCGACGCCCGTGTGCCGCCTCGGCGATAATGGGCGGCCCGGCTGCCGCCGGAACTCTCCCGTTATCCGGCTATCACGATGACCGCACCTGACCGTAATGTGACTTTCAACGGCTTCAGCTTCGCCGAACTCCACGCGCCCGAGGGCCTTGCGCGCCTGGATGAGCAGTTCCGTGAGGCCCTGCGGGCCAGCGAGCCGGAGTTGGATCAGCGGCTACAAGCCTATCGCGCCGGGGCCGACCTGGCGCCCACTGAGCTGTCGGCGCTGCTGATCGAGCTGGGGCCGCACCTGGAGGCCTTCGTCGGCCGGCTGTTCGACATCGGCGATAGCGTCGAGGCGCTCGCGGCGGAGATCGCCGGTCACGACCCGGTCCTGCGGTTCAAGAACGAGTTCGTGCTCAAGCGCGCCCGCAAGGTGCGCGAGCTCCCGGAGGAAGGCTTCGATGAACTCGACACCTGGCTCGAGCGCCAGCTGGGGCCGTACGGCGGCGATCGCGAGGCGGCCGTCGCCCAGTGGGCGAACGGCCTGCTCATCGATCCCGAGGCCAATGGCGAAGCGATCGAGCGGGTGACCCACTGGTGCGCGGCCGCGCAGCGCACCGAGGAAGGTCGAGCCGCCGTCGCGAGCTGGACCGCGTTCAAGCTTCCGAAAAAAGTGGACCACTCCATGCTGGTGCCGCTGGTGGGCGTGGGCGACAGCCGCGCGGGGCGGCTCGAGGGCGACCCGGAGCAGCAGCGCCGCCGCGATGGCTTCGAACTCACCGACGCGCGCATGGACCAGCGCCACGTGCAGGGCGAGGTCAACTACTGCATCTACTGCCATGAGCACCACGGCGACTTCTGCTCCAAGGGCTTTCCGGAGAAGAAGAAGCAGCCCGAGCTCGGTCTGAAGGTCGATCCGCTGGGCAATACGCTGACCGGCTGCCCGCTGGAAGAGAAGATCTCCGAAATGCACGTCTTCCGGCGCGACGCACATCCGTTGGCGGCGCTGGCGGTCGCCATGGTCGACAACCCCATGGTGCCGGCGACCGGCCATCGCATTTGCAACGACTGCATGAAGGCCTGCATCTATCAGAAGCAGGACCCGGTGGACATCCCGCAGATCGAGACGGGCACCCTGACCGACGTGCTGCGCCTGCCGTACGGCGTCGAGGTCTACGATCTGCTGGCGCGCTGGAACCCGCTACGCCGCGAGCAGTATGTGCAGCAGCCCTACAACGGCCGTCGCGTGCTGGTCGCGGGGATGGGCCCGGCCGGCTTCACGATGGCGCATCACCTGACCATGGCCGGTTGCGCCGTGGTGGGTATCGACGGACTCAAGGTCGAGCCGCTGCCGCGCGAGCTGATCGATCAGCCCGTGCGCGATTGGGACGACCTCGAGGAGCCATTGGACGAGCGCATCCTGCTCGGCTTCGGCGGCGTCGCCGAGTACGGCATCACCGTCCGCTGGGACAAGAACTTCCTCAAGCTGATCTACCTGACCCTGGCGCGGCGTGCCAACTTTACCGTCCACGGCGGCGTGCGTCTGGGCGGGACCGTGCGCCTGGAGGATGCCTGGGAGCTCGGCTTCGACCATGTCTGCGTGGCCACCGGCACGGGGTTGCCGCGCGTGATCAGCATGGGCAACAGTCTCGCCCGCGGCATGCGCCAGGCGAGCGACTTCCTCATGGCGCTGCAGCTGACCGGCGCCGGCAAGGACACCAGCCTGGCCAACCTGCAGGTGCGGCTGCCGGCCGTGGTCATCGGCGGCGGTCTGACCGGCGTCGATACCGCGACCGAAGTTCAGGCCTACTACATCAAGCAGGTCGAGAAGACGCTCACGCGCTACGAGGCGCTTGCCGAGGAGCAGGGCGAGCCCGCGGTGCGCGGTGTGCTCGGCGAGGAAGACATCGAGATCCTCGATGAATTCCTCGAGCACGGCCGCGCCGTGCGCGCCGAACGCGCCCGCGCGGCCGCCGTGGGCGAGGCGCCGGACTTTACGCCGCTGCTGCGCGCCTGGGGCGGGGTCACCATCGCCTACCGCAAGGGCCTCAACGACTCGCCGGCCTATACGCGTAATCACGAGGAGGTGAGCCAGGCCACCGAGGAGGGCATCTACTACGCCGAAGGCCTCGATCCCATCCATTGCGAGCTCGACGGCTACGACCACGTGAGCGGCGTTCTCTGCCGGCGCATGCAGCTGCAGAACGGGCGCTGGCTGGCCTCACGCGAGGAGGTGCGCCTGTCGGCGCGCGCGGTATTCGTCGCCGCGGGGACGGTGCCCAACACGATCTACGAGCGCGAGCATCCGGGGACCTTCGCCCTCGACGGGAACCACTTCCTGCCCCACGTGGAGCATCGTGACGGCCTGCAGCCGGTGGAGACGGCGCCGCACGCCAAGTCGCCCGAGTTCGGGCCGTTCACCTCCTACCAGCAGTTCGGGCGCGTCGTCAGCTTCATCGGCGATACCCATCCGGCCTTCCACGGTAGCGTGGTCAAGGCGATCGCATCGGCCCAGCGGTCCTACCCGCAGATCATCGACGCCCTGGCCGAGCGTCCGGCCACGCATGAGGCGAGCGCGGTGGATTGCGATCGCTTCATCGGCCAGATGCGCGATCGCCTGCAGGCGGAGGTGGTCTCGGTCGATACGAGCAATCCGAGTGTGGCCGAGGTCTGGGTGCGCGCGCCCATGGCCGTGCGTAATTTCAAACCCGGGCAGTTCTATCGCTTGCAGACGTACGAGACGCTGTCGCCCGTGGTCGCGGGGACGCGCCTGCAGGTGCCGCTGCTGACCGTCTCCGGCGCCGGCACCGACGGCGACATGGTGCGCCTGATGGTGCTGCAGTGGGGCGCTGGCCCGCGCCTCGTGTCGCGTCTGCAAGCCGGCGACCCCGTGGTGCTGATGGGGCCGACCGGTAAGCCGACCGAGATCCCCGAGCGGGAGACGGTGATGGTGGTTGCTGGCCGTTGGGGAGCCGCGGCCATGCTCGACATCGGCGCTGCCCTGCGGGCCGCCGGTAATCGCGTGCTGTACGTCGCGGCCTTCGGTAGCGCGGCCGACGTCGATCATCAGGGCGAATTGGAGTCCGCAGCCGATCAGATCGTCTGGGCGACCGCATCCGAACCGCTGATCGAGGCCCGGCGGCCGAGCGACGTCGCGGTCGCGGCCACCGACATGGTCGATCTGGTACGCCGCTACGGCGCGGGGGAAATCTCGGAGGGCGGCATACGCCTGGCCGACGTCGACCGCATTCTCATCATGGGCGGCACGGGCCTGCTTACCGGGTTCCAGGGCGCCTTGGCCGAGGGGGATTTGCGCGAGCGATTCCGCTCCGACGTGCGCGCCTTCGGCACCGCCGGCAGCCCGATGCAGTGCATGCTCAAGGGCGTGTGCGCCCAGTGCCTGCAATGGCAGAAGGACCCCGAAACCGGCAAGCGCACCCGCGCGGTGTTCTCCTGTGCCGAGCAGGATCAGCCGCTGGCCTGGATCGACCTGGATAACCT
>JBBEEB010000123.1:0-2126 GCA_040880995.1 Halofilum sp. (in: g-proteobacteria)
CCGGGCAGCGGGGTTCCGTCGGGCTAAAGCCCGACCTACAACGCGCTACGCGCCCACCAGGTCTTGGCGAGGAGCCGACAGGCGACGATTTCGCAGCCCGTGGACATTCTTCAGAAAACGAGACGACTCACTGGCTGGCCCGCTAATTCGACCGAACCGACTCGATATCGACCACCTGCCCCATCACGCTCTCCCGTGCATCCCGATCGCGCTGTTGCTGGCACCAGAGCGCATCCTGCAGGGCTTCGTCGTACTCATACCCACGCACCGCCTCCGCCAGCACGGCGCGCATCGTCTCGCAGTCGAAGTCCTTGGCGGCGGCCTCGGCGCGCTCGAGCAAGGGCCATAGCGTCGCCTCGCTCAGGTGCTCTTCCTCCGCGCGCATGATCATCGGGTGCTCGGTCGAGGAGACGTTGTCGCCGATCAGCAGCTCCTCGTACAGCTTCTCCCCGGGGCGCAGTCCGATGAACTCGATCTCTACTTCGCCGTCGGGACGCTGCTCGTCACGGACCGAGTAGCCCATCAGGTGGATCATGCGCCGCGCCAAATCCAGCACGCGCACCGGGTCGCCCATGTCGAGCACGAGCACGTCGCCGGCCTGCCCGAGCGAGCCGGCCTGGATCACCAGCTCGGACGCCTCGGGGATGGTCATGAAGTAGCGCGTGACCTCCGGATGCGTCACGGTCACCGGCCCGCCGCGCCGGATCTGCTCGCGGAACAGCGGCACCACCGAGCCCGAGGAATCGAGCACGTTGCCGAACCGGACCATAGTGAAGCGGGTACCCGACTGCGTGCGCGCGAGGCGCTGCAGCACCAGCTCCGCCAGGCGCTTGCTCGCGCCCATCACGTTGGTCGGGCGCACGGCCTTGTCGGTGGACACGCAGACAAACGAGGTCACGCCCGCCTCGATCGCCGCCCGGGCGCAATGCAGCGTGCCGAAGACGTTGTTGCGCACGCCCTCGAGCAGATTGCGCTCGACCAGCGGCACGTGCTTGTACGCCGCCGCATGGAAGACGGTATCGACCGAGAAGTACGCCATCAGCCGCGCCATGCGCCGCTGATGCTCCACCGAGCCCAGGAACGCCTCGACACCTACGGCGAGCCCTTCCTTAACGGCCAGCGCCCGCAACTCCTGCTCGATCTTGTACAGGCCGAACTCCGATACATCGAGCAGCAGCAGACGCGTGGGCCGCAGCATCAGGATCTGGCGGCAGAGTTCGCTGCCGATCGAGCCGCCCGCACCGGTGACCAGCACGACACGGCCCGCAATGCCGCTCTCCAGGAGCTCGCGGTTGGGCGCCACGGCGTCGCGCCCGAGCAGGTCCTCGATCTCGACCTCGCGGGTCTCGTCGACGCGGGCGTGCCCAGACACCAGGTCGCCCATGGACGGCAGCGTCTTCACATGAAGCGCGAGCGGCTCGAGATCCTCGACGATCTCGCGCCGACGCCGACGGCCCGCCGATGGCATTGCCAGCAGCACCTCCGTCGCCCCCGTGCGCGCCACGACCCCGGGCAGATCCGTGCCGGCGTGTACCCGCAGCCCCTGCACGATGCTGCCCTGCAGCGCCGGAGCGTCGTCGATGAAGGCGACGGGCTCGTACTCCCGCCCCGCCGCCAAAGCCGCCGCGGCCTGGAGGCCCGCGGAACCGGCACCGTAGATGACCACGCGCGCCTTGTGGGCCGCGGCCCGCGACAAGCCGATGAAAAAGGAGCGGATCAGGAAGCGGTAACCGCCCGTGGCCAGCAGGGCGATCATGGGGTAGAGGACGAGGATGCTGCGCGGCAGATGGCGCGCGTCGCCCAGCAGTGCCAGCGCCGCCAACAGGAGTGTCGACACGCCGACACCCTTGGCCAGCGCAAACGCCATGTGTCCGCCCATGTGGCGGACCACAGCCTGATAGAGCCCCAGCCCGTGGAACACCGGAATGGACACCGCCGTGACCGCGATGAACAGCCACCAGACCTCGCGCACCGCCGGCGGCAGCGGCTCTCCCAGGCGCAGCGCGAACGCGAGCCACAGCGAGGCCGGCAGCACCACACAGTCGAGCGCCACCAGCATGGCGCGCTTGGAGGGGCGCGACAGCGCGGACAAGCGCCGATAGGCGCGATCGCGGAAGTTCATGCCC
>JBBEEB010000124.1:0-11429 GCA_040880995.1 Halofilum sp. (in: g-proteobacteria)
GCTTCCGCGAGGCGGACCTGCAGCGCGCCGGCTACGAGGCCGCCGAAGAGGCCGCGCCGGCCGGCGGCGTGCAATAGTCGCCGTTCTGTCGGTCGTCACCTACAAAGCCGTATTCGCCGCGGGAGCGAGCGTGTAGGCTAGCCCGCCGAGCGCCCTCGGCACGTACAACCATGGCTGCATAGCCGCAGCTACACGGCCCCCGAGGGCCTGATAACGACAAAGGCCTCCGGCTCGCGCGGAGGCGAGCGGACCGGGGCGGCGGCTCCGACAACGATTGGAGAAGGAACATGGCTCGAGGCGTCAACAAGGTCATTCTCGTCGGCAATCTCGGCGCGGACCCGGAAACCAAGTACACACCCAGCGGTACCGCCGTCGCCAACGTGCGTCTGGCGACCACGAAGCAGTGGAAAGACCGCAACAGCGGCGAACAGCAGGAGCGCACCGAGTGGCATCGCGTGGTGATGTTCAACCGCCTCGGGGAGATCGCCGGTGAATACCTGAAAAAGGGCTCGCAGATCTACGTCGAGGGCGAGCTGCGCACGAACAAGTGGCAGGACCAGCAGGGCAACGACCGTTACACCACCGAGATCGTCGCCAACGACATGCAGATGCTCGGCGGCCGCGGCGGCGGTGGAGGCGGCGACGCCGGATATGGCGGCGGCGGTTCGAGCAGCGGTCAGGGCGGTAGCCAGGGCGGCGGCCAGGGTGGTGGCGGTAGTCGCCAGGGCCCGCCGCCGAGCGACGACTTCGACGACGACATCCCGTTCTAACCCCGCGTAGGCGCCGGCCCACGCTGTAGGAGCGGGCTTGCCCGCGAACCGTCGAGGCTGGATGGGGCAATTGAGCGTCCCCATGCGGTAGACAGTCCCCAGCACGATGTCATCGCGAACGAAGTGAAGCGATCCAGCGCCCGCGCGTGGATTGGGCTCGACGCTGGATTGCTTCGTCGCCTGCGGCTCCTCGCAAAGACCTCGATGTGGGGTCGCTGCAGGGGCTCGGGCTGGGTGCCGCGGCAAGTGCGGCAGTCCGCCCTGTTCGCAGCGGAAGCCGCTTCTACGCCTATAAGAACGACGCCGTCATCGCGAGCGGAGCGAAGCGATCCAACGCTCGGGCGTGGATTGGGCTCGACGCTGGATTGCTTCGTCGCCTGAGGTTTCTCGCAAGGACCTCGGCGTGGGATCGTAGCCGCGCCGCGGACCTGGATTCATGGCACGCGCACGAACGCATGGCGTCGGAGCGGCGTGGCTCAGACGTTGCGCGCGATCCAGGTAACCCGTCCTACGATCTCGAGCTGCCCGGCCTTCTCGGGGCCGAGATGCATGTCCTCATAGGCCGGATTGTCGCTGATGATCCAGACGCCGCCGATGTAGTCCCGCTGCAGGCGTTTCACCTGCAAAAGCTCCTGGCCGGCTCGGATGACGTAGATCGCGTCATCCCGGATACCGGTAATCGCGGTATCCACCAGAATGGAGTCGCCCTCGCTGAGGGTCGGTTCCATCGAGTCACCGCGGACGGCGACCAAGCGCGTCGACTCGGGCGCAAGTCCCCGGCGGCGCAACCACGCGCGGCGAAACGCCAGTGGGCTGCGGTCCACCGTAAGGTCCACCGGCTGACCGGTGCGCGCGCTGGCTTCGACGTCCAACTGCGGTATGAGCTCGAGCTCCTCCTCGCGTGCGCTCCTGCGGTAGGGCGCGGCGTGTTCGGAGCAGGCCTCGCCGTCGCCGAAGACCAACCATTGCACGTTGACGCCCGCCGCCTCGGCGAGCGCGGCCAGGCGCTGCACGTTGGGTTCCGAGCCGCCCTGGGCGTAGCTCGCCAAGGTGCCCTTCGGTACGCCGGAGAGCCGCGCAAGCTCCACCTGACCGCCGACGCGTTGCGCGGCTTCCTTGAGCCGGATCGCGAATCCCTCCGGTCCTTTCAACATCCTGCCCCGAATCCGGGAGCCCTGTTTTTCAGTATCTGACCCATTTCCAAGCTCCCATAGGTTCTTGTTTTCGCGGCAGTGATCCGGATAAAGGCATAGAAATACCGGTTATCGGGCATCGATCCCGAAATCGCTTGACGTGCATTCGGAAATCACGCAATGTTGCAAACATGAGCGAAGCGATTGCCCCAAAAAAACCAGCCCTCGAAGACTGGCATCGCGCGGATATCGTGGCCGCGTTGCGTAAGGCCGGCTGGACCCTGCGGCGCTTGGCGAAGCACCACGGATACGGTTGCCCGACCACTCTGTCCACTGCGCTTGAGCGATCATACCCCCGCGCGGAACGCCTGATCGCCGAAGCGATCGGCGTTTCGCCCGAGGTTATATGGCCCAGCCGTTATGCGCAGCGCACCCAGCATACCACCCGCAAGAACAGGCGCCGACCGGTGCGGCGCGAGCCGGATACGGCGAACGCGGGGCGCCCTGCGGCAACACGGCGCGTGCGTACGTCGACCTGAGGAGGGTTCCAATGCCTGTGAACATTGAGCGCGAGGCTGGGCCAAAGCGCCTGCGTGTGGGGCAAGCCCGCATCATGGCGAGCCGCGGCTTCGCCTGAGCCATGCGGGAGGCATCGGACGGTACGAGTCATGGCCCGCGACAGCACCGGAAGGAAGGGGGTCGAGCGGGCGCTGAAGCAAGCCCTGGTCCGGGTTGAGGAATGTCGCGCGACGATGGAGGCGATGCTGGAGTGCGCCCCAACGGGCATCGTTGTGGCCGATGCACCGGATGGGCACATCGGTGCGGCCAGCCGATCCGCGCTCGAACTCAGCGGGAAGCCCCGCGACCAACTCGAAGGGATTCCCGCGCCGCTGCATGCGCAGCGCTGGCAGATCTATCGGGCCGACCGGGTCACTCCGGCCGCCGCTAATGATCTGCCGCTCACGCGCGCCGTCCGGCGTGGCGAGATCGTCCGCGACGAAGAATGGGCCATCGAACGCGCCGACGGCAGCCGCGTGGCGGTGCTTTGCACCGCGGTGCCGATTCGCGATCCGGCTGGAGCGGTCATCGGTGGCGTGGTGGCGTGGCAGGACATCCCGGCGCGTAAGGCGCTCACGCCAGCGGTGCGCGAAAACGAGCGTGAGCGCGCCTTGGCGGTAGCGGTGGACGAAACGCAGCACGAGCGTGCGGAGGTTCGTACCGTCGAGGCGGATGAACAGCGGGTGCGACATAACCGGCGGCTGCAACGGTTGGTCGCGCAACTCAGCCAATCCGAGCAGCGCGAGCGACGCCGGTTCGCCTATCTCCTGCAGGACGACGTCCAGCAGATTCTCGCTGCGGTGAAGATCCAACTTTGGGTGCTCGACGGCATGGATACCGCCGCCGTTTCCCAGGCGGTTCAGCGTTTGTCCTCGGATCTCGACGAGGCGATCCGCAGTGCCCGAGCGCTCAGCGACGACCTGAGTCCACGGATCCTCCACGATGGCGTTCTGGCCGATGCCTTGTACTGGCTCGCTGGGCGCAAGAACGAGAACCAAGATCTCACGTTGCACGTCGACGCGGATCCTGCGGCCGAACCGGCGTCGGAGGATATGAAAGTGCTGCTGTTCCAGGCCACGCGGGAATTGCTGCGGAACGTCGTGCGGCATGCGGGTGTCGACGAGGCGAGCATCGCATTGCGGCAGGACGCTCGCACCGGGCTATGCCTGTCGGTATCGGACCGGGGATGCGGCTTCGATCCCGCCGAAGTGGAGTCCCGTGTCGACGCACCCTTCGGGCTGTTCGGGATTCGCGAGCGGCTGGCGATCGCCGGTGGCGAAATGCGCATCGATTCCTCACCTGCGGGTGGGACCACAGTCTGGCTCTTTGCCCCGGTCGGGAACCGCGAACCGGATTGACCGCCGGCGGTCATGGGGCGCTCTCACCGGTTTCCGTATGTCGTTACGCGACCGCCGGTCAGTCACGCAACGCCGCATCGTGAGAATTCCATCTGGATCGCTTCTACGTTTACATAACCCGCCGTCATCGCGAACGAAGTGAAGCGATCCAGCGCTCGCGCGTGGATTGGCCTCGACGCTGGATTGCTTCGTCGCCTCCGGCTCCTCGCAAAGACCTTCAGGTGGGGTCGTTGGGCGAGTCGGGCTGGGTTGCCTGGTTTATTCGCGGCTGAAGCCACTCCTACAGGGATCGAAGCGGTCTTTGTGGCATCCCGTTCAAACCTCGCGTAGGCGCTGGCCCACGCTGTAGGAGCGGGCTTGCCCGCGAACCGTCGAGGCTGGATGGGGCAACGGAGCGTTCCCATTCGACAGACGGTCCCCAGCACCATGTCATCGCGAACGAAGTGAAGCGATCCAGCGCTCGCGCGTGGATTGGCCTCGACGCTGGGTTGCGTCGTCGCCTGCGGCTTCTCGCAAAGACCTCGATGTGGGAGCGATCGCTAATGTCGTGGTGCGTTGTCAGTTGGCGGATGACGCGTCCAGACGGTAACGTACCCAGCGTGTCGAGGCCCGAGTCGCGCCGACCATGAGACGCCGGATCGTCGGTTTGCACCAGGACGAGGAGGGCGACTGGGTCGCCGAGCTCGAGTGCGGTCATACGCAGCATGTGCGTCATCGTCCGCCGTGGTTCTCCCGCCCCTGGACCACGAGCACCGAAGGCCGCGAACAGGCCGTCGGCACGACCCTCGAATGCCCCCTCTGCGACGCCGAGCGAGCGCGCTAGCCGGCGCGCACAGCGTGCGATGCCCCCTGGATCGAAAAGAGGCCCCGGCAGGGTGCCGGGGCCAATCCGAGCTCTCGGGGAGAGGTTACTTACGAGCTCGCCGCGTACGCCGGGGTCGGCTCGGCGTCGGCGCTCGCGTCGTTGCCCTGCATCGAAGCGGTGAGGGCGGCGTTCTCCTCGTCGATGGTCTCCTGCGAGAAGCGCACCAGGAAGCTGAGGAAGGAAATGCCCACCACCAGCGCGCCGAGGATCAAGAAGCCCTGGGCGTAGGTCAGCGCTTCCGTGCTGAACAGCGTGCTCGACCAGATCACCGCGCCCATGTTGCCGCCCGCGCCGACGATGCCCGCCACCGCGCCGAGCCGTTTCTTGTCCATGAACGGCACCAGCCCGAAGGTGGCGCCTTCGGCCATCATCACGAAGATGCTGAACACCACCATGGCCGCGATCGCCAGCGGTAGCACCGTCATCTGCGAGAACAGCATCATCATCAGGCCCTCGCCGAGCAGCGCCAGAAACAGCCACCGCACGCGCCCACGCAGGCCCCCGATGCGTGCGAACCGGTCCGAGGCAATGCCGCCCAGTGTGCGGGCGAAGATGTTCATGAAACCGAACAGAAAGGCGATGAAACCGGCGGTCGCCAGACCCAGACCAAAGCTGTCGTGGAAGTACAGCGCGGCGAAGTTGTAGAGCGTCAGTTCCACGCCGAAACAGGCGCCGTAGACCACGAACATCGCCCAGACCCGCTTGTCCTTGCACACGTGCAGGAAGGTATTGAGCGCGCCGTGTTCCTTCTCCGCCTTCGGCAACTCCCCGCGTGCGCGCAGGTCCTCGTAGTTGCCGTCCGGCGCGTCCTGGGTGTAGCGCAAATACGCCAGTCCGAAGAAGAACAGCACGAGGCCCGGCACGATCATCGACAGGCGCCAACCCAGGGTCTCGCTGACGCCGAACCAGGTGATGACCGCGAGCAGCCAGGGCATCACGATCTGCGTCACGCCGCCGCCGAGATTGCCCCAGCCGGCCGTGGTCGCATTGGCTGTGCCGACGATGTTGGGCGCGAACATCACCGAGGTGTGGTACTGGGTGATGACGAAGGACGCCCCGATTGCGCCGATGCAGAGCCGCGCCAGCAGAAAGGTTTCGTAGCTGTTGGCCAGGCCGATCAGCATCACGGGCAGGGAGCCCAGCATGAGCAACCAGGCGTAGGTTTTGCGCGGCCCGACCTTGTCGCACAGCGGCCCGATGATCAGGCGCACGACGATCGTCGCGGCGACCGAGGCCGTGGCGGCCATTCCGATCTCGCCCTTGGAAAGTCCGAGATCGTCGCGGATCAGCGCCATCAGCGGCGCGACGCCGAACCAGCCGAAGAAGCACAGATGAAACGCGATCCACGTGAAGTGGAACGTGCGGATTTGCGGCGATTTGAAGTCGAACAGGTTGAGGCGTGTCGCCCGGTTCTTCACGTCCATGACTGCACCTCGCTGGGTTGTCGGATACGAAAGTCGCTTGCCGGCGCTCGCCGTTGAGCGCTGGCCAATCGACGCACTCGTACCCGCCGCGAGGCAGGCCTGGTCCACGTCCGTTCTTGAATCTCAGGGGCAAACAGCGTGCCAGATGGGTAAGTCGTTGATCCGTCAAAAACTCTCTCGCTTCTAGTGCGCGCCAAGGCCCGACGCGTGCCACACGCTGGTGCAGCGTTGCACCGCCGCAAGGCACCGGTGCACCGGTTACGGCCGCGCGCGTCTTGCCGCGCATGGGCCCCGATGGCGTCCAATGGGGCCTGTCGGTCCATACGGCCGCCGGCGGCGCTGGTGGCACGAGACCTGCACCGTGAGCGCGCTGTAACCGTCCCCGCCGTCAGAGGCTCCAATGGATGGCCGTGCGCGTGCTCATCGTCGACGCCAAGCCCGCTCGTTCCCAGCGCCTCGAGTCCGCGTTGCGCGAGGCGGGGTTCGATGTGCTGATGACCGTCGACGAGACCGATGACCTCTCGGCGCGGATGGAAGCGCAAGAGCCCGACGCGGTCATCGTCGATGCCGACCTGCCCAGCCGCGATACGCTCGAGAATCTCGGACAACTCGGCCGGCGGTATCCGAAGCCGGTCATCATGCTCGCCGAGAACGAGGTGCCGGACATGGCGCGCGACGCAGCCCGCGCCGGCGTCAGCGCCTATGTCGTCGATGGCGTGGCCCCGTCCGTGATTCGTTCGCTCGTCGACGTGGCCATCGGGCATTTCCAGGCCCATCACCAGCTGCGGAACGAACTCAAGCGGACGCAGCAGACGCTGGCCGAGCGCAAGGCCGTCGATCGAGCCAAATGCCTGCTGATGGAACGCCATGGCGTGGGCGAGGAGGCCGCCTACGGGCGCTTGCGCAAGATCGCCATGGATCGGCGCTTATCCCTGTCCGCCGTGGCGCGTGAACTGCTGGATGACGGGCGTTGATCGGCCACGAGGGAGCGAACTAATGGGTTCTGATGGCGACGATTCACAGCCGGGACCGCACGGCGTGGAGATCGAGCGGCGGCGCGTCACGGTCGGCTATGTGCCGCTGGCCGACTGCGCCCCGTTGGCGGTCGCACAGCGACTGGGCTTCTTCCAGAGCGAAGGCCTCGAGGTCTCGCTGTCGGCGGAGCCGTCCTGGGCCAACATCCGCGACAAGATCCAGCTCGGTCAGCTCGACGCGGCGCAGATGCTCGCGCCCATGCCGCTCGCGGCCAGCCTCGGGATCGATGGGCGCGCCACGCCGATGCTGACTGCGCTCACGCTCAACCTCAATGGCAACGGCATTACCGTGGCCCATCCGCTGTACGAGCGCATGCAGGCACTCGCACCGGGCTCACTGGCGCAGTCGCCCGTCTCCGCGGAGGCGCTGGCGGCGGTCATCGCCGATCGCCGTGCCCGGGCGGAGCCGCCGCTACGGCTGGCGACGGTGTATCCGTTCTCCACCCATGCGTACCAACTGCGCTACTGGCTAAGCGCGGCGAGTATCGACCCCGATCGCGACGTCTGCCTGCGTGTGGTACCGCCGCCGCTCATGGCCACGCATCTTCGGGCCGGCTGGATCGATGGCTACTGTGTCGGAGAGCCGTGGAACAGTGCGGCCGTGGTCGGAGGCGACGGCCGCACGCTGATCACCAGCCACGAGCTGTGGGCCAACGGCCAGGAAAAGGTGCTGGGCGTGACCGCCGCCTGGGCCGAGCGCCATCCCAACACCCATCGGGCCTTAATCCGGGCTCTGCTGAGCGCCTGTCAGTGGCTGGACCAATCGGCGAACCGCGCGGCCGTGGCGCGCATACTCAGCGAAGGCGCCTACGTGGACGTCTCGGCCAGCGTCCTCGAGCGAAGCCTGACGGGGGCGTTCGCCTACGCGCCCGGCGAGCCGGTCACGCAAGTGGATGACCTGCTGGTATTCCACCGCTACGCCGCCAACTTTCCGTGGCGCTCGCACACCCTTTGGTATGCCAGCCAGATGGCGCGCTGGGGCCACTTACCCGCAGGGGTCGACCTGAGCGCAGCGGTACAACAGGCCGTGCGCCCGGATCTCTTCCGCGAGGCCGCCGCCGAAGTCGGCCTGCTCTGTCCGGATGAGGACATGAAGCTCGAAGGCGAGCACGACGCCCCGTGGTCGCTGGAGACGGCGGGCGGTGTCATTGCGATGGGGCCGGATCGCTTTTTCGACGGCACACGCTTCGATCCGTGGCAACCCCATGAGTACCTTGCCCGATTGCCGGTGAGCAGCGCCCGCGCTTCTGCCGGCTGACCCCCCTCGAAGGTGCACGATCCACTCGCCTATGACATCCACGCGCTGCGGCGCCGGGCGTGCGCCCGATCTCGCCCGGAACCCGCCGCCACGCGCTGCGTCTAAGCCATCTACCGGGCGCGACCGATCTCGCAGGGATGCCAGCCGTCATTGCCCGCCCCTTGCGACCTTCCCTAGAAGGGAGTGCCCCTGGACACCGGAGCGAAGCTGAAGCCGGTCCCCTTGTTGGGCAGCCTGCTGCTGGCCGGCGCGGTATTTGCGGTCGACCTGTACGAGAGCGCCGATGTGGCGCTCGCCGTGCTCTACTCCGTTGCCGTACTCACGGCGCTGCGACTGCCGGGCTCGCGGCCGGTCATTGCGGTCGCGCTCCTGTCCACGGTCCTGTCGATCATCGGTGCGCTCATCCCGCTCGACTCGCTCGATCCGACACTCGCGGTCAAGAACCGCGCCATCGGCATGCTGGCCATCTGGGGCACCGCGTTCGCTGGCTTGCGTCTGCGCGAAGCCACACTGACCGCGCGTCGCGACGAGCGGGCGTTGCGCGAGACCGAGCAACGCTTCCGCTCCATCTTCGATACGGTCCGCGACCCCGTCTTCGTGTACGAAGTGGGCGCCGATGCCCGGCCGCGTAAGTTCCTGGAAGTCAACGCGGCGGCGGTCCGCGTGTACGGGTATACGCACGGGGAGTTGCGCGCGCTCGACGTCTCTGAGCTGGTCGTCGGTGCGGGAATCCTCGAGCAGTTCCCCACGCTATTCGAACGTATGGGCCGGGAGGGGTCGATCCTGCTCGAATCGGAGCATCGGGCGAAGGACGGTACGCGCATCCCGGTGGAGGTACGCTCGCAGCGAATCACGTTGAGCGGGAGCGATGCCGTGCTCTCGGTCGCGCGCGACATCACGGCGCGCAAAGAGGAGGAGCACGCGCTGCGCGCCAGCGAACGCCGCGAGCGGGCGCGGGCCGATGAGCTCGAGGCGCTGATGGCGGCCGTGCCGGCTTTGGTGCTGGTCGCGCACGACCCCGAGGCCAGGCGAATCACGGGCAATCGAGCGGCCTGCGAGCTGTTGCGCATGCCCCCGGAATCGAACCTTTCCCAGAATGCGCCCGAGCACGAGCGGCCCGGCCACTATTGGCTCGCCGCTGCCGATGGCTCGTGGAGCCCTCAGGATCCGCCGATCCAACGGGCCGCGCGCGGCGAAGAGATCTGGGGTTACGAGGAACGCGTGCGCTTTGTCGATGGCGAAGAGCGCTTTCTCTACGGCAATGCCATCCCGCTGCGCGACGAGGAAGGCCGTGCCCGTGGTGCGCTTGCGGCGGCGGTGGACGTGACCGAGCAAAAGCGCATCCTGGCGCGTCTGGAGCGTTCCGCCGACGAGCTGGAACAGCGCGTCTACGCGCGAACGGCGGATCTCGTGGCGTCCAAACAGCAACTCGCCGAGCGCACGCGCCAGCTCCAGCGCCTGACCGGCCAGCTTGGTCAGGCCGAGCAGCGCGAACGGCACAAACTCTCGCGCATCCTGCACGATGACATCCAACAGATGCTGGTCGCGGTGAAGATCCAGCTTAGTATGCTGGTGCGTGCCGATCCGGCGAGTCTCGCTGCATCGGTCGATAAGCTCGGCCGAGTGATGGACGAGGCCATCCAGAGCACACGCGCGCTATCACATGAACTCAGCCCGCAGATCCTGTACGACCGCGGTCTCGGCGATGCCCTGCGCTGGCTCGCCGAGCACAAGCGCGTGGAGTACGACCTGGTACTGGAAGTCGCGGTCGACGACGCCGCCGAGCCGGAGCAAGAGGGCGTTCGGGTGACGCTGTTCCAGGCCGTGCGTGAACTCTTGCTCAATGTTGTCAAACACGCCCGCGTGGAGCGGGCCCGCGTGGCCATGGAGCGCGCGGGCCCCGATCAGGTGCGCATCTCCGTGGCCGATGACGGCCCTGGCTTCGATCCGGTCGCGGTCGCGCGCGACTGCGCGCGCGGTGGAGACCACCTGGGGCTGTTCGCGATTCAGGAGCGCCTGGAGGTCATCGGCGGCTGCATGGAGATCGACAGCGCTCCGGGATACGGCACCCGCGTACACCTGTGGGCACCCCGAACGGCTGCCGAGCCGGCCGCCCTCATGCCCGGAGAAGGCGATCGCAAACGCGCCAGCGGCGCCTCACCCGCGTAGTGTCCTGTTGAGCGCGGCCCACTCCCGTCCGCGCCTTGCGACGGCGCTTGCGCACTGAGTAGGAGCGGCCACCCGCCGCGAACGAACCGGGCACTTGAGTCTGTTAAACGGGTAACCCCATCGTCGCTACCCACGCAAACCGAGGTTATCGCGAGGAGCCGAAGGCGACGCGGCGCTCCAGCATCGAGCCTGAGGCCTCGGTCTTGCACCGAGCTCGCGGAACGACTGGATTGCTTCGCTCCGCTCGCAATGACGTTCACCACAAGGAAGAAGTCATCGCGAGGAGCCGAAGGCGACGTGGCGATCCAGTGTCGAGCCTGAGGTCTCGGTTCTGCACCGCCCACGCGGAACGACTGGATTGCTTCGCTTCGCTTCGCTCGCAATGACTTTTGCCACAAGGAAGAAGTCATCGCGAGAAGCCGAAGGCGACGCGGCGATCCAGCGTCGAGCGCGGGGCCTCGGTCCTGCACTGCCCACGCGGAACGAAACTGGATTGCTTCGCTTCGCTCGCAATGACTTTTGCCACAAGGAAGAAGTCATCGCGAGAAGCCGAAGGCGACGTGGCGATCCAGTGTCGAGCCTGAGGTCTCGGTCCTGCACCGAGCTCGCGGAACGACTGGATTGCTTCGCTCCGCTCGCAAAGACGATCCCAATACGGATGTCATCGCGAGGAGCCGCCAGGCGACGCGGCGATCCAGCGTCGAGCCCGAGGCCTCGGTCCTGCACTGCCCCCGCGGAACGACGGGATTGCTTCGCTCCGCTCGCAAAGACGACCCCAGTACGGATGTCATCGCGAGGAGCCGCCAGGCGACGCGGCGATCCAGCGTCGAGCCCGAGGTCTCGGTCCTGCACTGCCCCCG
>JBBEEB010000124.1:11529-13357 GCA_040880995.1 Halofilum sp. (in: g-proteobacteria)
AGGCGACGCGGCGATCCAGCGTCGAGCCCGAGGTCTCGGTCCTGCACTGCCCCCGCGGAACGACGGGATTGCTTCGCTGCGCTCGCAAAGACTCTTCGCCCTGGTACCGCAGGGCGTCTATCCTAAACTGCTGGGCGCGCTGAAAGGGCATAGTCACATGCATATTCATACCCTCGCGTTATCAATCGCGATACCGTAAAATTCCGCGCGGCCATTCGCGCCCGCGAACAACCCCATACTGCCAGGACTTACTCATGACGCGACTGATCGAGCCGCACGGCGGCACGCTCAAGGTCAATTATCTCGCCCCCGACGCGGCGCAGACGCTTGCCCATGAGGCCGCGCAGTTCCCCGAGTGGGACCTGACCCATCGCCAGCTCTGCGATCTCGAGCTGCTGCTCAATGGTGGCTTCTCGCCGCTCGAGGGCTTCCTCGGGCAGGCCGACTACGAGCGGGTATGCGAAGAGTCGCGCCTCGCCGACGGCACCCTCTGGCCGATCCCGGTAACGCTGGACGTCACCGAGGCCTTCGCCGAGCGGGTCGCCGGCGCAAGCGAGGCCTCGCCGGTGCCGATCGCGCTGCGCGATGGCGAGGGCGTGCTGATCGCCGTCATGGACGTCACGGAGACCTGGCGGCCGAACAAGTCGCGCGAGGCCGAACTCGTGTATGGCGCCGATGATTCGGCGCATCCGGGCGTGCATTACCTGCACAACGAGGCTCACTCGGTCTACATCGGGGGCCGCGTGCGCGGCATCGAAGAGCCGACGTATTACGACTTCAAGCACCTGCGCAACACGCCCACGCAGCTGCGCGATCACTTCAGCAAGCTCGGCTGGTCGCGCATCGTCGCGTTCCAGACGCGCAACCCGATGCACCGCGCGCACCAGGAGCTGACCTTCCGCGCCGCGCAGGAAGTCGAGGCCAACCTGCTGATCCACCCGGTCGTGGGCATGACCAAGCCGGGCGACATCGACCACTTCACGCGCGTGCGCTGCTACGAGCACCTGATCAACCGCTATCCCGAGCAGACCACATCGCTGTCGCTGCTGCCGCTGGCCATGCGCATGGGCGGCCCGCGTGAGGCGGTGTGGCACGCCATCATCCGCAAGAATTACGGCTGCACTCACTTCATCGTCGGTCGCGACCACGCCGGTCCGGGCAAGAACTCGGCGGGCGAGGACTTCTACGGCCCGTACGACGCCCAGGAAATGATGGAGCAGTATTCCGACGAGATCGGCATCCAGATGGTGCCGTTCAAGGAGATGGTGTACGTCGAGGAGCGCGGCCAGTACGCCCCGCGCGGCGAGATCGCCGAGAACGAGACCGTGCTGTCGATCTCCGGCACCGAGGTTCGCCGGCGCCTGCAGGAAGGCATCGATATCCCCGAGTGGTTCTCCTACCCGGAGGTGGTCGCCGAGCTGCGCAAGTCGCGCCCGCCCAAGGCCCGCCAGGGCTTCACCGTGCTGTTCACGGGCCTGTCCGGCTCGGGCAAGTCCACCATGGCGCACGCCCTGATGAACAAGCTCATGGAACTGGGCGGCCGCCCGGTGACGCTGCTCGATGGCGACATCGTGCGCAAGCACCTTTCCAGCGAGCTCGGCTTCTCGCACGAGCACCGCGAGATCAACGTGCGGCGCATCGGCTTCGTCGCCAGCGAGATCACCAAGAACGGCGGCATCGCCCTGTGCGCCCCGATCGCGCCGTACACCGCGACCCGGCGTGCCGTGCGCGAGATGGTCGAGGAGCACGGCGGCTTCATCGAGGTCCACGTCGCCACGCCGCTCGATGTCTGCGAAGAGCGCGACCGCAAGGGCCTCTACGCCCGCGC
>JBBEEB010000125.1:0-2097 GCA_040880995.1 Halofilum sp. (in: g-proteobacteria)
GCCTCGAGGCCCGGCGATAACACGGCGAACTTGCGTTAAGGGACACTAGGGAAGGCCTGATCAATCCTTTGCCGCATAAACGGCGAACGTACGAAACAGGACACTAGCGAGTGGTCGAACAGCGCGATGCGCATCGCCGCTCGCGTCCTTGCGGCGATGCGGCGAAATGTATGTCCCTGTAACGAATATAGATCCTGACGGGCCGGCCTGCGTCGCTAGTGGGCCAAACCGCCACCGCGCACCCTATGGTGAGGCCGCAATAACGTCGCCGGGCACGGGAGCCGCTGCGCCCGGCCTACGCCTAGCCTGCCCGGGGACGTGAAGCAGATCGCAAGGGTCAGCGCAGCTGAGCCCGCCGGGCGGTGATGCTGCGCCCGAGTTCGTCCAATTGCTCCGGCGTCAGCTGAGAACGGGCGCGCTCAAACAGCGCGTCGTCCTCCTCCCGAGCATGCTGCTCGAGCATCTCGCGGAACGCACGGACGCGTGCCGCGAATTCCGGCGTGCCTGGTTCGGTCCGTTTTAGATCCGGCAGCAGCATGCGCTCGACGGCGTAATGCTCCTCGCACACCCGCAACTGCCGGTCCGCGTCCTCGCCGCCCCCGGATTGCACCAACGCGGGGTGGATGACCTCCTGCTTGATGCGCGCATGCACGTCGAGCTCCCGCTCGACGCGTTGCAGCAACTCGCTGCGCATGGAGTTATCGTCATGCTCGACCAATTCGTCGAGCAGATCGCGTACGGCCCGCTGATCCGCAGCCAGCCGTCCTATGGGGTCGTGGCTCACGCTGTTCTCCCCGGGCCCAAGACCGGCCCGCCAAGGCGCTGACCCTTGGACCGCGCGCGGGGACAAAACGATCCGCGCGATGGTGTCGCGGCCTCCCCTTTCGTATCTCGCCGTATCGATTAGACTCGGTATTGTCATCCGTAGGCATGACATCAGGGAGAAACCAATGAAAGCGACAGCCAAACTCCTGCTGGCCGCGGCGCTGGGGCTGATCCTAGCTGCCCCCGCCGGTGCCCAGTCCACGACCTTCATCACCATCGGCTCGGGATCGACCTCGGGCCTGTACTACCCCACGGCGGTGGGCATCGCGCGGATCGTCAACGATGCCGACGTAAATCTACGCGCCAACGCACGCTCGACCGGCGCCTCGGTATTCAACGCCAACGCCATCGGCGAAGGCAGCCTGCAGATGGGCATGATGCAGAACAACATCGCCTACTACGCCTTCAACGGCGCGGGCGTGCAGGCCTTCGAGGGCAACACGATCGAGAATCTGCGCGGGATGATCTCGCTCTACCCCGAGTCGATCCACATCCTCGCGCGCAACGATTCCGGCATCGAAAGCCCGGCCGACTTCGCCGGCAAACGCGTTTACGTAGGAGACGTGGGCTCAGGTACCGAGGCCGACGCGCGCAACATCATGAACGCCTACGGCGTCAGCGTGGACGATCTGCAGACGCCGGTGCGCGGCAGCTCCGGGGATGCCGTGGGCCTGCTGCGTGACGGCCAGATAGACGCGATGTTCTACACCGTGGGGCTCGGCTCGGCGGCCATCACGGAGGCGGCGCAGACCGCACCGATCACCATCCTCTCGATCGAGGGCGAGCCGCTGCAGAAGCTCCAGGAGGAATACACGTTCTACACGCCGTTCACGATCCCGGGCGGGACCTATCCCGGCGTCGACCAGGACGCGCAGACCATCACCCTGCAGGCCATGATGGGCGTGTCGGCGGAGCTGTCCGAAGAGGACGTGTACCAGTTCATGAACACGGTGTGGGGCGAGAACCTGGACACGTTCTACAACGACGTGCAGAACCCGAATCTCGACGAGTTCTTCACCGTCGAGGGCGGCATCGAGGGCATGTCGATCCCGCTGCATCCCGGCGCGGTGCGCTTCTACGAGGAGCAGGGCGTCCAGGTGCCGGACGAGTTGCGGCCCACGTCGAACTAGTCGGAACCGCCGCGAGTGCGTCGCTCGCGTCGAGCCGGGTGCCCGCCAGAGGCGGGCGCCCGCGCTTGCGCGGATAACAACACCTGGAGGGCGCGGCGATGACGGCCGACCAGTCCGCAGGCAACACGGACGACCACAGCGA
>JBBEEB010000126.1:0-13318 GCA_040880995.1 Halofilum sp. (in: g-proteobacteria)
CGCCTGGATCAGATGCTCATCGCCATGCAGAGCTTCAGTAACAACTACATGGCGGACACGCTGACCCTCGACATCGCCGCGGCACGTGGCCCCGGCTCCTTGACCCTGCCGCGTGCCGCGGAGCAGCTGGAACAATTGGCCCGCCAGGCCATACTCGAAACGTACCCGAAACATTCGAGCGAATTCACAGCGCCGTTCCTAACGAGCGGCAGCGGCCTTTCCGTGGACGGCAGGCTCTCGGCGCGCCATGTCATCGCCCTGCTCAAGCACATGTACCACGACAACGCCCTTTTCCCGGCGTTCTACGGGACCATGCCGGTTCCCATCTCAGCTGTCAGCAGCACGCTCAAGCATGGCAACGAGCAATGGCTGACGCGGATCGTTGCCAAAACCGGAACACTGACTGAACCGATGAGCGTGCGTTCGCTTGCCGGCTACTTCCGATTCCGGAACGGTGACTTCGGTGCGTTTGCCATCATCATCAACGGTACGGAGAAACGCCCGATCATCGGCTTCCATAGCAGCGTCACCGCCTACCAGAAAGACATCGAATCGATCCTCGCGGGGCACTGACGGCGGCCAGCCTCCCCCTACGCTCTTTCACCAGGGTCAAGGATTAGCGACCGGGATCATGCCCGGGCGGCGCATCGACCAAAGGAATCGGTGTCGAAGCCGACTGGCCGTCATCGCGAGAATAACGGCAGCGCTGCTACCTTGTTGATATGGACTTCATCCCGCCGCTCCTGGCCACTCCCGCATGAAACGAATTCTGCTCACGCTTCTTGTACTGCTCGTTGTTATCGCCGGTGCCGGCTGGCTCTATCTCGATCGCGTTGCGCAGACGGTGGTTGAACGAGGCGGATCGCAGGCGCTTGGCGTGCCGGTACGGGTCGAGTCGATGGCCCTGTCGCCATTCTCGGGCCGACTCGACATCGAAGGTTTGCGAGTGGCCAATCCAGAGGGCTTCTCCGAGCAACCGCTGTTCCGCCTTGACGGCGGGGCAGTCGCATTGCGCCTCGGGTCACTATTCGAGGACGTGCTGGAAGTTTCGGAAGTAACACTCGACGGGCTCAATGTGCGTTTCGAACGCGTCGACAACAGCACGAATCTCGATCGGATCGCCGGGCGGCTCGGCGGCGACGGCGGGGGCGATAACGGTTCCGGCGAAAGCGCCGGATCGGGCGAGCCTACCCGCCTGCGCGTCGGCTATCTACGAATCGCCGGTGTTGGGGCAGAAGTCGATCTCGGGCCGGAATTGGGCGAGCGCGGCCGCTTTTCCGTGCAACTGCCGCCACTCGAAATCCGGAACCTCGGCAACGATACCGACGGCATCACGGTGGCCGAACTCGTCGAGCGGATCACGGCGACGGTTATCGACGAGCTCCAGACTGCCGTCGCGGAGCGCGTCCAGGGCGAAGTCAGGGAGGAAGCCGAAGAGGCCGTAGAGCGTGGCAAGGAGAAGCTCGAAGACCGCCTGCGCGAGGAGGCCGGCAAGCTGCTTGGCGAGTAGTCTGCCCTGGCCAGCTTGTCTCCACGGCCACACCTTTTGGTCGCGGTGTCGTCATGCAGCCCCAGGCCGATGTTTGCTTATCGTACTCGGGCACGGATTTCCGTCGCCCCTTCCCGAGCGCGATGACAACCCGCACCATCCCCGGTAAGCCCCGGCGCGAGAACCGATTTTGGAAGAAGCCCACCACGAAACGCGCCGGTTCCGTGCCGTGGTCGCGGCCGTGGCCGCGTTCATCGGCCTGCTCTGGCTGATTCATGGTATCGCGATGGCAAGCGGCGGGTCCCCGGGCGCGCTTGGCATCCGGCCGCGCGATCCCATCGGCCTCATCGGCGTCGTGACCGCACCGTTGGTGCACGGCTCGGCAAGCCACCTCTTCTCCAACACGCTGCCGTTGTTCGTGCTCGGAACCGCCCTGCTGTTCGGCTCACCGCGGGCGGCGCGCATCGTCGTGCCGGTCCTCTGGCTCGGGTCGGGCCTGGCCGTCTGGCTGTTCGCGCGAGACGCCATGCACCTCGGTGCGAGCGGCCTTGCCTACGGCATGATGACGTTCGTCTTTCTCACCGGGGTCCTGCGCCGGGATGCCCGCTCCGCCGCCCTGTCCATGCTCGTGTTCTTCCTGCACGGCTCCATGATCTGGGGGGTGTTGCCACTGCGCGAGGGCATCTCGTTCGAGTCCCATCTGGCCGGCGCTGTTATCGGGCTGTTCCTCGCGATTGCCCTGCACAGGCGCGATGGGCCGAGGGGGCGCCCGCGCAAGTACGCCTGGGAGGGCAAGGAGATCGACGAGGAGCATCCCGCTGCGGATCTGTTCATGGACCCGGATGACAGGCCCTCGGACAGAAGGTGACGGCGTTTCACCCGGATCTAGCCTCTGGGCGCCTGTCCGCAGTCGAGCAGCGCGATGGGGCACCACCACCCGCCACGGAACGCGCGACGGAGCGCGGGCCCCGCGTTACGCCGGATCGGGTCAGCTTACCCGGATGGCGATCTTGCCGTGCACGTGACCGCTCTGGCTCAGCTCGAACGCCTCGGCCGTCTGTTCCAGCGGGAACGTCTGGGCGACCGGAACCGTCAATTGCCCGGCATCGGCCATGTCCGCCAGCGCTTGAAGTTCCTCGCCGCTGGGTCTGACCCACAGTTGGAGACCTCCGGCCTTTGTGACGCTGCCGTCGATGATGGAGGCGTGACGGCCTTCGGGCTTGAGCACGGCGCGCGTGGTCTCGAGCACGCCACCGACGAAGTCCGCGACCACGTCCACGCCATCGGGTGCCAGCTCCTTCACCCGCTCGGTCAGCCCGTCCCCGTACGCGACCGGCTCGGCACCGAATCCGCGCAGCCGGTCGTGGTTCTTCTGGGATGCGGAGGCAATGACGCGTGCACCGAAGGCCCGCGCGATCTGCACGCCGAAGGTTCCGACACCGCCGGCGGCATTATGGATCAGCACCGTCTCGCCCTTCTGCAGGCCGAGGCGGGATAGCGTCTGGTACGCCGTCAGGCCGGCCAGCGGCAGACCGGCAGCCTGGTCCCAGTCCAGCGCGGCCGGTTTGTGCGCAAGCGCGCGCACCGGCACGCAAGCCAACTCCGCGAATGTGCCGTCGTAGACCATGTCGCGGCGCGCGTAGGCGATCACCTCGTCTCCTTCGCTGAATTCGGGCGTATCCAACCCCACCTGCTCGACGACGCCGGCAACGTCCCAGCCCGGAATGACCGGAAACCAGATATGCAGCATCGGGTCGAGATAACCCTGCATGATCTTCCAATCCACCGGATTAACCGACGCGCTGCGCACGCGCACCAGCACCTCAGCGGGGCCCACCTTGGGAACCGGCTGATCCGTCAGCTTCAGGACACTGGTCTCGCCGTATTCATCGTACGTAATGGCCCGCATCGAGACCTCCGCGCTGTGGTTTCAATGGAATCCGAGGATAGAGCCTTCAACGCTAAAAGCCATCCCCGAATGGCGTCGTGGCCAGTTTGAACAGGCCGTAGCGGCCATAGCTCATGTGCCTGGCAAGACGCTGGTACGCCTGAGCCCGTCCGCCGTGCCAACTGCTCGGCCAGCGCGGTGACCAACGCACTCTCGCCTTCTCCCGCCTCGATGGGTGCATAGGTCGCGCCGTCGATACCCGGCGCGCTCCGGTTCGCCCGGACAAGGGCATCGTTGCGGTTAGCAGACCACGCGGTTGCGACCACCGTACTTCGCTTTGTAAAGCATTTTGTCGGCCGCATGCAGCATCGGATCGAGCTGTTCACCTGGTGTGGAGGTGCTGACCACGCCAATACTGGCCGTGAGCGCGAGCACAGCTTCGTTATGGCGACAGTGCAGAACTTCAATCGCTTCGCGCAGACGTTCGGCCAGGCGGCGAGCGGCGCCGCCATCGGTGCGCGGTAACAGCACGCAGAACTCCTCGCCGCCCAGGCGACAGGCGACGTCCTCTCGGCGGATATGCGCGCGCAGAGTCTCGGCGATCCGCCGCAGCACCGCGTCGCCGGCGGCGTGGCCGTGCTCATCGTTGATGCGCTTGAAGTAGTCGAGATCCAGCATCAAGACCGACAGCGGCAGTGCGCCCTTGTGTGCTGCGCGCTGGAACGCCTGCTCGAGCTGGGCGCGATTGGCGAGGCCTGTCAGGGAGTCGGTGTGCGCCTGCTGCGAAAGCTGCTCTTCGGCGCGCTCGCGGCTGGCCTCGTAGAAGTGCGAGAACATATAGCTCCAGGCGGTCACGGCCAGTACGTTGGCAATGGCACCTGGCGGGGTCACGAGCACAGTGGATTCGAAGCGCCAGAAAAACAGTCCGGCGGCTACCGTGAGGTAGAAGGCCGAGAACATGCCGCCCCACCAGCGTCCCAGCAGCAGGTGCGCGGTGATCGGCATCACCATCACCCAACTGAAGACCGTGATCGACGTGGTCGGCGTGGCCATCGCATAGATCGTCACCGCATAGAGCGATACGAGATAGAGCAGACACCAGCGCCGAAGATGATATGTGCTCTGCACGATAGGCAGCAGCGACAGGACCAGCAGGGTCAACGCGAGCTCGATCGCCATCAGCCCGTATCGTTCGGCGAAGAAGTTGATGACAACAAAGATCGCGCCGAGGAACGCCGTAAACGCCAATAGCATTCGGAGCAGCTTGCGTCGATGCCGATAGGACAGCGGCATGCCCTGATCTGGCGAGGCGTGATTCATTCATTCCCCCCGTAGAAATGAACCCGCGAAACTGGACAGCGCCGTAAATCGCGCTTCCCTGGGTTTCAAGCGGCCAATTCGCGGTTCGCCTGATCGAAATACACCACATCCAGGGTGCGTCGACCCAGCGCTGCACCCGAACACATTTACGTCCGGTTCCGTTCAACGCGACTGCGCTTATGGTCGGACGAGGTTCAGCATGGGAAAGTAGGTTCGGTAACGACTGGCGTCGCGGGTGACGAGCGTCAATCCCTCCACGGCTGCGTGAGCTCCGATGAAAAAATCCGGTAGCGGCGAGCGCTTGTGGCCATCGCGACGGCGGTAATCAAGAAAGCACTTGCCCGCCAGGAAGGCCGCTTCCCAGGGCAACGGCGCCCGCACGAACTCCGGACCCGACAGCAGCATCTCCAGCTCTTCGATCGTTTCGAAGCCCACTGAGACCTCGGCATAGATCACGGGATTGATGATCAGCGGCCCGCGATCGACGGCCGATGCCAGCGCTTGCGAAGACCAGTCGAACCAATGCGGGTCCTCTTCGAGCACATCCAGCAGGACATTGCTGTCGATCAGGCAGCCGGCCGAGTTCATTCAGTCGTCGCGCCGGGTCAATGCCATGATCTCATCGGTGCTCATGCGTACGCTCGCGCGTCCGCGCAGGCGCTTCACCAACTGATTCCCGCGGACTCCTTCGGCACTCGCCCGCCGCAAAACGACCTTGTCGTCCTCGGCCACGAATTCGACTTCCGAACTGGGCCCGATACCGAGGCGTTGCCGAATCTCCAGCGGGATCGTCACTTGTCCCTTCGAGGTCACTCTCATGTCGGCCACCCTAGTGGTAATACTTTTACGGTAATACCCCTCTCCCCGGGAGTCAAACGCCGCGGCGCGAGCCCGAGCATCTCCTGCCGTCGGCCGGTCAGACGACCTGTTCCGGCATGTGAGTGCTGATCGCGCGCGCATATCGTGATTCAAGAGCGCCCAGTCCGCCCGAACGCCGGCTCCTAACCGAACATCAACGGAGGATATCCATCGAGACCAGGTGGCCTGGAGTAGATGGGTCTACCTTCGGATTTCGCAGTGCGGTGAACCGTGCGAGTCTAAATCAGACCCAAGCTGGTGGCGGAGGTGGGTCGATTCAGCTCTCGGCCTCGACGCACATTCCCAGTCGTTGCGCTAGCGCCGCGCGTCGCGCGTCCAGGTCCACTTGCTCGTATCGGTGATCCGTCGCGAGCCGTCCCCAGACCACGCCCGGCCAGCACGGGTCCTCTTCGTGCCGGGCGATCACGTGGACGTGAAGCTGCGGCACCTGGTTGCCGATGGCGGCAATGTTGAGCCGGTCGGGCTGGTGTTCCTCGCGGACGAATTCGCCGAGGCGCTGGATCTCGGCGTTGAGCCGCTCCCGCTCAGCGGCCGCGAGGTCGATGGTTTCTGTGGCGTCGACGGTGGGCACCAGCAGGTACCAGGGTACGCCGGCATCCCGGTGCAGCAGGACCAGGCTGAGGTCGAGCCGGCCCAGCCGGTGGGTGTCGGCGGCCAGTCGCGGATGCAGTTCGAAGCCCTTCATGGAAGGCACGATACGGCACTGTGCCGTCACGCGGAACCGGACTGCTCGACCCAGCCGGGGAAGTTCGCGGTAGGGAACGACGCCAGGTTTTGCAACCCAACAGGCACGGGCTCGTCCTGATTGGGCTGTTGGAGCCCCCATGCCGACTTGAACCGCCCACCGCACACTTCTATCTCATCCAGATGCGCCGCGCCGTCCTGGCAGCCACGGCGATCTGGAGATCTGAGATGGACAAGCCGGAAGGGATCGAGGAAGCCCCCGTGGTTAACTATGCCGACCTCCACCGTCTGCTGCAGGCGGATGAGGGCCCCTGCATCTCGATCTACAGCACCACCTCCCCGGAAACCAACTGGAAGGACAAGAATCGGATCTTGTACAAGGACCGGGTCAAGGAGGCGGGCGCCGCCCTGGAAGCGCGCGAGATGGACAAGCACGTGCGCAGCCAGTTGATCGAGCAGCTCGAGCGCGTGGGCGAGTCCGACCACTTTTGGTTCCACCAGCAACATGGCCTGGCCGTTTTCCTCTCGCCCCAGCGCTGCATCGTGCGCAAGCTCATGCGCTCGCCGGGCGATCTGACCGTGGTGGCCGATTCCTTCCATCTGCGTCCGCTGCTGCACGTCACGCAGCACGGCATGTGCTACCAGGTTCTTTGTGTGAGCGCGCACGATGTGGCGCTCTATGAGGCGGACCAGGAGCAGACGTGTCCGGTGGAGCTGCACTCGCACGTGCCGACGCGCATGGTCGAGGCCACCGGCAAGCCGGCCAACGCGCCCAACCGCAAGGACAACGAACGCGCGGCCGATGACAGTAAGGAACTGCACCAGTTCTTTACCCGCCTCGACAGCGCCGTGTACGAGCATCACAACGGGCCGGCGCAGGTGCCTTTGCTACTGGCGACCCAGTCGCAATACCAGGGGCTATTCCGCGAAGCGAGCAAGAACCCCAATCTGCTGGATGTGGGCTTCGAGCGCGATCCCTTCCATGAGTTGGAACAAGACCAGTTGGGCGAACTGACCTGGAATGTGGTCCAGGATGCCCTTGCCGCCAATCTCGATGAGCTGGTCGAGCGCTACCACTCCAATGCGGCGCACGAACTGGCCTTCTCCGAGGTGGACACCATCGCCCGCGCTGCCACCATGGCGCAGGTCGAGACGCTGCTGGTCGAGGAAGACCGCCGCATCGGCGGGCGGCTATCCCAAGAGGGAGAGGTGGAGTATGGAGACTTCGATGCGCCGCGCACGGACGACGTCATCGATGACATTGCCGAGCGGGTGCTGCGCGCCGAGGGTCAGGTGCGTTTCCTGCCGCGGGAGAAGATGCCGGTCGATACCGGCGTAGCGGCCATCCTGCGCTTCGCGATGAAACCGGATGAGGCGGTGATCTAGCCAACCGCATGCCCGTTTGATCGGCACCCTAGACCTGGCTCGCCCCGCCCGACCTCGGACGAGTTCGGTTCTTGCAAGCCCACGCGAGGGCTCGGGGTCGTTCCGCGGCTCCATCGGCCTTCGACAGGCAGGCGCCCTCCGTGCGCCTCGGCTTCGCTTCGCGTGAAACGGCACATTGGCGCGGCCGGTTTGCCGGTCCGCGCAGACCCTCCCGCGGCCGTAAGCTGATGTTCTTAGGGGCCTCTGGGGTTTATCCCCAGAACCTGTGGATAATTCTGTGAATAGTCTGTTGGATTCCACGGGGTAGCGGCACCGCGCCGCGCATGCATTCAAATTGGTTACTTTTTGGCCACCTCAAAGAAATGCCCGTATAACAGTGGCTTACGTAATCGCTGCCGTGCGCCCGAATTCGATACCTCGCGCCGTTCCACGACGGCCAGCGCCTGTGCACAAATCGCGAAACCTCGGGCTCGTCAACCCCTGATTTCGAGCTGTGGCGGCAGTTCTGGCGCCACATGGGTCTTGCCGCGCGCAGATCGGCCGCACCAACCTACAATGCGCATTCATCGATCGCCAGCCGCCGGAAAGCCATCCCATGAGCGCCATCCATCTGACGGCCCGCGCGCTGACCGAGCGCGAGCGCAACGACCGGCTGTACGCCGGCGAGATCATCATCTTTCGCGGCTTCGGCGCCGTCGCGGCACTCACTGAGCACCTAGCAGCGTCTTGCCGGCGCCATCTCGGCGACGAGCCAGAAACCGTCCATCAGCGCCTAGCCGAGGAGGTCGTCAACGAATCGGCCGGGGCACTGCAGCACGAGGTCCGGCAAGATGCCCGGATCGCGCAGATGGTGAACGAAGCACTGGCGGCGGTCGGCGTCGACATCGAGCGGACCTTCGGTGACGGCCTCAAGCAGCGCGTACAGATGGCGTCGAGCCGGAGCGGTGCGCGGGCGGTGAGCCCGCTCGGCGCGCACCGCGATACGTGGGGCTCGAATATCATGGCGCAGACCAACTGGTGGGCCCCGGTCTATCCGGTGACGCCCGAGCGCACGTTGGCGATGTTCCCTACCCTGTTCGATCGGCCCGTGGCGAACGACAGCGACGGCTGGGACTTTCGCGAACTGCTGCGGCGGCTGAAGCAGGAAGGCCCCGAACCGGATTACCCGCTGTTGCCGCTAGCCAGCACCGCACCGGATTGGCGCGAGGCCCTGCCGATCAGCATCGAACACGGCGACCTGCTGTGCTTCTCCGGCGCGCACCTGCACGCCAGCGTCCCCAACACCACCGATCGGACGCGGTTCTCCTGGGAACTGCGCACGGCCAACGGCGACGACGTCGCTGCCGGCCGGGGAGCGCGGAACGTGGACGGCCACCCCGTTCGCACGACCTACCAGCTATTCCGAGGGCTGAGCAGCGGCGAGCGCCTCGGCGAGATGGCCTGAAAGTGGCGGCCGTCATCGGATACGCCACTCGGGGTGTTCACGGCCGAAGCTCCCAATCACACACCTCCCTCGCGCTATACCCAGGTATCCACAAGCCCCCGCGAGCGAGCGCAGCTCGGAGCCTGCAATCCCCATGTCCCACGACTGCTTCCGCGCCACCGACTCCCGGTGCGCACGCGGTCTGGATGCGCATCAGCACCAAGGTCCTACACTTCGTGAGTGTTGCGACAGGGGAGTCCGCATGCATTGCGGGACAGCGCGGGCTTCCGGCTGATTTTGGCCCAAGGAGTTTGGATCCATGGCTTCGCATTCGCTGGCGTCGTTGACCAACCCCTTCGTGTATCTGATCTCCACGCACCATGAGGGGCGAGACAACGCCCTGGTCGCCACGTGGGTCGTGTCCGCGACGCTGGTCGAGCACAAGGGACGCGTGATGGTCGCTCTGTCGCCGAGCAGCTTGACGGCCGAACTTGTTCAGGCCAGCAGGCGCTTCGCCGTGCAGCTACTGAGCGAGGGGCAGCATGATCTCGTTGCACGACTGGGGCTCAGCTCGGGCCGCGAGGCCGACAAGCTCGACGGCCTCGAACGTGCCCGGACCAACCGCGGGCTGCCTCTCGTCTCCGGAACCTGTGGCTGGGCTGATTGCGATGCGACGATCGCGACGGGAACCGACGAGCGGCTCGTTTGTCTCGGACGCGTCGTGGAGGAGGAGGTCTATCCGGATCGGCGGCCTTTGACGTTTGGCATGGTGACTCAGGCATTGCCGGAAGCGACGCTGCGCGCCATCGAGGCGCAACGCACGAGAGATGCGGAGAGCGACTGGCCGAACGGGTCGACGGAGTTCTGAAGACGTCGTACGCTGCGGAACCCTGCGCCCGCTCACGGTTGAGGGAATTCATGCACCACCCCGTCATCATGGCCTCGGTCTGGATGATCGGGACGCTGTTTTCGTTCGTCGGGATGGCGGTCGCGGGCCGTGAGCTGTCGGCCGACTTCGGCACGTTCCAGATCCTGGCGCTCCGCAGCCTGGTGGGCCTCGTCATCATCGCGGCCCTGCTCACCCGCACCGGGTGGGGCCAGGTTTCGCTGCGGGATTTCCGTACGCACCTGCTGCGTAACCTGGCGCACTTCGGCGGGCAATTCGGCTGGTTCTACGCCATCGCATTCATTCCGCTGGCCGCCGTGTTCGCTATCGAGTTCACCGTGCCCTTATGGACGGCGATCTTCGCCGCGATTCTCCTCGGCGAGCGCATCTCGGGCACCCGAATCCTGGCCGTCGCACTCGGCATCGCCGGCGTGCTCACCATCCTCCGCCCGGGCCTGGAGGTGATCCATCCGGCCGCGCTGGCGATCCTTGCCGGGGCGGTCGGCTATGCCATGTCGCACACGCTCACCAAAAAGCTCGGCGCGCACGACTCGACGCTCTGCATCCTGTTCTTCATGATGCTGATCCAGCTTCCGCTCGGCTTCGTGCCCGCGGCATTCGACTGGGTATCGCCGGGCCTGGCGCACCTGCCCTGGATTGTCGTCGTCGGCTTTACCGGCCTCACGGCGCACTACTGCATGGTGCGCGCATTCAAGCTCGCGGATGCCTCCGTGGTGGTGCCCATGGACTTTCTGCGGCTGCCGCTGGTGGGGCTGGTCGGGTTTGCGCTCTACGGCGAGCGGGTGGACCTTTTCCTGGCGCTGGGCGCGGCGTTGATCGTCGCTGGCAACTTCCTGAACGTCTCCACGGAAAGAAAGAAGGCCACGGGCGTGCCGGCCGCGGCCACCGCGGAGGAAGAGGCCGCGCGCTGAAGCTCGAGTGTAGTCACGGCGAATGGGGTCACACGGCGACGGCGAATGTTGGATTGCAAAGCCTGACCCCGGTCGCACACCCTGATTGCACACCCGCTCTCGTCAACCCCCTTCAGCGAATGTCTGCTGCGGCGCGTTCAGATCTTCGCGGACCGGGTCTGACCCGCACGCCCCGCTGCTTTCGCAGCGCGGCGTAACGGGCTTCTTCCCAGGTAGGCGGTCTGCATCCGCGCCGCTCAAAACCCTATAATCGGCGTACTGGTCTGCACGAAGGAGGAGCGGACTATGGAACGGCGCCTGCTCGGCCGGTCCGGCCTTTCCATTGCGCCGCTGGTGTTCGGCGGCAACGTGTTCGGGTGGACGGCGGACGAGCCGACCTCCTTCGACCTGCTCGACCGCTTCGTCGAGCGGGGCTTCAACGCCATCGACTCGGCCGACGTCTACTCGTCTTTCGTGCCCGGCAATACCGGAGGCGAGTCCGAGACCGTGATCGGCAACTGGCTGAAACGCCGCGGCCGACGCGACGACGTGGTGATCATGACCAAGGTCGGTATGCTCGAGGGCCGCGAAGGGCTGAGCACCGCCAACATCGAGACCGCGGTCGAGGAGTCGCTGCGGCGGCTCCAAACCGACTACCTGGACGTGTACTTCGCCCACCTCGATGACGCGAACACGCCGCTCGAGGAGACACTGACGGCGTTCGCCCGACTGGTCGAGGCCGGCAAGGTGCGCGTGCTCGGCGCGTCCAATTATGAACCCGAACGCGTCGATGCCGCCCTCGTGACCGCCACCGATCGGCAGCTGCCGCGCTACGAGGTGCTCCAGCCCGGATACAACCTGTATGACCGGACGTTCGAACGGGGCCTGGCCGCGCTCGCGACCGAACGCGAACTCGGGGTCACTTGCTATTTCGGCCTGGCCAGCGGCTTTCTCACCGGCAAGTACCGCTCCATCGACGACGTGGTCGGCACCAGCCGCGCGTCGTTGCTGGAGCAATACTTCGACGAGCGCGGCCAGCGCATTCTCGCCGAGCTGCGCGAAACCGCCGAAGAGCTCTCGGTTTCGCCGGCGCAAGTCGCGCTGGCCTGGCTGATGGGCCGGCCCGGCGTTACCGCGGCAATTGCCAGCGCCACCCGTCTCGCTCAGCTCGACGACATCATGGGCGCCGCCGAGCTGGAGCTGCCGGCAGAGGCGATGGAACGACTGACCCGGGCCGGCGCTTAGGTCAATTCTGCAACTTGCGGCATACGCGCTTTCGGGCAGTTGCGGGCAGGCCCTGCGATCCCACGACGCCCAATTCGGCCATCCGGTTCGTTGTCCAACGAATGGAGGTAACAACCCGCCGTGGCCGGGGTCGCCGCACGTGGCAGCCCGGAGATACGGGCGGTCTTAGCGGCTTGCGGCCCGAGATCCGCACGGCGCCCGATCGGTCCGGCGGGTGCCGCAGTCTTGCACGCGAACAGGGATGTTGCGGTGACTCCCGCCTGGCTCCAATGGTTGTCGATCGCCTCGCTGATCCTGGGAGCCGCGTGCGCGGTGTGGATCGCGTTCGACGAATGGCGTCGGCCGCAGCACATGCGGATCATGAACGTCGTCTGGCCGGTGACCGCGCTGTTCGCCAGTGTTCTCGCGGTCTGGGGTTACCTGCGCTATGGGCGGCTCGCGACCCACGAACGGGCCATGCCCGCGATGGAGCGCGGCGAGATGCCGCCTCACATGCGCGAGACATCGTTCCCCGCGATGGTCGCGAAAGGCACGACTCACTGCGGCAGCGGCTGCACCCTGGGCGATATCGCGGCGGAATGGCTGGCGCTCGCATTCCCTACGATTGCCATCTGGTTCGGCTGGCAGTCTCTGTTCGAACACAAGACGTTCGCGGTCTGGATCCTCGCGTACATCTTCGCCCTCGCGTTTGGGCTTGCGTTTCAGTTCTGGTCCATTCGACCGATGCGCAATCTTTCGGTGCGCCGGGGTTTGATCGAGGCGGCCAAGGCCGACGTCCTGTCACTCACCGCATGGCAGATCGGCATGTACGGCTTCATGGCCGTAGCGCATTTCTACATCTTCAGGACTTTGCTCGGGGCGCCGTTGCCCGTGGCCTCGCCCGAGTTCTGGTTCATGATGCAGATCGCGATGCTGGTTGGTTTCGTCACCAGCTACCCGCTCAATTGGTGGCTGTTGCGTGCGGGCATCAAGGAACGGATGTAGGAGGAAACCTGGCGAGCGAAACCGCAGACGGACCGTGTCACGGCGAACGAAGCGAAGCGATTCAAGCGTTTTGCCATTACGGGTCTTTGGCTCGAGAGACCTGCGCGGTGGCGTCGCTTGGTGTGTCGTTAGGCGCGCGTAGCTGAGATCGTAGGGCCGATGTGGATAGTAGGTCGGGCTTCAGAGACTGTGTGAGAAATCCGCGCCGTAGCGAGGAAGTGGC